>PMCY01000246.1:0-8557 GCA_003154255.1 Candidatus Aminicenantota bacterium | reverse complement strand
GGGCTTCGGGCAATCGCTGGCCGATCTCAACGTCCGGGAGATCGAGACTTATTCGTTCATGCGCAACTTCTCCATGGTCGGATCCCGCACATCGGCCATCCTGAAAGGCGTCCTGGCGGCCATGAACAACGTCATTTCGAACGGCTTCCTCAAATCGAAAATCCCCGAGGCCAATCCCGACACGATCAAAAACCCCATCAAGAGCCGCGACTTCATTATCGTCAAGGACAAAATGGCCGAGGGGTCGGCCTTCCAGATCGCTCAACTTCTTTCTTCCCAAACGGTTTTCATCCCCGTCATCCTAATGATGATCATCATCTATTCCTCCCAGATGGTCATCACCACGGTGGCCATGGAAAAACAGAACAAGACGCTGGAGACGCTCCTGACCGTGCCCATCCGCCGGACCTCCATCATCACNNAGCGGCTATGTCTTCCTGGGCGTCTCCCTTTTCTTCGCCATCCTCTGCGCCCTGGCCATCTCCATGATCCTGGGCGTCCTGGCCGAGGATTTCCGCAGCGCCCAGAGCCTGATCATGCCCGTCGTCCTGGTGGTCATGATCCCCTATTTCATCTCCCTCTTCGCCGACCTTTCGACCCTGTCTCCGCCGGTCAAGCTTTTGCTGATGGCCATCCCCTTCTCCCACCCGTTCATGGCCGTGCAGAACCTTTATCTCCAGAACTACGGCGCTATTCTGGGCGGCATCGGCTACGAGATTCTCGTCTTCATCATCCTGGTCGTGATCGCGGCGCGGATCTTCTCCTCGGACAAGATCCTGACCATGAAGCTGCGCTGGGGCAAGAAAAGGGCCAAGACGGCGACGGCCTGAGCTTCGAACGGTTCTTGGAACTTTCTTCGGAATTCCAAAGCTCTCTTCGAAAAAAAGCCGGCTCTCCGCGCCTTGACACATCGGAGGGTTGGGGCTAAGATCGAAAAAGGCGAGAGGAGAAGATCCCCGTTCCCGATCCATCGAGATGAGGGGAAAAAGACAATCAGGCCCATTCTCCGTCTATGCTCCTGAACTCAGCGCCCCTCCGGTAACGGCCGAAAATCCATCCTTGACCCAAGGAAAAGACGGACCATGACCAAGCCTGAAGTGAAATCCGGGAAGCGGCCCAAGCCGGGCGGCGCCGTCCCCAAGGAGAGCCCCGGGAAAATCCCGTCCTTTCCCATCGTCGGCGTCGGGGCCTCGGCCGGCGGACTGGGCGCGTTCGAAAAATTCTTCTCCGCCATGCCCGCCGAGACCGAAAGCGGCATGGCCATCGTCCTCATCCAGCACCTCGACCCCGACCATAAGAGCATCCTGACCGATCTGATCCGACGCTACACCCGGAAAACAGTCCGCGAATTGATGGACGGGATGGCCGTCGAGCCCAATCAAGTCTACATCATCCCGCCAAACAAGGACCTCTCCATCCTGAACGGGACATTCCATCTGCTCCAGCCGTCGGCCTCACGGGGCCTGCACCTGACCATCGACATCTTCTTCCGCTCTCTGGCCGTCGACCAGGGAGAGCGAGCGATCTGCATCATTCTCTCCGGGACGGGCACGGACGGAACCGTCGGCCTGCGGGTGGTCAAAGAAGCCGGCGGAATGGCCATGGTCCAGGACCCCGCGACGGCCGAATTCGACGGCATGCCCAAGAGCGCCATCACCACGGGCCTGGCCGACTTCATCCTGCCGCCCGAGAAGATGGCCGAGTGCCTGATCGCCTACGTCCAGCGGGTGCGGTCCGCGGGGACCACGGCGGCCTCGCCGGCCGCCGAGATCGGGGCCTGGCTGCCGAAGATCTTCGTCCTGCTTCGCTCCCAGACCGGGCACGATTTCACCTTCTACAAGCAGAGCACCGTCCGCCGCCGGATCGAACGGCGCATGGCCGTCAACCAGATCGATCGCGTCGAGGATTATCTCCATTACCTCAATCAGAATTCCGAGGAGCGGAAGGCCCTCTTCAATGACCTGCTCATCGGCGTGACCAGCTTCTTCCGGGATGCGGGATCATTCGCCGCCCTGGAGGCCCAGGTTTTGCCCAAGCTCTTCCAGGACCATCCGGACGGCGAGCCCATCCGGATCTGGGTGGCCGGCTGCTCGACCGGGGAGGAGGCCTATTCATTGGCCATCCTGTTCCAGGAATACGCCGAACGCACCGGACGGCAGAACAGGGTCCAGGTTTTCGCCACGGACATCGACCACCGGGCGATCGAGCAGGCCCGTTCCGCGGTCTACCCGGACAGCATCTCCGTGGACGTCACGCCCGAGCGCCTGGCCCGCTTCTTCCTCCACGATGAGCCCGGCTCCTACCGGGTCAAGAAATCGGTCCGCGACCTTCTGATTTTCTCCGAACAGAACGTCATCAAAGACCCGCCGTTCTCCCGCATGGACATCATCGCCTGCCGCAACCTGCTCATCTACCTGGGCCCGGAGCTGCAAAAGAGAATCATCCCCCTCTTCCATTACGCCCTGCGCCCCGGCGGCGTTCTCATCCTCGGCTGTTCGGAATCCATCGGAGAATTCATCCATCTGTTCGAGAGCATTGACCGCAAATGGAAGATCTACCGCCGCCGGGAGGTCGGGACGCCGCGCCCGATCCTGCCGGAATCGNNGAGGCCAGAAGAAAGCCTGATCTTCGAACTTATACCGAGCAGGTCATTCTGCGGGACTACACTCCGGTTTGCGTGACCGTCAACGCCAAAGGCGAAATCCTCTATATCCACGGCCGGACGGGCCGCTATCTGGAGCTCGTCCAAGGGGAGATCGACGTCAATGTGGCCCGCATTGCCCGGGAGGGTCTGCGCCTGGAGCTGTCCGCCGGCTTGCGCAAGGCCGCGGCCGGCGGCGAAACCGTCCGCTACGAGGGTTTGCCTGTCCGGATGAACGGGGACAACCGGCCGGTCAACCTGACGATCCGGCCCCTGGACTCGTCCTCGGCCGGCCCGGGACTGCTTCTGATCATATTCGAGGACGCGCCGGCGCCCGTCGAAACCCCGCCCCCGGCCGCGGCCGGCCGGGACACGGAGGCCGTCGACCCCCTCATCGCCCTGCTGGAGAATGAGCTCAAAACCAAGGAGGAACACCTGCAGAGCGCGGTGGAGGAGTTGAATACGGCCAACGAGGAGCTCAATTCGACCAACGAGGAATTGCAGTCGACCAACGAAGAGCTGGAGACCTCCAAGGAGGAGTTGCAGTCGCTCAACGAGGAGCTGACTACGGTCAACACCGAGCTCCGGGAAAAGATCGACGATCTGACGCGGGTCAACAACGACATGAACAATCTCCTCTCCGGCACGGGGATCGCCACCATCTTCGTCGACCTCAAGCTGGCCATCATGCGTTTCACGCCATCGGCGGCCGAGGTCGTCAACCTGATCGCCGCCGACATCGGGCGGCCCGTGGCCCACATCGCTTCGAACCTGGCCGGCTACAATCGCCTGGTCGAGGACATTCAGAAAACGCTCGACGATCTGATCCCCAGGGAGGTCGAGGTCCGGACCCGGAAGGGGCGCTGGTTCAACATGCGGATTCAGCCTTATCGGACGCGGGAAAACGTCATCGAGGGCGCCGTCGTGACCTTCGCCGATATCACCGAGCGCAAACTGGCCGGCGCGCGGACGATCTTCCAGGCCGGGCTCGTCTCCGACATCCACGAGGCCTTCGTCGGGACGGACGAGGCCTTGCGGGTGACATTGTGGAACAAGGGCGCCGAAGACATGTTCGGCTGGACCGCCGCGGAGGCCATAGGGCGCGAGACCGGGCCGCTTTTCCAGGCCCGGTTCGACGGCTCCGACCGCGAAGAGACCCTTCGCTTTTTAAAGGAGGCCGGCCACTTCGAGAGCACGGTCAGGTTCAAGCGCAAGGACGGCCGCGATTTCAGGGCTGACGTCCGCGCGGCTGTTCTGAAAGGGCCTAAGGGGGAAAACGCGGGCCTGCTGGCGGCCATCCGGGAGTGCGGCGACCCTCCCGACAAAGAGGGGTCATGACCAAGCGCCCCGTCGGTTCGGCCCTGCCCAAAGCCGACGGATTGCGCCGCAAAGCCGAAAAGGCCGCCCGCCTGATCGAGTTCCCATCTCTGGACCGGCTGACGCCCGAGGAAATCCGGAAGATCGTCCATAGCCTGCAGGTTCACCAGATCGAATTGGAAATGCAGAACGAAGAGCTCAAGCGGTCCCATCTCGATCTCGAGACCGCCCGGGACCGCTACTCCGACCTCTACGATTTCGCTCCCATCGGTTATACGTCGTTCGGATCGAACGGCCTCATCCTGGAGGCCAATCTGGCGGCCGCGTCCCTGCTGGGGACGGAGCGGGGCCGCCTGATCCGCCGGTCGTTTGCCTCGTTCATCGTGGCGGAGGACGAGGACGCCTTCTACCTCTTCCGCCGGCGGATCGATTCCTCTCCGGCCCGCCAATCCCTGGAATTGCGGCTGAGGAAGCCGGACGGGTCGACGATCCCGGTCCGCCTGGACGCCGTGAGCGTGGCGGGTCCGGAGAGCAAGGCCCAGGTCCGCATGGTGATCGTCGACCTGACCGAAAGGAAAAAAGCCGAGACCCTCCTGCAGTCCGCCCTGGAAGAAAAAGAGAGCCTTCTGCACGAAGTCCACCATCGGGTCAAGAACAACCTCCAGGCCATTGTTTCATTGACCCAGATGAAAGCCGCCCGGACCACGAATCCGGAAGCGGCTCAGCCTCTCCTGGAGCTTCTGGGGCAGGCCCAGGCGATGGCCATGGTCTATGAACGGCTGTTTCTTTCGCAGAACATGGCCCACATCGAAATGCGCGCCTATTTGAAACAGCTGGCGGAGTTCGTCCTGGAAGCCTTCGGCGGCGGCCGGACAGTGGTCCTGGACTTGGACCTGCAGGAAATGTCCCTGGATATCGAACAAGCCCTCCCCTGCGGCATGCTGATCAACGAATTGGAAACCAATGCCCTCAAATATGCCTTTCCGCCGGGCTTCGATGAAAAGCCGGTCATCCGAATCGGGCTGCGCAAGAAAGATGAGATGGTCCGGGTGACGATCGCCGACAACGGCGTCGGGCTTCCGCCCGGCGTAAAGATTGGAACGACGGATTCCCTCGGCCTGCGCTTGGCCCATCTCTGGGCCACCCAGCAGCTCGGCGGAACATGGGCGATATCCGGGCCGCCCGGTCTGGGCTTTCAAATCGCTTTCCCATTCTCGCCGGAAAAAAACACATGAAACCGGCCCGGATCCTGATCGTGGAGGACGAAGCCATCCTGGCCGCCCACCTGGCGCTGGAGCTGAACCGGATGGGGTACGAAGCGGTCGGGCAAGCCGCCACCGGCGAAGCGGCCGTCCGGCTGGCGCTGGAGATGAAGCCGGACGCCATTCTCATGGACGTCCGGCTCCGCGGGACGATGTCCGGGATCGAGGCGGCCGAAGCGATCGGCAAGAGCGCCGATATCCCCATCATCTTTCTGACGGCCTATGCCGAGGAGACCATCCTTCAACAGGCCAAAATCACCGACGCCTACGCCTTCCTGTCAAAACCGGTCCGAGAGCAGGAGTTGCGGGCCAGCCTGGAAATGGCCCTCTACAAACACGGAGCTGAATCGCAGCTGCGCCGCCTGAACCAGGTTTTGCGGGCCGTCCGGGACATCGATCATCTGATCACCCACGAGCGCGATCCCCAGGCCCTTCTGGAGGAAGCTTGCNNTGGATCGGAAAGGTCGATCCCGTCCACGGCATCGTCCAATTGGCGGCCAAAGCCGGAGACGTCGGGGATGCTCTGGCCGACGCGAGTGCCATCCGGTACGGCATGGGGCCGGGCCGCATGGCGGCCGACCGCGCCGTCCAGAGCCAAAAATCCGTGATCGTCGGCGACGTCCGGACGGATCCCGCTTTCATTTCCTGGAAGGAAACGGCCGCGAAATACGGAGTGGTCTCCGTCGCGGCCATTCCCATGCCGACGAAGAAGGATTGGGCCGGCGTGCTGACGGTCTATTCGGACAAGGCCGGGATCTTCGGCCCGGAGGAAATCCAATTGCTCACCGAATTGGCCGGCGAACTGGCCTACGCCTTGGAAGCCCTGCAGGACGAAGCCGCCCGCCGGCAGGCGGAGGAGGCGCTCCAAGAGAGCGAAATGAAATTCCGGAACGTCTTCCAGAACAGCCGCGATCCTATCGTCGTCAGCCGGAACAGCAACCACGTTTTCGAAAACCAAGCCTATCTCCGGCTCTACGGATACGATACGCCCGAGGAATTGGCGGGACGCCCCGTCCTTGATTTGGTTGCGGCGTCCGTAAGGGACCAGATGGCCGCTTATATCCGCCTGCGCAGTGCGGGCGAACCGGCTCCGGCCTTCTATGAATCCCGGGGGCTGCGCAAGGATGGATCCGAATTCGACTCCGAGATCCAGGCCTCGACCTTCGACCTCCATGGCCAAATCCATATTTTAGCCATCATCCGGGACATCACCGAGCGGAAAAAAAGCGAAGAGCGTCTTCGCCAAAGCTTCCGGGAATTGCGGGAAGCCTTTCAATCGGCGATCCGGGCCCTTTCCTCGGCCATCGAAATGCGGGACCCCTATACCTCCGGACACCAGGAGCGGGTCACCCGGCTGGCCGTGGCGATCGGCCGCGAGATGGGCCTGGACTCGGACAAAGTGGAAGGCATCCGGATCGCCGGAATGGTCCACGATATCGGCAAGCTGTCCATCCCGGCCGAGATCCTGAGCAAGCCGACGAAGCTCTCGCCGGTCGAGTATTCCCTGATCCAGTCCCATTCGCTGGCCGGCTTCACCATCCTGGAGAATATTCCCTTCCCCTGGCCCATCGCCCAAATCGTCCTTCAGCACCACGAGCGCATGGACGGGTCGGGATATCCAAACAAGCTGACCGGGGAGGCGATCCTCATCGAAGCCCGCATCCTCGCCGTGGCCGATGTGGTGGAGGCCATGTCCTCCCACCGGCCTTATCGGCCCGCTCTGGGGCCGCACGCGGCGATCGATGAGATCCGCAAAGGGAAGGGCGCCTTTTACGATCCGGCCGTGGTGGACGCCTGCATCCGCATCATTTCCCGGCCCGGTTTTTCCTTCAATTGAGCCCGGCCGGCAANNGTCCAGATCTCTTCGACCGGAACCTCGGCGATTTTTCCGAGGACGTCCGCGCCCTCGATCAGCTGCCCGAAAACCGTGTACTTGCCGTCCAAGTGCGGGCGGGGCGCAACGCAGACATAGATCTCCGAGTCGCCGCTCTTCTCGTCGCCCGCGCGTCCCAGGCCCAGCGTCCCGAAGAGATGGGGATTTTTGTTGAACTCGGGCGGCAGCTTGGGAGCATCGCCGCCCCCGGCCTGGATGACATGGCCTTTCACCACCCGGTANNAAATCCTTGCCGTCGTAGAAGCCGGCGGCGACGAGCTTTTTGAACTGGGCCGTCGTTTGGGGCGCATCGGCCTCGAAGAATCGGAAGACCATCGTCCCCATTGAAGTTTTCATCACGGCGACGTCGGTGGCAGGGGCCCCAGGCCTTGCCTGGGGATCCGAACCCACCGCACTCGCGAGCGCCCTAGAACCGCGAGCGGGTGCCGCGTCCTCTCCCACCCGTTTGTAGGCCAGGGCCGGGTCGACGTCGTAGGTGTAAGGCAGGCCGGCGGGCTTCCAGCCGCCGATTGTAAAACGGCCCTGATCATCCTTCCTGCCCTCGAAGCCGTCTGTCACGTTGATCACTTTCTTGAACCCGGCCGCCTGGGCCGCCTGGGAAGCGCGAAGGCTCCGACCGCCGCTGCGGCACATGAAGATAAGCGTGTCGTCGTTCTTGAAACGGACCTGAAGGTCCTGGACAAAGTGATCGTTGGGAACGAGATTCTGCTCGGACTCGCTCCAGAACGACAGAGGGATGTTGTAAGCCTTGGGGGGGTGCCCGACGAAAACATATTCGGCCGCGCTGCGGACGTCCACCAGATAGGTCCGGGGGGCCGCCGTCAATTCCAACGCTCTTTGCGGCCCGACGTTTTCGATGGTCTGGCCGGGCAGCGGGGCCGCCAGGGCGGCCAGGACCGCCCATCCGACCAGGACGAGGGCATATTTTTTCATCGTTCTCTCCTCGCGAATGGTTTCATCCTAGCACCAATGGATGCCGATTGGGAATGGTCCCTATGGCTTGAATTGGAAGCCCGCATGGGATAAAGATACCCCTTCATGATCTTCTTTCCCACCCTTACCGGAGGATCCATGCGCTTCAGACGCTTCGCCCTGTCACTTCTTATCTTCGCCTCGCTCCTGGCCGCTGTTTCGGCCGCCCAGATCAAGCCGCCCGCCGCGATTGAGGACCCGGTCCTCAAAAAAATGATCGTTAAAGGACTTCACGACAATCAGGTTATGACCTGGCTGGATTTCGCCTCCAACCGCTTCGGCGGCCGCTACACAGGCACGGATGCGTTCACCAACGGAACGGCCTGGGCCCTCTGGCAGTTCAAGCAGTTCGGCGTACAGGCCGAGCTCGACGAGGCCGGCGAAGTGCCGGTCGGCTTCAACCGCGGACCCTGGTTCGGCAAGATGATCAAGCCCGTGGAAAAGTCCCTCTATTTCGGAACGCCGACCATG
>PMCY01000067.1 GCA_003154255.1 Candidatus Aminicenantota bacterium | reverse complement strand
TTTGCGGAGGAACCGGCCGGACGCGTCGAACACAAATATTCCAGACTCGGAAAGGACCAGCATCTCTCCCCCGGGCTCGACCTCGAAGCCGCGGGGTTGGGCCAATCCTTTGTCGGCGAGGTCCTCCCGTTCGAGATCCAAAACGAATTCTTCGCTCAGCGAGAATGAGCCGGGTTCGTTTTTAACCTTATAAGTAACCATCCGGTTCATCACCGTCTCGACGCCGTTTTGAATCGTCCGCGTCGGCTTTTCGCTTATAGGAGCGCAGGCCACCAGAAATATTATTAAGCCTAGATTTCCCATGCGACTGATCGCAGCCATCTGATTCCTCCCTTCCAAATTGGATTCTCCTATTATTGAGCGGTATTTTAAAGGGTTCCGCTCCCGAACCGATCCTTTTTGGCCTCCACAGGTGACGATATCGGCATTTCATTTATGCAATCTGACTTGCCCCCACTTAGCGTACTGCCCGTGAAGTTAATTTGAATTAAGATCATGCATGATAAACTTAGCTGCCCTAATTTTGGAAGTCGCGGCCTTCCGCAAGGCTGAAGTCGGCTTCCATCTCCCGTTGAAGCGGGCCGTCCGCACGGATCTGCTGGGGAAGCGGCTCTGGCCGACGCCTTCGTTCGCGACGGAAAAATCGAGTTTTCGGCGGAGCCCTGGAAGATCCTCACTTTCCGTCTGGATTGACGGGGATCAGCGGACATCCCACTCGACGGTGAAGAATTTGAAATCCTTATAGGTGACGTTCGTCTCCGAGCGGACGAAGGCCCGGCCGCGGTCATTGATATAGGCCTCCTCGATCCAGAGCTTGCTGGGAAAGCGGATCCCGCTTTTTTCCGTGTGAAATTCCGTGCGCAGTGTCAGGCGGAGCTTCCCGCCGATCTTCTCCTCGCGCTGGGCGAAGATCTCGGCCCGATCGGCCGGTTTCTGGGTCCATTCGATCTTCAGAATTTCGGCGGTTTTCGGGTCGACCCAGGCCTTTCCTGAAAGGCAGACGGGCTCAAAGGCGCCCGCTTTGGGCCGGACTTCGATGACCGCCATCGGCCGCTTTTCGAGCTTCTCCGTTCCCGCGACGCGATATTCGTAGCCGTTCTGGGAGAGGTCTGAAAAGAGATTGACCGGGCCGAGAAGGGCGTTGCGATACGCGATGCTCGTGGTCATGAGAGGCGTATCAGGATCGTTGCGCTTCTTGCCGTTGAGCTCGATGAGCGTGCGGGTCTCCCGAATGACCCGGTTCGCCCGGACGCATTGATAGTCGTAGAGAAAAGCGTTTTTAATCGGGCGGAAGACGCTGTAGATCGTCGTCCGTGTCCCTCCTTGCACTAGATTCCAATCATGCTGGGGGGCGAGAGGCTTGGCCTTGTCGCGGGAAGGGTCGGCTTTTTCGACGACCTCCTCGCGGCATACGAAGTCGAGCACTGATGACTCGAGCCTTCGGCAGTAATCAGACGCCTTTTTCAAAACGGCTTCCAAATCGGGCGGCGGGGCTTGGCCCGTCGCCGCAACCCTTGCCTGGGAAAAAACGGAACCGATGATCATGACAAAGAGGAGAAGACCATGGCGCATGGATAGAAGGTTTCGAACGTTTTCCGGGCGCCGGCCCGTTGTTTTTTCAATTCCGGAGTCCATTCTTCTCCTCCTCAATCGAGGACGAAATCCCGGACGATCCTGGATAATGGCCCGTCGGGCCCCATGGCAGTAAAAATCAGGGAGTACTCGTCGGACTCGACGTCAGGCACCCGAAAACGAATGAAGAAAATCCGCGCCCCACTCGTCGTCTTTTCCCCGGCAGTAGCGAGCGGGACATCGTGCGGCTCGTTCTTGAACTTGTCGAAGAGAACGGCGGTAAGCCTGATTTGCTTTAATAGATCCGGGGGACCGGTGCATGAAATGATCCCAGCAATCTCCGATCCGCGCTTCAGGGCTGTCCGAAAATCGGGGACGTACTGGGCGGGATCGAGGAAGAACGCCTCCGCGGGCGTCGCGGAAGCCGCCCCTGCTTCGGCTTTCGCGGGTTTCGGGTTCTTCAGGATGAATTGATCTCTCTCCCCGCGCAACAGGAGCGGCGGCTGGACGCGGACCTCCGTTTCGGTAGAGACGGGGCTGTCCAAGGAAGTCCCCGCCACGGCGGACCGGCCCGATTCCAGGTCCCGTATGACGATGCGGCAACGGACTTGTCCGGGCGGCGCTGTAAGGAGCGAAGCCAGGACCGCCGTCCGTTCCTTTCGGGCCCGGAGATCCTCCTCCGTGCGCCGGGAATCGACGATTTCATCAGCGGCATTGAAGACCAGGCGCACGATTTCGACCCGGCCCATTCCCGCGGCGCGCAATTCGGCCAGGGGGATTTCCGCGGCCAGTCCGATATTGTCGGCGGCTCCGCAGGACAATCCGAGGGCGGCCATGGGAAAGCGGAGGGGTTCCTGAAGGAGCGGCTTTTCGGCCAGAGCCAGATCGATGAGGTGGATTTGTTTCTCCAGCTCCGAGTAGTCGGCGAATTCCTTGGGGTTGAGATATCCCGCCTGCGCTCGTACCTGGCATCCCGGCCGGCTGACGAGGACTTTGACTTTGTGATAATGGCCATCCCATGTTTCGTTGATGGAATAGCCCAAGACATAATAGGCGGCTGTCAGGGTTTGGAATTTCTCAAAATTGTCGGAGTAATTTTGGGCATAGCCAAAGTACTGTCCACCTGTCTTCGCGGCCATCTCCATGAGGGAAGCGGCCGTCGTTTTCATATCAAGACCGGTCGTCCTTTCGCCCGTAAAAATAGGATATATGACGGCATTTGCGGTGACCATCGCATTGAAGATATCCGTCAACATGCGGCGGTGATCGGTTTCCAAATCGGCCTCTTGCGGCGATGCGTTTCCGCCCTTCAATTGTCCCGTAGTGATTCCCGAAGAAAAAAAGACGATGTCTTTCTTTCCAGGGAGGTAGCGCAGGGCTTGGGCCAAGGCCATCATCCGATCGAAATAAGCCCTTATCAATAGCCGACGGTCCGCAACAAAATTCGAGTCTCCTCGATCTAGCGTGAGCGGACTCGCTTTCCTGGCGTCCGCAGCGGCGCCCGCCGCCAGTTGATCGTTGTATTTCTCTTCCTCGCTCAATGCACCGCCCGCTCCGCTGTGGAGGCCGAACGAGGAGATGACGGTCCGGATTTTCTTGTGATCGGTCGTCAACAATTCCGAAAACTGGAGGCCCTTCGTGAACGAAAAGGTAATAACACCCAATTCGTCATCTGGAAAGAGCTTCGTATCAATGAAATTTAAGGCCGCTTCCGTGGCTTTCCGGACACCCGTGTAGCTTCCGGTTGCGAAATCGAACAAGAAGATGATTTTTCGATTCAGAAGGCGTGAAGCCGGGAGAGGAGTTTCCCCAATTTGTGCCTCGCCGGATTTCCAGGCGGAATGTTCGACCTTCAGGTCATGCCGCTCGAATGCGGTCAGCTTTTTCTCATCGCCGTTATCGGTCAGAGCGAAATCCTCTTTCTTCAGATCGGTCACCGGATTACCGTTCTTGTCCGTGACGACGACCTGAATGAGCTTGAGGACGACGTTGACCTCGTGGCGGAGCGGTTTCTGCAGCCGGATGGCGTCTTGATCGGCGAGATGGGATTGGGTCTGGGCGGAGTTTGATAGTCGAGGCGCTGCGATCAAACTCATAAGGACAACTCCCCCCGCGATCAAAAAGAAACGAAGCGCTTTCCCCCTCATCGGCGCCTCCTCAATGGAACGCGGTATTGCATCCTCCCATTCTATCGAATGGGAGGACTGCAAGGCCCGTCCCCCTTCTCTATTTCACGACCAGTGGGCTCTTCAGGACCGAAGCGGCCCCTGTCGTCGGTTCCTGGGCTTCGAACGAGAGGATGTAATTCCCCGAACGGAGATCTTTGGTCGGAACTTCGAAAATATTGATGACGGTACTGCCCTTGACGATCTGTCCTTTATGGGCGATCTTGACCGGAATCTTCACGCCCGTGCCCGAATCGGCGAGCGCGATTTTCAGGGCGATACGGGCGTTGGCGATCCCGGATATGGCGCAGGGCAGCATGACGTCGACGCTTTCTGTCCCCACCGGGATCGGTCCCAGGAGTGGCGCCTGCATCTTGGCGTCGAAGGGATAGAGCGCCGACCAGTTGAAGAAGGCGGTGTCCGTGCCCGCCGCCGCGGGCGCTTTAACGGCCTCCTTGCTTTGGGCCTGGAGATAGGTCTCGCGATCGGTCCCGATCAGGAGGAGCGCGGGATGCAGGCGGATCCCCGGCGACGGAATCGCCGGCACTTCGATCGAAGCCGAGGCCACCGCGGCCGTACCCGTCTCCAGATCGCGGACGACAATCCTGGCCTTATACGCGCCCGGCGCGACTGTCAGGCCCGTGGCATGGAAAACCGCCCGGCCTTTGTGCCGGGACAACGAATCCTCGGTTTTGCGCAGATCGACCAGATTGTCGCGCTGGTCGAAGAGAAAAGTGACGATTTCGGCCTTCCCTCCGCTCCATCGATCCTGTACTTCCGCCGGAAGGCGCATCAGCAGGACCAGATTGGGCGAGACGCCGGATCCTTCACCGGCCAGGGCCTGGAGCGTCCCCACGGCCGGGACCTGGAAGAGGGGATTCTCGGATGTGGCCAGGTCGAGCAGGTGGAGCTGCTTTTCCAGGTCGGTGTATTCGCCGAAGGGCTTGGGATTGAAATAGCCGGCCTGGGTCCGGACCTCGCAGCCTTTGCGGGCGACCTCGATCTTGAGCTCGTGGAACTCGCCGTTCCATTCCTGGGAGACGGGGTAGCCGATGACGTAGTACGAGCTCGTCAGGGCTTGCAGATCGCCCAGATTATTCTTGTACTCGTTCAAATTGCCGTAATATTTGCCGCCGGTCGTCTTGGCCAGGCGGCGCAGGGAATAGAGGCCGGTCGTATTGTCGTCCTTGAAAAGGCTGTCATAGTTGTTGAGGGCGCCGCCCACGGTGAAGCGCGACCGCCCCTGGTCGCGGGAGTGGCTGAAAGACTGCTCGTCGCTGTCGAAGAGCGAGGGCACGAGCGCGGCCTCGCGCACGTCGAAAATAAAGAACGAGCAGTTCGACGCGCTCAGCTCCTTAAGCATGGCCTCGTTCTGGGTGCGCATGATGTGGTCGCCCGGATCGACGCCGTCCACCGCTCGCTGGTTGCCATAGATCATGGACGCGGGGATGCCGGAGGAAAAAAGCAGCAGGTTTTTCTGGCCGGGCACGTAGCGCAGGCCTTTGGCCAGATAAGTCAGCTTGATGAGGAAATTGAGGGCCTGGTTCTTCGATTCCTGCCGCCGGAATTTCAATTCGTTCAAATCTGATCCGCTGACGCCCTCTCCGATGCGGCGGTAGTATTCCTGCTCGATGTCATCGCCCCGCCCGGCCACCTCGCCGATACCGATGCCGGACAAGGCTTCGCGGATTTTCTTGTGATTGGTCGAGAGGAATTCATGGATGGACAAGCCGCGGGTCAGGGAGTACGTGATCAGGCCGATTTCGTCCTTCGGCCGGATCTCGGTGTCCAGGAAATGCAGGGCGGCGTCCTTAGCCTTGCGGGCGCCCTGCTGGTTAGTGAAGGCGAAATCGAAGAATAGGAAGAATTTTCGGGAAATGGACGGCGACGCATCAGCCACCGGTTCCGCGGGCTTGGGGGAGACGGCGGCCTCCGGGGCGGGCGCGGCGGACGCGAGCACGTGCCTCTCGAAATCGGTGACAGACATGGGGCGGCCATTGTCGCGGACGATGAAATCGCTCTTGGCCAGATCGAGGACGGGTGCGCCTTTGCCGTCGGTGACGTAAACCTGGACGAGCTTTAGGACGACGCTGACTTCGTGTTCGAGCGGCTTGGTCAGGCGGACCGCCTGCTGATCGTCCGCTTTCGGCTTGGCCTGGCCGGCGAAAAGAGGTGAGGAAAAGGCTGAGAAGAGCATGCCGATTCCAAGAAAATAGGCGAAAGTAAAAAGAAAATTTACGCGTTTATGCGGGTCCAAAAGGTCCTCGATGGTCGATTCCACGCAAATTCCCCTTATTTATATCACGATTCGCCCCACAATTCGGGGCTCTGCCGATAATCCGTGCAATTTCCGTGCCGGGATTTTCATCGAATCATCAGGCAGGGTCCGCCTCCGCGATTAGGCCCATCGTCCTTTTTCAGGGACACTTGTACAATGTCCGTTGATTTTTCATAGTCGCGGTTAGAAAAATGCCAAGCGAGGGGCGTTTGGGGAAAAACGCCTCGACGAGCGAGCGGGCAGGGTCCTACCCTTATCGTATATGATTTCGATCCGGTGAGGGTAGGGAGCGAGCGAGGAGCGGAGCGCATTTCCTCGGTGGGGAAATAAGCGTGTTTTTCCCGAAAGCCCTGAGCCAGACGACTGACTTCGCGGTCTATTTTACCGTCAGCGCGGCGGTCGTATGGGCCAGGGCTTTCGTGGCCGTATCCTCGGCATAGAAATAGAAGACGTATTTCCCCGGCGCCAACGCGGCGGTCGGGATCTCGAAGGTCTGGACGACCGTCCCCTCGCGGGCGACCTGGGTCGTGGGGATGAGGAGCAAGGGCAGTTTTTCGGCCGTCTGGACGTTGACGACGGCCGCCCGGACGGCAATCCGGGCGTTGACCAGGCCGGCGATCGAGCAGGGCAGGACGACGGCGATGCGGGGCGTTCCCTGCGGAAGCGGTCCGAGGAGCGGCATGAAGCGTGTGGCGTCGAAGGGGTAGGTCTCCGCCCAGGACACGCCGCCCGAAGGGGACGTCCGGCGCGAAGCCCGGCTTTCGAGGTAGGCTCCGTTGGCCGCCGGTCCGAGCAGAAGAGGCGCGTGCAGAGAGATGCCGTCGAACGCGGGAGCGGGGACGAAGACCCGGGTCGTGGCCACGGCGGCCTGGCCGCTGTCCAAGTCGCGGACGACCAGCCGGCACTTGTACGTACCCGGCAAAAGCGAGGCCTGCGAGGCGTAAAGGACCGGGCGGTTTTTGAATCCGGACAAGACATGCTCGGTCCGGCGCAGGTCGGCCAGGTTGTCGCTCTCGTCGAAGATGAAAGTCACCATTTCGACCTTCGTCCCCGACAGCTTCTCGACGGCTTCCGCGGGCAGTTGGCCGAGCAGAACGAGGTTGTTGGGCGAGCCGGGAGGGGCGGCCAGCGCGGCCAGGAAGGCCGGCAGGGGCGCCTGGAAGAGAGGAGCGTCCGATACCCCCAGGTCCAGGAGGTGAAGCTGCTTCTCCAGATCGGACAGCTCGCTGAAAGGCCGGGGATCGAAATAGCCCGTTTGGGCCCGGACCTCGACTCCCTTGCGCTTGACATCCACCTTCAGGGCATGGAATTCTCCGTTCCAGCTTTGGGGGACGGAGTAACCGAGCACATAGAACGCGCTGGTCATGGACTGCAGGTCATCCATGTTTTCGGCGAAACGGTCGATATTGGAATAATACTTGCCGCCGGTCGTCTTGGCCAGGCGGCGCAGGGAATACAGCCCCGTCGTACGGTCGTCCCGGTAGATGAGATCGTTGTTCTGTTGGACGCCGCTTTCAGTGAACAGGTCCCGCGAGGAGTAGTGGGAGCGGTTCTCGAAAGTCTGTTCATCATAGGCAAAGAGCGAGGGGACCATGGCCGATTCGCGCACGTCGAAAGAATAGATCGCGCAGTTGGAGGCGGTCATCTCCTTGAGCATCTCCTCATTCTTGGTGCGCAGGATGTGGTCGCCGGGGTCGAAGGCCGACCGCGATCCGGCCGCGTTGGCCTGGTTGTTTCCGGCCTGATTGCCGTAGATGAGCGAATTGGGAATGCCCGAGGAGAAGAGGATGATCTGTTTTTGGCCGGGCACGTAGCGCAGTCCCTTGGCCAAGGCATCTAGCTTGAGGATGAAGTTCAAGGCCTGGCTCTTGGTCTCCTGGCGCTTCCAGTTGAAGATCGTTTCCGTCTGGCCCGAGCCGAAACCTTCGGCGACGTTTCCCTCCGTGACTTGGCGCCAATACTCCTGCTCGATCTCGTCGCCTCGGCCGGCGATGGCCTTGACCTCCATGTCGGCGACGGCCGATCGGATCTTGTCGTGGTCGAGGGTCAAGAATTCGTGGATGGACAGGCCCCGGGTAAGCGAATAGGAAACCAGCCCGACCTCATCGTCCGGCCTGACTTCGCCGTCCATGAAGTGAAGGGCGGCATCGCGGGACTTGCGGGCGCCGCGCTGGTTGTTGTTGGCGAAGTCGAAGAAGAGGAAAAATTTCCGCGCCATTGACGGGGCCGGGACCTGGTCCGGCGCGGCGGTCCCGGCGGCCAACTGCACGGCGGCCGGCGGGGTCTCGGACCTGGGGGCGGAGGCCTTGCCGGGAGCGGCGGCGATGACGTGCCGCTCGAACTCCGTGACCTTCATGAGCTGGCCGTTGTCGTAAACGGCGAAGTCTTCTTTTTTCAGATCCTGCACGGGTTTGCCCTTGGCGTCGCTGACATAGACCTGGACGAGCTTCAGCTGGACGGAGATTTCGTGCCGGAGCGGCTTGGCCAAGCGGATAGCCGGGTCCTGAGCCGCGCCTTCGGGAAGGGCCAGCGAGGCGGCGAACGGTCCGGCGGCCAGGGCCGCCAGCAAAATGGTGAATCCGATGCTTTTGAGAAGAATGCGGCGGGATATGTTCATGATGGGAGTTCCTTGAATCATCATCATACGCCCTTCGGGGTCGCGTCTACAATTCGCTAACGGGGCCGTATTGCTGACGGGGTCGCATCTACAATTCGCTCATAATGAGAACATTGTGATCTTTTGGCTCGAAATCGATAAAATAAATGGGAAGGAGGACCTGCGTTGATGAAGCTCCGGATCCGGCCGGCCATCGTATTATGGGGCGCGCTCTTGTTCGCGGCCGGCCTCGGCCAGGCCGCGGAACGGCTGATCGCCCTCCGCGCCGAGCGCCTTCCGGCCGGGAAGGTAAAGGCCTGGCCCAACGAGGGGACCCTGGGGGGACGCTTTGTTTTGGGCGGGGCGACTGCTCCTCTCGGCGCCTCTTTTTCCGGACGGGCGGCGGTCGTCTTCAAAGGGAAAGGCGATCACCTGGTGTCGACGTTTCCCGTTTCCGCGGCGCTGGGTGGAACGCACGCCTTCACGACCGCGGCCTGGGTTTTCGATCCGCAATTGGCGGTCAAGAAGACCATCGCCTCCTGGGCCGGCGGGGCTGACCGTGCGGCCGAGCTGGGCATCGGTACGGGCCGCCAGGCGGGGTTCTACAACGGGCCCCTGCTTAAGCTGGGTTTCCAGGGCGGGCTGCCTTTGGAGGCGCGCTGGCAGCATATCGCCGTCTCCTATGACGGCGCGCGTCTCCGGCTTTATTTGAATGGGGCGCTGAACGCTGAAAAAACCGCCGCCCTCTCGGTCAATCCGGGCGACCATTTCCGCGTGGGCACCGGGTGGAATCCCGCCCGCCGGACGGCCTTTCTGCCATTTGCCGGGGCCATAGCGTCCTTTGATTTCTTCGACGACGCTTTCTCCCCGGACGAGATTTGGTATCTGGCCGGGAACTCGGGGCCGCCTCCGCCGGGACCGCCGGTCGACATCACCAAGCCGCCATTGCATCCGCTGTCTGAGGCGCGGCGGGCCGAATTGCGTTCTCTTCGCTCGGACGATCCCGACGACGTTCTTTTTTTCGTCGCTTCGGACCCCCATTACGGGGCCACGGTGACGGCCGCCGCGGCCAATGCCCGGACGATCGAGGCCATGAACGATTTGCCGGGAAGGCGGTTTCCCAAATCGATCGGCCCGGAGATTGTGGGCGCGCCGCGGGGAGTCGTCGTCCTGGGCGATCTGGTCGACGATGGAAACGCACCCGATGCCGGCGAATTTTGGGCCGCGTTCGCGGCCGATTATGGAGCGGCGGGCGAGGGCCGCCTGGCATTCCCCGTCTATGAGGGTGCCGGAAACCACGACGGCGACCCGGGCCGGCCCGTCCGGGAGGGAATCAAGGGCCGCAATCCCGGCCGGCCGGGACTGCGATCGATTTCGCCCGACGGGCTCCATTACTCCTGGGACTGGGGCCGCGTCCATTGCATCCAATTGAATTTATTCCCCGGTTCGGCCGGCGACGACATCCTGAATCCCTGGGGCCGCCCGTTCGAGGGCGACTGGCGGAAGCCGGGGCACAGCCTGGAGTTTCTGGTCAAGGACCTGGCCGAGAGCGTCGGTTCCAGCGGCCGGCCGGTCATTCTCTTCCAACATTACGGTTGGGACGAATGGAGCCGGGGTTGGTGGTCGGACCGGGAGCGCGAGGCTTACGCGGCGGCCGTCCGGGGTTATAACATCGCGGCTGTTTTCTGGGGCCATTCCCATGTCGTCCAAAGGATCGATTGGAACGGCATTCCCACCTGGTGCGTCGGCTCGGCCAACAAGGAAGGCGCCGGCGGGGAGTTTCTGGTCGTGCGCCTGACGCCGGACGCCTTGAGCGTCGCCGAGCGGCGGCCCGGCCGCTGGGGCTTGGCCCAGCGCATCCCCCTCCGCTGATCCCGTTTGGGGTCGCGTCTTCAGTCTGCTAATTTTTTTAAAAACCCAGATTTTTTAATGAATAGGTCCGGATGCTGAAGCCGGGAGCCGTGTCGATAAAAGGCCGGAATATCCTTAAACGGCAAAAAATTAGCAGACTGAAGACGCGACCCCGAGCTTATCCTAGGCCAGGGAGCGGATCTCGGCGAGAAGGGCCTCCAGATCGGCGATGGTCGTCCGCGGGTTGATCAGGGTGCAGCGCAGCCAGCGGCGCCCGCGAAGCTCGGTCTGGACGATATAAAAGGATCCTTTTTCCAGCATGGCCCGGCGGATCCGCTTTTGCAGTCCGTCGAGGTCGGTTTCGCCTCTCTTGAGGTAGCGGAAACAGACGATGTTGCTCTCGGGCTCCACGGCCGTTTCGAAATCGCCGGCCTCCCGCATCAGTCGGGCGAAATCCCTGGCCAGATCGTACATGGCCGTGACGTAGCCGCCGAAAAAGTCCGTGCCGTAGGCGGCCAGGGAGATGAACAGCCGCAGGCCCATCATCGTCTTCGTGCATTCCAGGGTGCGGTGGGCGAAGTTGTACCATTCCTCGCGGGACTCTTTTTCGAACAGGTAGGAGGCCTTCTGGGAGAAGGCCTCGTAGGAGAGGCGACCTTCACGAAAGACGACCCCGGTGATCAGGGCCGGCATGAGCATGTTCTTGTGGGCGTCCCAAATGAACGAATCGGACCGCTCCAAGCCGCGGAGCAGGTGTTTGTATTTGGGCGAGAGCAGGGCGCCCGCGCCGTGGGCGCCGTCCACGTGCAGCCACAATCCGCGATCCCGGGCGAAATCGGCCGCGGCTTCCAGGTCGTCGTAGCTTCCGGTAGCCGTCGAACAGGCGTTGGCCACGAGGGCCAAGGGCCGGCGTCCGCACCCCACGGCTTCTTCGTAGGCCCGCTCGAATCCTTCCGGCGACATATGGAAGCGCTCGTCAACGGGCACGGACACGGCCGCCTCCTCGCCCAGCCCGATGACCGCGGCGGCCCGCCGCACGCTGTAATGGCATTGTTCGGAGACGAGAACGGCCAAGGGCGGCTCGCTTCCCACGCCTTTCTTCCAGACGTTGCCCTTGGCGCCCGCCTGCCGGGCCGCCAGAAGCGCCGTCAAATTGCCGATCGATCCGCCGCTGGTGAAGACGCCGTCCGCGCCGTCGTTCCATCCGGCCAGGCCGGCCATCCAGCGGATGAGGTTCCGCTCCATGGCCACGTTGACCGGTCCCATTTCATAGACGGCCGAACCGTTGTTCAGGAACTGGCCGGCCAATCCGCCCAGTGCGGCCAGGGGCAGGGCCGTCGTGCATTGATGGCCGACGAAACGGGGATGGAGGAGATCGTTGGACCGGGCCAGGATCTCCGGCAAGAGGTCCGGAAAATCCGTAGTCGGGCCGGCGCCGAAGCGTCCTTCCCAAGACCGGGCCATCGATTCCGGGTCTTCGTAAAGCAGCACCCGCGGCCGCGACTCGGGCGTCGACGCGGCCAGGAAATCGGCCAGGGCGTCGACGACTTTATAGCCGACCCGGCGGAACGATTCCGGATCGAAAGCGTTTTTCAAAAGCTCGTCATAGCGGGTCATGGCGGCGGTCCTTGGAGGGCGGTCGGAAGCCGCAAATCATAACAGAACGCACGAGGAGGGGGAAGGGGAGCTGCGCCGGAGGGCGCGCCGTAGAGCCGCCGTCAATCGCGGAAGCGGGTCTTGGGGTCGAGCTTGCGGAAGGTCTTCATGGACTTGTGGATGGCCTTGGTCCATTCCTTTTTGTCCGAGCCGGGCTTCTCTTTAAGCTTGGATTCCCGGAAGGCGAGCTCCTTGCGCAGCTTCCGATAGCTTTCCAGGCGTCCGGCCGGCAGCGCTCCGGAAGCGACGGCCGCGAGCACGGAGCAGCCGTCCTCCCGCACATGGGCGCAATCGGTGAAGCGGCATTCCAGGGCCAAGGCGTCGATATCGGCGAACACGTCGCCTACCGCCTCGTCCGCCTCCCAAAGTCCGAATTCGCGGACACCGGGCGTGTCGATGAGCAGGGCGCCTCCGGGCAGGACGACGAGCTCGCGCCGCGTCGTGGTGTGCCGGCCCTTGGAATCGTCCGCCCGGACGGGTGCCGTGGCCAGGAGATCGCATCCGACCAGGGCGTTGATCAGGGTCGATTTGCCGACTCCGGAAGATCCGATGAGAAGATGGGTCCGGGCCGGACGGAGGAAGGCCCGCAGGGCGTCGAGGCCGGAGGAGGCCAGCGCGGTTACGGCCAGCACCTCGCTCCCCGGAATCGCCTCGCGGGCCTCGGCCAGGCGCGCCTCGGCATCGGAGCAGAGGTCGGCCTTGTTCAAGAGGACGACCGGCTCGGCTCCGCTCTCACGCGCCATGACCATCTGGCGCTCCAACCGCCGGACATTGAAGTCGAAGTCCAGGCCCTGAACGAGGAAGATCGTGTCGATGTTGGCGGCCAGGATCTGCTCCTCGGTTCTTTTCCCGGCCGCATGGCGCGACAGCCGGGTCCGGCGCGGCAGGACCGCGTGGATGACGGCCTTGGCTTCCCGGGGATAATCAGTGAGGGCCACCCAGTCGCCGACCTTGGGGAAGTCTGCGGGAGCTTCGGCCTCGAAGAGAAAACGGCCCGAGACTTCCGCGTCCCGATCGCCGCCGGCCGCGGTCAGAACATAGCTCTCGCGGCGCTCCACGACAATCCGCCCGAAGCCAAGGCCTTGGATGCGATAGGGTTCGGCCGCTTCCTCCCAAAGGGCGTCCCAGCCTAAAAAACGGAGATCGGCCGCGGGCGGGGCGGGAATTCGTTCAGGCATCGGGCGGCTCAGAATCCGCGCAGACCGGTGCTTTCCCGGCGCGGCAGGCCGTCCTTCGGGAGGCGGCTCAGGACGACGTACTGGATGTTTTTTTCCTCGCAATAGGCGCGTTTCTCGGGCCGGTCGCCGTCCTCGTTGACCAGGTAGATCGTGGGCTTGATCCGGTTCATTTCCGGGGCCGCGTCCATCCATCCGTAGCCGCTGCCGATGAAGGCCTGGGTGACATGGCGGATGGAACGGACCATATAGAGCCGCTCGGCTTGGGGGAATAAGGGGTGGTTTTTTCCCTTGAGCAGCCGGATGTTCTCGTCGCTCCCGACGTCGACGTAGAGGTCGCCCCGCCCCGCCGCTTCCTCGAAAAATCGGATGTGCCCGGAGTGCAGCCAGTCGTAACAGCCCGTGACGATGACCTTGTCGTGCTTGGCGGCGCGGACGCGAAGGGGAGGCGCAGGCGGAAAGACGCGCAGAGAATCGGCCGGGATGACCTGAAGGTCGATTCCCGTCCGGGCGCAAAAGCTCTTTTTTCCCACGGTTGCTTTTTCTTCGGGCACCACCCAGACCTGCGGGTTTAGATCGCCCGATTCAGGAATGGCGTGGGGATCGGCAGGCCAGGAGGCGACACGGGCGGAATGGACGAACCGGATCGCCTGAACGAGATAGAGGCGTTCGGCGGCCGTGAATTTAGGCGGCTTCCCGGTGAGCGCCTCGATCCGCTCATCCGGCCAGATCAGGGCCTGGACGTCCCCCAGCTTAGCGGCCTCTTCCAGCAGGCGGACATGGCGCGAACGGAGGTTATCGAATGAAGCGGTGACGACGACGTTTTTCATGGGTCCGAAGCATTCCCCGAGGGGGGAATTCTACAACGACGGGCGAGCCTCGATCAATCGACCGTCGACTTGCCCTGTTTGCGCCGCTCGTATTGGTTCTTGATCCACTGGTAGGTTTTCTTCAGGCCGAGGCGGAGCGGCGTGTCCGGCTCCCAGCCCAGGATCATCTTGATCATGGTGTTGTCCGAATTGCGGCCGGCGACGCCGCGCGGCGCGTCGGGCTGATAGCGGCGCCGGAGCTTGACCCCGGCGATCTTCTCGATGATGGAGACCAGTTCGTCGACGGAGACCAGCTCGCTCGTGCCCAGGTTGATGGGCGTGGCGATCAGCTCGTCCCAATGGCTGATGCGGTCGATGCCCTTGACGCAATCGTCGATGTACATGAA
>PMCY01000336.1 GCA_003154255.1 Candidatus Aminicenantota bacterium | reverse complement strand
CTGACCTATCTGGGGATGGCCTACGCCAAAAAGAATGAAGCGGAGCGGGCCCGCGAGTGCTTCCGGAAAGCCTTGGCCGTCAATCCGGCCTTCGGACTGGCCAAGTCCGAGTTGGCCAAGATCGACAAGTGACATGAAATTTCCACCAATGGCCTTCGTCCTCCTGGCGTTCACCCTTGGCGCCGCCGTCCCGATCCCGGGCTGGGGCGCCCAGGATCGGAGCGTCATCGAAGGCCGGATCGTGGATAAAGACACGCGTGATCCTCTTCCGGCGTTTGTCATGATTGCCGGAGGGGCCGGCGTATCCGCCGGCGGCGACGGCCGGTTTCGCCTGGCCGTCCCGGCCGGACGCGGGGAGCAGGTCCCCCTGGTCGTTTACTTTGTCGGTTTTAAGAAAAAGGAGCTGTCCGTCCGGCCGGGCGTTCCGCTGACGATCGAACTGGAGATCGAACCCCTGGCCGCCCGCGAAGTGACGGTCTCCGCGGACGGCGTCGTGGCCGACGCCAAGAGCTCCCGGACGATCGCCCTCAGCAAGATGGACGTTTATCGCGTCCCCGGCGCGGCCGCGGACCCTCTCTACGCCAGCCACATTCTGCCGGGCGTCAATTCGCTTCCCGATTCCTCGGGACTGCTCATCCGCGGCGGGGCCCAAGACGAGGTCGGCTACTATTTCGACGGCATCGAGATCAGCCACCCTTTTCTCAGCGAGACGATGCACGAGAGCTATTTCAGCATCTTCGACAACCAGATCATCGATGGGTTCGCCATCTCCACGAGCGGCGTCCATCCCAGGTATGGCGACGCATTGTCAGGGGTCATGGCCCTGACGGCCAAGGACGCGGCCTTGACGCCCGAAGCCGGACTGGGCTTGTCGATCATGGGTTTGACCGGCTACGTCGGGCAACCCATCAAAGGAGTGGGGAGCTTCGTCGGGAGCTATAGCCGGGGATGGTCGGATGTCCTGACCTGGATGAACGGGGAGGGGGGAAGGGCCTTTCAAACCGCCCAAGCCTTCGGCAAGCTCGTCCTCGCCCTGGGCCAGGGGCACCAGCTGAGGATCTATGGCATGCGGGACGATTACCGCTACGAACAGACCGACGCATTTCGAACGACATCGGCCAACACCATGGCCGGGTTGTCCTGGACGGCGGCCTGGAACAAGGGCTTCGTCACCAAGGTCATCATGGCCGGGACGGCGTACAAGGCCGGGTACGATCCGTTGGCGTCCTGGCGGGTCGACCAGGCCGACCGAGCCTTGCAGTTCCGGGCCGAGGCCTCCTGGGACCTGGAGCGCCACTATCTGGAATTCGGTGGGGACGTCGTCGGTCGGAGGGTCTCCGGCGAACTCGCCGGCCCGGATGCGTATTCCTGGGGGACGGACGGGACCCGGGTCGGCTTCTACCTCAACGACCGTTTCCGGTTCTCGGACAAAGTGTTTGTCACCGCCGGGGCCCGCTTTTCGCGGTTGAACCTGGGAGCGTCCCGGACGGCCTTTGATCCCCGGGTCTCATTGGCATTTCTGGCTTCCAGGACCGATACCCTTCGCTTTTCGACCGGTCTCTATCACCAGTTCGGCGAATTCACGGCGCTGGCCCAAAACCCGGGTCTGAAGCCCAGGGAGGCCGTCCACGCCGCCCTTAGCTACGACAAGGTCCGCGAGGACCTGGAGCTGCGGGCCACGATCTATGACAAGGAATATCGGAACCTGTTCGCCGGGCCGTCGACGGGACTCCTGACCAATTCCGGCCGCGGCTACGCCCGCGGCGCCGAGGTCTTCGTCAAGCTCAAAGGAAGCGCCTGGGACCTGATCGGGGTCTACAATTTTCTGACTTCGCGCCGCCTGGAAAACGATGTCCTCGATCTGGCCCCTTCGCCGTACGAGATCCGCCACGCGGGGACGGCCATCCTGTCCCGTAAATATAAGAGCGGATCCGTATCCCTGCGTTTTTCCGCGGCCTCGGGCCGCCCCTATACCCCGCTTCTCGACCGCGTCTGGGAGGCGGCCGACGCCGCCTATGAGCCGATCTGGGGGCCGGCCATGAGCGCGCGGTATCCATCGTATTCGCGGGTCGATTTGAGCGGGACGAAAAACCTGACCTTGTTGAAGAAGATGGTCGTCCTCTATTTCGGNNCGTTTGGATCAACAATCGATCTTCGGCCGGACGTTGTTTCTGGGCGTCTATATCGTGCTGTAAACATCCGCGGGAACTCCCGGCGGGAGGGGGCGGCGGCCGGGTGACGGCTAGAGCTTCGAGCCCATCCTAAAGCGTTCATGATTGACATCCCGGCGGCGTCGGAATACCCTTTAATTGCGGAAAGGGCGTCAAATCGGGTTGGTTTGGGTGCTTGGGGATTCCTAATGTCAGATGGCCTGAAAACGGAAGCCGGGAAGGAAGAAAGGGACGATTTTGCTTCCCAGATCGCCCGTCTGAAAGCTGAGCTCGAGCGGGAGAAGCTGACGTGCAAACGCTACCGCCTGGCCGCGGAATCCGCGACGAATCTGATTTATGAGTGGGATCTCGGTTCGGGCCTGGACTGGCTCGGAAATGTGGACGCGTTTCTCGGTTACCAACCCAACGAAATTCCCCGGACGTGGGATGGGTATACGAGCCTGTTCCATCCCGAAGATCGGGATCGTGTCCTGGCGGCGATTGAGAAGCAATTAAAGTCCGAGGAGCCGTATTCCGTGGAGTGCCGGGTGCGGCGGAAGGATGGGACCTATCTTTATTGGCAGGATCGGGGCAGCGTCGTTCGGGATGAATCGGGAAAACCCCTGAAGTGGCTGGGCGCCATCACGGATATCACCGCGCGCAAGCAGGCCGAAATCGCGCTGCGCGAGAGCGAAGAACGTTACCGCCTGCTGGTGGAAACATTGCCCGATGGCGTGGTTGTCCATAGCCAAGGGCGCGTCGTCTTTGCCAACCCGGCCGGCGCGGCAATCCTGGGCGCGGCCGGCCCGGCCGATCTCATCGGAAAGCCGGTTATAGAGTTTGTGCACCCTGACTACCGGGAACTGGCTTTGAAACGCATCCAACAGTCGATCAGGGAAGGACGTCCAGCCTCATTGGCGGAAGAAAAGTTTATCAGGCTTGACGGAACATCTATTTATGTTGAAATATCAGCCTTCCCATTTCATTACGCCGGCAATCCGGTCATGCTCACCGTCTTCAATGACATTTCCGAACGCAAAAGGGCGGAGGGGGATCTGCGCCGGATGAACGCGTTTCTGGATTCGATCGTCGAGAATATCCCGAACATGATCTTCCTCAAGGATGCCAGGGAGCTCCGCTTCGTCCGGTTCAATCGGGCGGGAGAGGATCTGCTGGGCTATTCGAGGGAAGACATGCTGGGGAAGAGCGATTACGATTTCTTCCCCAAGGAGCAGGCGGACCTCTTCACGGGAAGGGACCGCGAAGTTCTGCGCGGGAAGGCGCTTGTGGAGACCCGGGAAGAATCCATTCAAACCCGCCATAAGGGAGCGCGCATCCTGCATACCCAAAAAGTGCCCATCCTGGACGCGAGCGGAGAACCCGAATACTTGCTGGGCATCTCCGAGGACATCACCGAACGCAAACGGGCGGAGGAGCAGGTCCTCATCTCCTTGCGGGAGAAGGATGTCCTGCTCCAGGAGATCCATCACCGGGTCAAGAACAACATGCAGGTCAACATCAGCCTGCTGCGCCTGCAGGCACGGACCATCCCGGACCCGGAGAGGCGGGAGGTCTTCTCCGTCACACAGGACC
>PMCY01000025.1 GCA_003154255.1 Candidatus Aminicenantota bacterium | reverse complement strand
TTCGGATTGCGGCCGGGATCGAGGCGGATCCGGCCTTTCCGAATATCTTCGGCCACGACTTCCAGTACGCTTTTCACCTCGCGGCCGATCTTCTCCGACAGCCAGGCCGCGGCTTCCCAGCGATTCGAAGCGAAGCCGTGGCCGCATTCCGAGAGGACGAGAGTTTTCACGTTCAGCTCGTCCATGGCCTCCCTCAGCCGCGCGGCGAAGCGGGCGGCCAACGCATCGTCGCCGATGAAATAGGCATAGTTGGTCACATCGAACGCCTTCGAGGACAACGTCCAGCTTCGGCCGGCCGCATGAAAGAGCTTGGCCGCGGCCGTCAACGTCAGGGGATAGAATTTCGGTTCGCGGGGATTCACGGCGTACAAAAAATCCCCCCCCGCCGCGTCCATAGGCAGGCGGATTAAAGGATCGCCCGTCTCGGCGCGGAGATCCTCCTCCAGCCAGGCCGCCGTTTCGACCCAGTCCTCCCGGGTGATGCCCATGTTGTTGCCGGTTTCCCGGGCCAGGGCCACCGTGGAATCGAGGCCGTCGGGAATGAGGCCCAGGGAGGCCAGGACGGCCCGCCCCTTGCGGATGATCGTGGGGATTTGGATGCCCATGGTGCAATTGATCATGCAGCGTCCGCAGAGCGTGCAGCGGCCGTAGTGGGCGTCCGCCCATTCGCGGATCGCGGCGGCGTCCAGGCCGGGCGCGCCGCGGCGTGTCCGGCCGGAACCGGCGATTTGGCTGCGGAAGACCCGGATGACCAGATTCAGCTTGGTGGCGGGGATGTTGCGCATGTCCCGATCGTCGAGAAAGTAATGGCAGGAATCGGCGCACAGCCCGCAACGGACGCAGGATTCCAGCCCGTCGGCGGAGGGCGCGTCGATGATATCCGCCAAGGTTTGAATGGCCGTCTTGAGCCTGTCGGGCGGAAGATCGTCCAGGCGTTCCGCCCAGGATTTTTTGAGGGTCTTCGTTTCAGGCATGGCTCAGCTCGCCGAGGACGCCCCGGGCGGCAAAACGCCCCGTCTTCCCAACAGCCGGCCGAATTTGATGCGGGTGCGGAAAAAGAATAGGCAGTGCCGGATTTTTCCCAGGGGGACATAGAGAAGCAGGATCACCGACAGAGCCATGAAGGGCATTACAGCGCGAGGATCGAAAGAAGCCGACAGCGCGAGCGCCACGAAGATATCCACCAGGAAGTTGGCCGCATAATCTTCGAAACGGCTCAAGGCGCGGGCCAGAGGCAATGCGGCCCGCTTGACCAGAAGGCCGAGCCCCGATGCGAGGCCCGCCGCCAAACCGAGGCGCAGAAGAAATACGAAGGGACGCGGGAGCGAAAGGCCGGTGACAAACGCTCCGAGAACGGCGAACGCGCAGAAAACGCCGGTGTGGTAGATGATCCCGCCCAAATAAGTCGGGAGATGATGCCGGGCGCTCTCTTTTTCCCAAGGCAGAAGTCCCTTGCCCAAGGCGTAGGCGATGCCCCGCCGCGCGCTTCCCCGCGCCGGCGCGCAGACCTTGGCGCCCCCGAACGACGTCGCCCAGCGGGCGCGAAAAGCCAGCCCGACCAAGGAAACCATCCCCGCCGCAAGGACGGTCCAGCGCAGAAGACCCACTATACGGGTTTCCTCAAACACAGCCGTCGGGCTTGGGCAGGCCGGCCAGCTTGCAGGCCCCTTTGGCCGGTCCGGAGGGGAAAAGCTCGTAGATCCGCCGGAGGGTGGAGTGGGTCGACTGGCAGAGATTGCGGACCATGGGCGCGTTGCCGTGTTCGATATAATAAGTGCGGATGAATTCGATGACCGCCCAATGCTCTTCGGACAGGCTCTCGATTCCCTCCTGATCCTTGGCCAGGGCCGCGGCCACTCCCCGGTCCCATTCCTGGGGCCGGTTCAGGAAGCCTTCCTCGTTGACCTCGACGGACTTTCCTTCGGGCAAGACGATGTTCATGGATATCCTCTAATGATAATGATTATTATTACCATTAGTATTATAATTCTTTTTTTCGCCCCTGGAAAGATAGAATAGACGGAGGAGGACGCCATGACCCGACTCGGCATCATCATCTGCGGCCGGTATCAGAGCTGCGGCGGGGGCAAGTGTTTCAGGGCCTTGCGGGAGCGGGCCGGCGCCTTCGCCCGCTATCCCAAAGACGAACCGCTCGAGATCGTCGGCTTCTCCTCCTGCGGGGGCTGCCCCGGCGGCAACATCGAATCCGTCCCCGAGGAGATGAAGAAGAACGGAGCCCAGGCCATCCACCTGGCCACCGGCCTGGTCGTCGGATATCCGCCTTGTCCAAGGATCAGGGAATTCAAAATCTTCATCGAGACGCGCTATGGGCTCCCCGTCGTCATCGGCACCCACCCCATTCCGCTCAAATATCTATCCGTCCACGAGAGGCTCCCCTTTTGGAGCGAAATGGACATGCAGGACCTGGCCGGAGAGCTTCTGGCCGAGGACCGGGCCGTCATGGAAGCCTATAACTGAATTGTCGTGTATCGTTGTCCCGGGCCCTATTTGTCCTCCTGCTTTTTTTCATAGGTGAAGGCTTTCAAGAGCTCCATGGGGAGAGGAAAGACGATCGTCGAATTTTTTTCCGCGGCAATTTCCGTCAAGGTGCCCAGGAATCGGAGCTGAAGGGCCTGCGGATTTGCGGAAATGACGTTGGCGGCCTGGAGGAGTTTATCGGCGGCCTGGTATTCGCCTTCGGCATGGATGACCTTGGCCCGGCGTTCCCGCTCGGCCTCGGCCTGCTTGGCGATGGCCCGGACCATGTTCTCCGGAAGGTCCACCTGTTTCATTTCCACGAGCTGGACCTTGATGCCCCAGGGGTCGGTGTGCTGCTCGATGATGGCCTGGAGGCGGGCGTTCAGTTTATCCCGCTCCGAGAGGAGGTCATCGAGCGGAACCTGGCCGAGGACGCTGCGCAGGGTCGTCTGGGCCAGCTGGGATGTGGCGTTGAGATAATCCTGCACGTCAATCACGGACTTGAGCGGGTCAATGACCCTGAAGTAGAGAACGGCGTTGACCTTCACCGTGACATTGTCTTTCGTGATGACATCCTGGGGGGGGATGCTCATCGTGATGAG
>PMCY01000120.1 GCA_003154255.1 Candidatus Aminicenantota bacterium | reverse complement strand
CCCGGGCTCTTTCGGAATATGACCGTCTGGACGCCCTCATCAAGAAGGAAGAGCGGAGCCGGACCGAGCGGGAAGCGGAGATCAAGGCCCTAACCATCCGGACCAAGGACCGCGTCGACCTAGTCAACGGGACCATCATGAAGAAGGCCTTCCGCTGGACCGAGTTCTTCACCATGCTCGAGGGAGCCCTTCCGGCCTCATCCTACATCTCCTCGATGGCCCCCGTCTCGGCCGTCGAGGGCCGCTTCGAAATCAAATTCAAGGTCGTCAGCCGGAGCATGGCGGACCTGCTCCAATTGACCCAAAACCTTTTCGCCGTCACGGGCCGCCCGCCCTTCGTCCTGAACGAGACGCGGAGCGGCGGCCAACTTGTCTCGGAGATCACCCTGACCTATGAAAAATCTCATTGAACGGTGGACCGCCAAGGAGCGGCGCGCGGCCGCAATCCTGGCCGTGGCGGGGACGGCCGGCTTGCTCGTCCTCCTCTATACCGCCATCCAGGAGCGCCCCGCGGCGACGCGCTACTCCGACCGCCTGTCCGAAATCGAACGCGACTACCGGCGATTGAGCCCGATNNGAGCTGAAGCGGACCCGGTTTTATTCCGAAGTCAAAGGATTCCAGGACCTGCGGCCCGATCTGCAGGCCCTCTTCGACGCTTCGGGCGTCGCCGTCGGAGATATCGCCTGGGGGTATACCGATTACCCGCGGGAGGGCCTGCGCCGGGTCACGGCGGAGTTCGTCTTCAACGGCTCCTACGCCGCCTTGAAATCCTTTCTGGACCGGGTCGAACGCCATCCCAAATTCCTCTTCGTCGAGAAAATCGATTTCCAAAACATCGGCCTGCAGGCCGGAATGCTGGAGCTGAAAATCACCATGGTGGGATACTATGAACGTTGAGCGCGCCGTTCTCCGAGGGGTTTTCGCGGCCGTCCTGGCCGGGACCGTCTGCGCGGCCGCCGCCCTGGATAAGGCTCCGGACAAGCCCGCCGCCGCGCCCAAGTCCTTGATCCGCAAGGAATGGCTGCGGGCCCCGGCCGAACCGCTGGTCCCGCCGCGGAGGGATATTTTTTCGCCGCAGGCCGCCTCGTCCGTCGACGAAGGGGGCGTCCCGTTTCGGCCGGGTCAGCCCGGCGCCGTGCCGACCGAGAAAAAGGTCGAGGAGGAAGCCCGACCGGCCTTCGCCCTCCGCTACATCGGCTACAGCCGGGCCCTGGCCACGAAAAAAATAGTCGCCCTCGTCATGATCGAAAGCCAGGCCCAGGCGATCGAGGAAGGCGACATGGTGGGAGCCGGTTACAAGGTCGCCCGCATCACCCTCAAAGAAATCGAGATCCAGGCCCCGGATGGAACGATCCTCACATTCGTTTTGGTGGAAGGAGCGGAATGATGAAAAAAATCGCCTTCATCCTCATAGCCGCACTGGCCGCGGCGGCCTGCACCACTTTCAGCGCCTACTACAAACAGGGCGCCCAGGCGGAGCTGAACAAGCAAAGTGACGAGGCCATCGCCTTGTACGAGAAAGCCGCCTTGGAGAATCCCAAGGAGCCCGTCTACCGCCTGGCGCTGGAGCGGGCCCGCATCTCGGCGAGCCTCTCCCATCTCCAGGAGGCGCGCAAGCTTGTCGTCCAGGGGAAGCGCGAGGCCGCGGCGGTCGAATACGGCAAGGCTCTGGCTTTCAACCCCCGTGACACCCAAACGGCCTTGGAAGCCCGACAAATGACGGTCGAGCCGCCCAAGGAAGAGCCGAAGCCGGAAAAGATCGAATTCCCGATCAAGCTCAAAGGCCGGGATGCGCCCATCCAGGCCCGGTTCGGCACCGAATCGAGCCTGCGCTCGGTTTTCCTGGCCATCGGCAAATCAGCCGGAATCACCATCCTTTTCGACGAGAACTTCCGCGAGATCCCGTACGCGCCCGATCTCAGCAACCAGACCCTGGAAGGGGCGATCAAGGTCCTCTGCCAGGCGACCAAGAATTTCTACCGCATCATCGACGAGCGGACGGTCATCATCATCCCGGACCAGCCCTTGAAGCGCACTCAATATGAAGTCAACGCCATCCGCACGTTCTACCTATCCAACCTCGTGGCCCAGGATGTCTTCTCCGCCTTGTCGGCTATGCTGCGGACCCAATACGCGGCCCCCAACATCATCTTCGACAAGAACCTCAATTCGGTCACCATCCGAGGAACGGCCCCGGTCCTGGAACAGGCCGACAGGCTCCTTCGCCTGTGGGACAAGGCCAAGGCCGAAGTCGTCATCGACGTCGAGATCATGGAGGTTTCGCGGACCAAGCTCCGTCAGCTCGGCCTGAACTTCAGCCAGAATCAGGCCAGCCTGCGCTACGATGCCGGCTCGTCCTCGACCGCGGATACTGCGTCCTCTTGGTTCAACCTGAAAGGCATTGCCTTGGGGAACGCCGGCAACTTCTCCCTCAATCTGCCCGTGGCCTTCGTCCAGTTCCTGGAGACGGACGCCGACACCCGCATCATCGCCCAGCCCCGCCTGCGCGGCGTGTCCGATGAGAAGATCACCGACAAGGTCGGCCAGAAAGTCCCCATGCCCCAGACGACGTTCCAGCCCTTCGCCGGCGGCGGGATCAGTTCCCAACCTCTGACCAGCTATACCCAGCAGGAAGTCGGCATCGAGATCAACCTCACGCCCCGGGTGCATCGGGAGAAGGACGTTTCCCTCGATCTCGAGATCAAAGTCTCCTCGATCGGGGCGAACGGCTACGCCGGCATCCCCATCATTAATAACCGCGAGCTGAAAAGCATCGTCCGCCTTAAAGACGGCGAGACCCAGCTCATTGCCGGACTCCTGCGGGACGAGGAACGGAAATCGCTCAAGGGCATTCCCGGGTTGAAGGACATCCCCGGCCTGGGGCGGCTGTTCAGCGCCGAGGACACGACGGTGGACCAATCCGACGTCATCATGACCATCACTCCTTATATCATCCGCAGCCTCCAGCTCGGTCCGGACGACACCAAGCCCATTTGGCTCGACGTCGATACGACCTCCCCGGCGGCGGCCGGTGGGCTGATCAATGAGGAAGGACTGCGCGATCCCGAGGCCCTGGACATTCAGCGGTCGGAACAATTGCGGCGGGCGACGGAGAGCGCCCCGAATCTCGTGGCCATCAATCCGGCCACGGCCGAGGTGCGCACCGGGGGCGAATTCCGCATGGCGGTGAACGTGCGCGGCGCCCAGGACATCGGCGCCATGTCCGTGACCGTCTCCTACAACCCCCGGTTCGTTTCGCTCAAGGACGTTTCCGAAAGCGGACTGACCCGTTCGTTCGGGGCCAAAGTCCCCTTCCTGAAGAATATCGACGATGCGGCGGGAGTCTGTACAATCGGCTTTACGGCCGCGCCCGGTCAGAGCACCAAGGGCGGAGGCGTTCTGGCCCTCCTCCAGTTCGAGGCCAAGTCCGCCGGCGAGGCCTCCATCGTCGTTGCCGTTCCCTCGGCCGTGAACGCGGCCGGGAGCCCGATCAGCTTCCAGACAACCGACGCCCGCGTCGTCATTCGCTGAGCGAGGCGGTCGCCGAGGCGGGGAAAAGGGCGCCATGATCGTCATCCTGACGGGCGGCGTCGGCACCGGCAAGACGGCTTTCGTGGGCGGACTTTTAAAGATCCTGGAATCCCGATCGTTATTCGTGGACGGGTTTGTCGGTGAGCGTGTTTTCGAAAATGAGCGGCTTTCGGGTTACGATATCGTTGCGGTCCGGGATGGGAGGCGCCTTCCTTTCCTTCGACGGACGGGCGTGGCCGGAGGGACCTCGATCGGCCCGTGGCGCCTGGACCCGTCCGGGCTGGCCGCGGCGGCGGAAATCATCCGGGACTCCGAACCCGGATCGCTCCTCGTCGTCGACGAATTGGGGCCGCTCGAGCTCGAAGGCGGGGGCCATTGGCCGGCCCTGGCCGCCGTCCTCGATCAGCCGGGGCGCCGCTTTCTTTTCGTCATCCGCGAAGGATGCTTGGACGGCTTTGCCCCGCTGTGGGCCGGGCGGAGCGTGAAAATTCATCCTCTTGGGGCGGTCATGGACGGCGCGACAATCATCGAGGAGCTGGCATCCAATGGCCGTCACGGTTAAATTTTTCGCCTATTTCCGCGAAGTCTTCGGCGGCAGGGAATGCGGCGTCCCCGCGGCCGAAGCGGCGACAGTGGGCGCCTTGCTGGACCGTTTGGGCGATACTCCGCAACGGCGGGCCGAACTGCTCGCCGGAGCGGGGCTGAAGCCGCATCTCGTCATCATGATCAACGGCGCGCCTCTTCCGCCGGACCGGCCGCTCGAAACAGCCCTCAAGGACGGCGACGTCGTGGCCATCTTTCCGCTCCTCGGCGGAGGATAATGTTAGAAGCAGGCTCAGGGAATTCGGGTTAAAACACGCTCGTTTTCCCCGGCGAGGAAAACTCGCTCCGACGCTCCTCTTTCCCTCTTTTCGCCTTCGGCGAAAAACCATGCCCGCTCAGTCGTCGCACGGGTTTTCCCCCGAACTCCCTGAGCCTGCTTCAAAGACGTTTACCACTCATTAAGCGGTTGTGCCGGCGGAGGGGTTTTAGTATTCTAATTAGTCCATCATCTAAAGGATCAACCCCATGAGCGCCGCGCCTTTCGGATTCTTCGGAAAAATCATCGAAATCGACCTGACCGGAGGAGACGCCCGTGTCCTGCCTCTCGATACCGCCTTGGTCGCCGACTATTTGGGGGGGCGAGGATTGGCCACGCGTCTTTTTTACGATGCCGTCGATCCGCAGTGCGATCCGCTCGGCCCGGATAACGTGGTCGTCATCGCCGCATCGCCGCTCATCGGCACGACCGCCCCGACATCGGCTCGCGGGCATATGGTCTTCAAGTCGCCCCTGACGGGAGTGATCGGCACCTCCAATTCGGGCGGCGGATGGGGACACACGTTCAAATCCGCCGGCTATGACGCCTTGGTCATTAAAGGCAAAGCGGACTCGCCTGTCTGGATCGACATCGCCCCGGGCAAGATCGAGGTCCTGCCCGCCCACCATCTCTGGGGCCAGGACATCCACGCGACGAACGACGAGCTGACCTCCGGGTTCGAGGCGGGCAGCCGCCCGCGGGCCCTCTGCATCGGTCCGGGCGGCGAGAACCTTGTTCTCTATGCCGTCGTCGGCAACGACAAGAATCGCGTTTATGGGCGCTGCGGCGGGGGGGCGGTCTGGGGCAGCAAGAATCTCAAGGCCATTCGCGTGCAGGGCAAGGAAAAGATCCAGATCCACGACAAGGAGCGCTATCAATCCGGGTACGATCAGGCGCTCTATCTCCTGCGCCAGGCCCCCGTGACCAAGCGCCTCATGCGCGAGCTGGGCACGGCCGGGCTGGTCGAGCTCATCAACGTCATCAATATGCTGCCTCACCGCAACTTCCAGGACTGCACGCACCGCCCGGAGGATCTGGAGCGGATGTCCGGTGAGACCATCGCCAAGACCATTCTGGAGAAGGCGGCCGGGTGTTATCTCTGTCCCATCGGCTGCCAGCGGCACACCCGCATCGACGGGGACGACGGAAGCACCCAGCGGGGCGAGGGCCCCGAATATGAGACCGTGGTCCTGATGGGCCCGGACTGCGGCATCTACGACCTGGCCGCCATCACCACGGCCAATTACCGCTGCAATGAATTGGGCATCGACACAATCAGCTTCGGCGGCACCGTCGCTTGCGCGATGGAGCTCGGCGAACGCGGCCTCCTTGGCGCTGAAAAGGAGGGTGGCCTGGATCTCCGCTTCGGCGCGGCGGCCGAGCTCGAAAAGCTGGCCGTGGACACCGCCCATCGCCGCGGCGCGGGGGCCCTCCTGGCCGAGGGCTCATACCGCCTGGCCGAGCGCTGCGGCCGCGCCGACCTGTCGATGACCGTCAAGAAGCTGGAGCTCCCGGCCTACGACCCGCGGGCGTCCTTCACCCAGGCCCTGGGCTATATGACCTCGCCCTCGGGCGCCTGCCATTTGCGCGGCGGCTACGCCGTGTCCCTGGCTTTCTTCGGCGGGACCAAGGAGATCCCGCGCTTCAGCCTGCTCCAGTCGCCCATCGCCATCCGCAACATGCAGAACACCGGCATCCTCCAGGACAGCCTGGGCGTCTGCCGCTTCACCGGATATGCCTTCGGCAGCGACCCCTGGTCGCGCATGCTGACCGGGGTCACGGGAATGGATTTCTCCGTGTTCCGCCTCGAGGAGATTGAGAACCGCGTGGCCTCCCTGGAGCGCCTGTTCAATGTCGAGGCCGGCGCGACCGCGGCCGACGACGCTCTGCCGCCGCGTTTCGCCGAAACGCCGATCGTCGTGGCCGGGGAGGAGAAAATGGTTTCCGAGCAGGCCCAGGAGCGCATGCGCCGCGATTATTATTCGGTCCGCGGATGGGACTCGGAGGGGCGGCCGACGCGGGCCCTCCTGGAGGACCTAGCCATCGCGCCGCGGGCCGGGAGGGCGTCATGACCCGCCGCGCCTGGACACTCGGCGAGGAAATCCTGACCTTGTTCCGTTCGATCGGCCGGGCCTCCCTGCTTTACGACATCCAGGACAGCCACAGCGGCAACATGGCCGTCAAGATCAGGGGCGCCGACGGCGCGGACATGATCCTGATCACGGCCACCGGGTCGCAGAAGGGCGATCTCGATCCCAGCCAGATTTGCTTCCTTTCGGCCACGGAAACCGATTACGGCTATTACAAGGCCTCCTCCGAAACCGATATCCACCAGCGCATCCTGGCCATCCCGGGCGCCGGCGCCTCGATGCACGCCCATACCAAGGATCTGTCGATCGCCACGATGGACGATCTGCCCAAGCCGGCCCAGCCGGCGGATTTCATCCCCATCGATCCGCTGGGCCGGAAGCATTTGGGCGATCATGTCCACGTCGACTGGTTTGCCGTCCCCAGCGGCTCGCCCGAAATGGCCGCCCTTATTCCGAAGCGGCTGGAGGACCACCCGGCGACCGTCATCCAGGGCCACGGCACATTTGTCCGGGCCCGGACGCTGACCGAGGCTTTCTTCCTACAGTGCGTGGCCAACAACGCCGGCGCCGTCGTCCGGACGGCCCGCAAGCTGAAGGTCGACGTCGAAGCCCTGCGCCTGGAAATCCAGGCCGACCCGGCGGCCCATCTGGCCTATCTTCCCGATGCTTTCACGATCGATGACGATGCCTGTTGCGACTTTCCCGAGGAGACCGAGATCCTCCGGGAATTCCACAAGGCCGGCGCCCGTGTCTTCGAGTCGCGCCTCTCGCCCTTCCAGACCGGCTCGATGTCCGTGCGCGGTGTCCACGACATCCTCTACGCGCCCAAGGCCTCCATGCCGAGGGACTTGCGCAGCCCCCTGCGGCGCCTGCCGCTCCGGCCCGCGGAAACCGACACGGGCGAATTGGCCCGGCATAAGCTCATCTACGCCGAAACCGATTTCCAGACGATCATGCACTGCTGGCTGCCCGAGGCCGAAGCCCATTCGCATTTCCGCTATCCCGGCGACGAGGCTGTCTCCGACCGCATCGTCCCCGTCGATGCCGAGGGGACGTTCATGTACCTGGTCATCCCCGTCCTGCCGCCCGACGTGGACGAGGAATCGTTCCTCAAGAAGCTGCATGAATACAAGGTCGTCGTGGTGCGGGGCGGGGGCGTCTGGGCGGTGGGGCATCAGTCGCTGAGCGAAGTCCTCCACCATCCCTCGTCGGTGCGGGAGATCTGCCTCTACCGGATCGGGGCCTTCGAGCAGGGGCTCGACTTGCGAAAAATGGAGCCGAAAAAAGCCAAGAAGTGGTGAGCCCGGCTATTCCTTCCGCAGGGCCGCGTCCATCAGAAGAAAGACGGCCAGGAAAAAGATGACCGCGAGCATCCCCACCATGGGCCACCGGCCCCGCTGGGCGAAATAGCCCGGGCTATTGATCACGGAATAGAGGACCATTCCTCCGGCCACGAGAAAAAGAGTCCGGCCCCAGGATTTCTTCTTCAACAGCGCCAGGCCGCTCAGAATCAAGGCAAGCGAAGTCAGAATTTCGGCGGCCAGATGGAAGCCGATCGACAGGGGGGCGGTCTGGAGTTCGGGAACGCCGCCCGTGGCCAGCGAGACGGCCCACTGACCGAACATCAAGAGCCCGACGACAAGGGCGAAAATTCCGGTAAACTTCATGATGTCCTCCCTGCGGCGAACCGGATTCTATTATTCCCGGCGGGCGGTCCAAGTCAAGGACAGGGACTAGGAGGCCCGGACACTCCGCCCATTTGACCCCCCGGGCGCGGGTATGATACAAAATTCCCTATCATCGTCGAATTGGAGGATCCCCATGCGCGCGAAGATTTTTCTCGTTCTGGCCGTTGCGGCCCTCGTCATCCTGCCCGGCTGCGGCAAAAAGGCTGAACCCATGAAATATCCCGTAACCCAAAAGGTCGACCAGGTGGACGACTATTTCGGCGCCAAGGTCGCCGATCCCTACCGTTGGCTCGAAGATGATAAATCCGCCGAGACCGCCGCCTGGGTCAAGGCCCAGAACGAGGTGACCTTCTCCTACCTGCAGAAGATCCCCTTCCGCGAGGCCCTCAAGAAACGACTGACGGATATTTATAATTACCCCCGTTTTTCCTCGCCCTTCCGGGCCGGGGAATGGTACTTTTTCGCCAAAAACAACGGCCTCCAGAACCAGTCTGTGTACTATGTACAGAAAGGACTGGAAGGAACGCCCGAAGTTTTCATCGATCCCAACGCCCTGTCGGCCGATGGGACAATCCGGATCGGCTTGCTGGGCCCCTCAGGCGATCGGAAATACATGGCTATTTCGCGCGGCGAAGCGGGTTCGGACTGGTCCGAGATCCGGGTCATGGAGATCGCCGGCAAGAAGGAGCTGCCCGACCGGATCCAGTGGAACAAGTTCTCGGGGGCGGCCTGGTGGAAGGACGGATTCTTCTACAGCGGCTACGACAAACCGGCCGTCGGCAAGGAGCTGACGGCCAAGAACGAATTCCAGAAGGTCTTCTACCACAAGCTGGGCGATGGGCAGGAGAAGGATGTCCTCGTTTACGAAGACAAGGACCACCCCCTGCGCTATTTCGGCGCCGGTACGAGCGAGGACGAGAAATACGTCTTTTTGACCGTGAGCGAGGGGACGTCCGGCACGGAGCTCTATTGGAAAGATCTGTCCAAAAAGGACGCCCCTTTCCAACTCCTGGTCAAGGGCTTCGACAATGACAGCGGCGTCATCGACAACGTCGGGGACAAGTTCCTGGTCCAAACCAACCTCGATGCGCCCAACGGCAAAATCGTCCTGATCGACCCCCGGAAAGCGGAGAAGAAAAATTGGACGGTCATCATCCCTGAAAAGCCCGAGGTCCTGGGCTCGGCCGGAACGGCCGGCGGACAGCTTTTCTGCACGTATCTCAAGGACGCCAACACCAAGGCCTTCCAGTTCGGCCTCGACGGCCAGCCCGTCCGCGAAATCGTCATGCCCGCCCTGGGCACGGCCGGCGGCTTCGGCGGCTGGCGCGACGACAAGACGGTTTTCTATACCTTCACCTCGTTCACCTTCCCCTCGACCATCTACAAATACGATATCGCCTCCGGTTCCTCCGAGATCTTCCGCAAGCCCGAAGTCAAATTCAACCCCGAGGAATTCGAGACCAAGCAGGTGTTCTACGAGAGCAAGGACAAAACCAGGGTCCCGATGTTCATCGTCCACAAGAAGGGCCTGGCCCTGGACGGATCCAATCCTTGCTACCTGACCGCTTACGGCGGATTCAATATCAGCAGCACGCCCTACTTCAACCCGCTCCTCATCGCCCTCCTCGAGCAGGGCGTCGTTTACGCCGAGCCCAACCTGCGCGGCGGCGGCGAATACGGCGAGACTTGGCACAAGGCGGGCATGCTGGACAAGAAGCAGAACGTCTTCGATGATTTCATCGCCGCGGCCGAGTACCTCATCGGCGAAAAATACACGTCCAGCGCCAAGCTGGGCATCGAAGGCGGATCGAACGGCGGCCTTCTCGTCGGCGCGGTCATGACCCAGCGGCCCGAGCTGTTCAAGGTGGCCCTGCCGGCGGTGGGCGTCATGGACATGCTCCGCTTCCACAAATTCACCGTGGGCTGGGGCTGGGTGGTGGAGTATGGATCGAGCGACAACGAGAAGGATTTCAAATGGCTCTCCGCGTACTCGCCGCTCCATAACATCAAAGAGGGCGTCGCCTATCCGGCCACGCTGGCGACGACGGCCGATCACGATGATCGGGTGGTGCCGGCCCATTCGTTCAAATTCATCTCCACTTTGCAGATGAAGCACAAGGGCGCGAACCCCGTCCTCATCCGCATCGAGACCCGCTCCGGGCACGGCTCGAGCAACGTCAGCAAAGCCATCGAGACCACCGCGGACGAATACGCGTTCTTCCTCTTCAACGTGGGCGCGGCGCCGACGTACAAGTGATCCGGCGGGCGGGGAGGGGCGCGTCCCCTCCCCGCCTTTTTTTATTTTTTTCAATAAATTCTTGACGGCCTGATTCTTTCCTGCTATAAATTCGCGCCATGAGACGCGAAACGAATCACATCGGTGCTTCTTCCTCGCCCTCGTTCTCTGCCCCCTTTATGATAATGTGAAGCCCGGCCTTCGTCTCGTTTTCGAGACGAGGATCGGGAAACCCCACCCCGCCAAGCGTCGGTTCCGCACTTTCCCTTATTTGAAGGAGGATTCCAATGCCTAAGACCACGAACAGCGTCCAGCGAAAAAATATCGACGG
>PMCY01000376.1 GCA_003154255.1 Candidatus Aminicenantota bacterium | reverse complement strand
TTGCCGTGGGGGTCCTGGTTGATCGTCTCGGGGGCGTTATTGAGGGCCGTATTGGCCTCGATGACCTGGCCGGACACGGGGGAGAAAACCTCGGAGACGGCCTTCACCGATTCGATCGAGCCGACCGTCTGGTGGACTTCGAGGTGCTTGCCTATTTCGGGCAACTCGACGAAGACGACATCGCCCAGCTGTTTCTGGGCGAAGTCGGAGATGCCGATCGTGGCCGTGTCGCCGTCGACCGCCACCCACTCGTGATCCTTGGTGAAATAATAATTCTGGGGATACATGCGGTTCTCCTTCTATGGTCCGGGTTTAATAGTTGCGCTTGTAAAACGGGGTCGGGACGACGGCGGCTTTGACCTTCTTGTCGCGGATGCCAATCTCGAACTGCGTGCCGACGGCGGTCCTGGCGATGGGCAGGTAAGCCAGGCCGATGCTTTTTCTGAACAGCGGTGAAAATGTACCCGAGGCGACCTGGCCGGCCGGGGCGCCGTCCACATAGAGCGGGTAATGGGGCCGGGCGATGCCCTTGTCCAGGAGCTCGAAGCCGATCAGCTTGCGGGTCAGGCCCTGCTCCTTCTGCCGGACGAGGACATCGCGGCCGAGGAAATCGCCCTTTTGGAACTTGACGATCCAGGCGAAATCGCATTCCAGCGGGGTGGTCGTATCATCGATGTCGTTGCCATAGAGGGGCAGCTTGGACTCCAGGCGGAGCGTGTCGCGGGCGCCCAGCCCGACGGGCTGGAGGCCCAGGGGCGTGCCCTTTTCCATGAGGGCGTCCCAGAGGATGCCGGGGTCCGGATCGAGAGTGTAGATCTCGAAGCCGTCTTCGCCCGTGTAGCCCGTTCGGGAGACGATGCATTCCTTGCCCGCGACCTTGCCGAAGGCGAACGTGAAGGAATGCATGGGCGCCAATTTGAGGTCGGTCAAAGGCTGCAGGATGGGGATGGCCTGGCGGCCCTGCAGGGCCAGCTGGCTGTAGCGGTCCGAGGCATTATCCAGATGGACGGCGAAGCCGCCCTTTTGGGAAACGACGTAGGCGAAATCCTTGTCTGTATTGGCGGCATTGACGACCAGCAAGTAGAACTCCGGGTGGACGCAGTAGACCAGCATATCGTCCACGTAGGTGCCCTTGGACGTCAGCAGGCCCGTGTATTGGATCATGCCCGGCGAGAGGCGGGCGGCGTCGTTGGGCGAAATGTGCTGGATGAAAGCCAGGGCGTCCTTCCCGGTGACGTGGATTTCGCCCATATGGCTGACGTCGAACAACCCGGCGGCGTGCCGGCAGGCCAGGTGCTCCTCGATCAAGCCCTTGTACTCGACGGGCATGTCCCAACCGCAGAACTCGATCATGCGCGCGCCGAGCTTGCGATGCTGGGCGTTGAAGCGGGTGAGTTTCATGAATGACTTCCTTTTATCGGATTTCGGATATGGAAAAGTGAAGTAGAAAAGTACCATATCCATCCCGCGCGCGCAAGGGCGGGAAAGACCGGCCCGGGGCGGCCGGAAGGCAGTTTCGAGCTATGGATTCGGCCGGAGCTTCCGAGTATAATTGGCGCCCCATGGAGCAGAGAGAACCGCTGGAAGGGAAAGTCTCCGTCGTCTTCCCAACCTTCAATGAGAGGGATAATATCGGCCCGCTCATCCAGGAAGTCCTTGGCTACACGCCCGCCGGGACGGAGGTCATCGTCGTCGACGACGACTCCCCCGACGGCACGTGGAAAGTCGTCGAGGACATGCAGAAAACGAATTCCCGGATTCGGCTCCTTCGTCGGACGACTGAGCGCGGCTTGACCTCGGCCCTGAGGGCCGGAATCGCCGCAGCCAAGGGCGAGGTCGTCGTCTGGTCGGACTGCGATTTTTCCATGCCTCCGGCCAAGGTCAAAGACCTGTTGGACGAGATCGGCCGCGGCGCGGATGTGGCCGTCGGCAGCCGCTTCATCGAGGGCGGCGGCGTGCGCATCGTCCACGGCTCGGGCGACACGCTCATGGCCTATCTCATGAGCCGCACGCTCAACCGTTTCATCCGCCGCATCCTGGGCCGGGAATTTCATGACTACACCAGCGGTTTCGTCGCCGTCCGCAAGACCGTCCTCGATCGCGTTCCCCTGCGGGGGGGCTACGGCGAATATTTCATCGACCTTGTCTACCGGGCCAAGAAACTGGGCTTCAAGCTCGTCGAAAGCCCTTACATCTGCATCGAACGGCGCTCGGGCACGGGCAAGACGGGACAGAAATTCTCTGATTTCATCCGCAAGGGCCGGAAATATGTCGGACTGACGATCAGACTGCGTTTCACCAAAATTCGTTAGGCCGCAAGGAGACGCCGGTGAAAGGATTGACGCGGATTGAACGCAAAGGCGAGATTTACGCCATTGTCCTGCGCAAGGAATATGCCAAGCCGGGCCCGAGCTTCTTCACTCCCGGCGAATTCTCCCAGCAGTTGGGGATGCTGGTTCATCCCAAAGGCAAGGANNACGCTCATTCTCCGTCCCGGCGACGCCGTCCTGCTGGCCCGCGGCGGCCACTCGGTCAAGGTCCTGGAAAACTCCAAGATGATCGAGGTCAAGCAGGGCCCTTATGCCGGGGCCGACGACAAGGAATTCTTTTAATGATCCCGGTCAACGAGCCGCTCCTGGCCCGCAACACCCTCCGTTACGTCTCCGAATGCGTTAAAACCGGATGGATCTCCTCCGCCGGCGCCTACATCAAAAAGTTCGAGGACGGGTTCGCCCGCTATCTGGGCGTTAAACACGCCGTCACCACTACGAGCGGGACGGCCGCCCTGCACCTGGCCCTGGCGGCCCTGGACATCGGACCCGGCGACGAGGTCATCCTGCCCGCCCTGACCATGATCGCCGTCCCCTATGCCGTTTCCTACACCGGGGCCAAGCCGGTCATCCTGGACGTCGAGCGG
>PMCY01000365.1:4121-5448 GCA_003154255.1 Candidatus Aminicenantota bacterium | reverse complement strand
TCCTTCTGTTCCCCGATCAGAACGGCAGGATCGTGTCGTCGTCTTTTTTCTTGGCCCCCCGCCCGGGTTTGGCCTTGGCTTTCTTTTCGCCGGCGTCGTCGTCCTCACCTTCCTCGTCGTCGGCCGCGTCCTCCGCGGTCTCTTCCACGTCCATTCCGAACGGCTCCGTCCTGGCGCCGCCCTTGTCGTCCTTGAGGAGGATCTCGACCTTTTTCTCCGCCTTATCCAATTCCTCCCGCAGGAAGCGGGCCAGCTTGACCCCTTTCTCGAAGTGGGCCAGAGACTCGTTGAGGTTCAGGCCGCCCTTTTCCAGCTTGTCGACCACGGCTTCCAGGTCGGCCAGCGCCTTTTCGAAATTCAGGTCCTTGTCCTTCATGGCTTCTCCTTCTCCGTTTCTTCGACGGCCGGCTTTTCGCGGTCGACGCCCGTCACCCGGGCGCTGAATTCGCCTTTATAGAAAGATACGATGACCGGGTCGTCGACTTGGACGACCTTGATCCCGACAACCGGATGCCGCGCCCCGTCCCAGACCACGGCGAACCCCTTTTTGAGGACGTTGAGCGGGCTGTTGCCGTGAAGAGAGGCGGCCAGGCGCTCCCAGCCGGCGCGTTTATCGCGCACGAGGGCCCGGACGGCCCCCCCGATCCGCTGTTCGGCCAGGGCGGCCCGGCTCTGACCGGAGCGGAGCCGCTGGCGCAGGATGGCGCCCATCCGTTCTTCAGCCAGGGACGCCCGGGCCTTGGCCTCGGCCATNNGAAACGGACGGACTGTTGAGCGCGGCGGACGAGGTTGTCGATGCGCTCGGCGAAAGCCTGCTCCTTTTCCACGACCATCTCGGCGGCCGCCGTCGGCGTCGAGGCCCGGATGTCGGCTACGAAATCGGCGATGGTGAAATCGACCTCGTGGCCGACGGCCGAGATGACCGGGACGGGCGAGCGGGCGATGGCCCGGGCCACTTTTTCCTCGTTGAAGGCCCACAGGTCCTCGATCGAACCGCCGCCCCGGCCGACGATGAGGACGTCGATATCGGGCAGGGCGCCCAGATAATCGATCCCGGCCACAATCTCGTCGGCCGCCCCTTCTCCCTGGACCCGGGCCGGGTAGATGAGGATATGGAGCTTGGCGAAGCGCCGTTCCAGCGTCCGCAGGATATCGACGACGGCGGCTCCGGTGGGCGAGGTGACGATCCCGATCTTCTTGGGCAGGAGCGGGAGCTTGCGCTTGCGGGCGGGGTCGAAGAGGCCCTCGGCCTTGAGCTTTTCCTTCAGCTGTTCGAAGGCCATCTGGAGGGCGCCTTTGCCTTTGGGCTCGACCCGGTCGATGATGA
>PMCY01000365.1:0-4004 GCA_003154255.1 Candidatus Aminicenantota bacterium | reverse complement strand
TCCTTCCCCTTGTACTCGAACTCGTCGATGACGGACATGAATCCTTCCGTTTATCGGTTATTCTTCCTCGGTGTAGATTTCCTGAGCGAACGACAAGGCTCGACCGGTTACGGAATCGATCTCGACATACACGGCGGAGAGAAAGACGCCTCCGCTGGCCGGCTCGAAACGCACGGGGCGGCCGGTCAGAAACTTCTCCAGGGCCTGCTCCCGGCGCATTCCGATGACTGAATTGCGGGCCCCGGCCATGCCCACATCGGAGATGTAGGCCGTCCCGCCGGGCAGGATGCGGCCGTCGGCCGTAGGCACGTGGGTGTGGGTCCCGAGGAGTGCCGAGACCTTCCCGTCGAGGTACCAGCCGAGGGCCTGTTTTTCCGAGGTGGCCTCGGCATGGAGGTCGACCAGGATGCAGGGCGTCTCCTTGCGCAAGGCCTCCACGGCCGTATCGGCCGTTCGAAAAGGGCAATCGAGGGCCTCCATGAAGACCCGCCCCTGGAGGCTTAAAACCGCCAGCTTGCGGCCGTCGGCGCCCTCCACGACGACCGAACCGTGGCCGGGATTTATGGCCGGGTAATTGGCCGGCCGCAGCAGGCGCGGCTCCTTGTCCAGGTAGGGGAGGGCTTCCTTTTTGTCCCAGACATGGTTGCCCGAGGTCAGCACGTCGACCACGGCCAACAGGTCGCGGCCGATCTCCTCGGTGATTCCCAAACCGCCGGCTGAGTTCTCTCCGTTGGCCACGACAAAATGGGGGGCGTACTTGGCCCGCAGCTTGGGCAGGGCCACGCGCAGGGCGTGGCGTCCCGGCCGGCCCATGATGTCGCCGATGAAGAGGACCCCGGTTTTAGCGGGCATATTCGACGGCCCTCATCTCCCGGATGACCGTGACCTTGATCTGGCCCGGGTAGTCGAGCTCATTCTTGATCTTGGTGGCGATGTCCTTGGCGATCAGGGCGGCCCGGTCGTCGGCGATCTTGCCGGCATCGACCATGATGCGGATCTCCCGGCCGGCCTGCAGGGCGTAGGCCTTGGCCACGCCCTCAAAGGACTTGGCCAATGTTTCGAGCTTCTCCAGCCGCTTGATGTAGGTTTCCAGAAGCTCCCGGCGGGCGCCCGGGCGGGCGGCCGAGAGCGTGTCGGCGGACTGGACCAGGACGGCTTCGATCGAGGGGAAATCGATGTCCCGGTGGTGGCTGGCGATGGCCTGGATCACGGCTTCGTTCTCGCCGTACTTGCGGCAGAGCTCGACGCTCAGCTCGGTGTGGGTGCCTTCGACGTCCTTGTCCACGGCCTTTCCGATGTCGTGGAGCAGCCCGGCCCGCAGGGCCACCTGGGTGTTCAGGCCCAGCTCCAGGGCCATGGCCGCGCTGAGGAAGGCGACTTCCTTGCTGTGCTGGAGCACGTTCTGGCCGTAGCTGGTGCGGTAGCGGAGCTTGCCCAGGTGCTTGATCAGCTCGGGGTGCACATTCTGGACGCGCAGATCGTAGGCCGCCGATTCTCCTTCCTGGCGGATGGATTCCTCGAGCTCGGCCTTGACGTTCTCGACGACCTCCTCGATGCGGGCCGGGTGGATGCGGCCGTCGAGGACGAGCCGCTGGATGGCCAGGCGGGCGGCCTCGCGGCGGATGGGGTCAAAGCTGGACAGAATGACCGCCTCCGGCGTGTCGTCGACGATGATGTCCACACCCGTGGCCATCTCCAGGGCCCGGATGTTGCGGCCCTCACGGCCGATGATGCGGCCCTTCATGTCTTCGCTGGGCAGATCGACCACGGAGACGGTCGATTCGACGACATGCTCGGCGGCCGAGCGCTGGATGGCCCCGCTGATGATCTCGGCGGCCAGCTGGCGGCTGCGGGAGCGGGTGTCCTCCTCGATGCGGCGGACGACCTGGACGGATTCGAGGCGGGCTTCATCCTCGATTTTGCGGATGATCTGGGACTTGGCTTCTTCCTGGCTCAACCCGGAGACGCGCTCGAGCTCGGTCATCTGCTCCTTGACCAGGGAGGAGACCTTCTCCTCTTCCTGCTCGATGTCCTTGAGCTTCTGGTCGATCTTGCGTTCCTTATTGATGAGCTCGCGGTCGCGGCGGTCGACGCCCTGGGTCTTGCGGTCGAGGGTTTCTTCCTTGTGGACGAGCCGGCGTTCCTGCTCGGTCAGCTTGCGTTTGCGGTCCTGGGTCTGGCGTTCGAATTCGGCGTCCACGGAGGACAGCTTCTGGCGGGCCTTCCCTTGGGCATCATTGATGAGGCGGTCGGCCTCGGAGCGGGCCTGGTCGACAACGGACTTGGCCTCCTGATGGGACTTGAACAGGGATCGCTCACCGGAATTCTTTTTCAGCAGAACGAACAAAACGGCGGCCGCCAACAGAACGAGAACGGCCAGACCGATCATGGTGATCGTCGTCATCTTACCTTTCCTCCTTCCGAGGCGAAGGCGGCGAGGGGAGGCGGGAGAAGCGCCGGCGGGCGCCCCGGGCTACGGGGTAGCCTTGGGCAACTCGCGATATTCAGAACTCGGATCGAGACGATTCTCCACGCGTTCCAATTCGGATTCCATCTGGCCGATCGTGGCGTCCAGTTGATCGAGCTCCTTCCGTCCGGCGAAATACTCGTCGGCGATATTCATCAGCGCCAGGACGGCGATCTTCATGGGGTCGGAGGAGCGGGACTTTACGGCGATTTCGTGCATTTTCTGATCAACATAAGACGTCAGCCGGCTGACGTACTCTTCATCCTCTTCGCCTTTGACTCGAATCTTGTATATTCGGCCAAAGATATTTATATCCAGGATCTTGTCCATCAGAGTCCGAGCTTGTCGATCTGGGCGATGATGGCCTCGATGCGCCCTTTCACACTCTCGCGTTCATTTTCGTATCTTTTGACGTCTTCGTCAAGCTTGGCGGCGCGCTTGGCCCCTTCTTCCAGGTCTCTCTTCTCGGTCCGGAGATCCTTGACCTGCTGTTTAAGCTTTTCGTTCTCGGCATTGATCTTGCCGACGAGTTCGACGATGTGGGCGATCTTGCCTTCCAGTACCTTGAGGCGATCGATCTCGTTGGTCATTGCGAACCTCCTTCACGGAGCTGGACGGACAGGGCCGTCTTAAGGGCCTTGATGATCTTTTGCTCGGATTTGTCGACATCTTCGGCCGTCAGCGTGCCCTTGGGGTTGCGGTAGACGAACCGCAGGGACAGCCCGACCTTGTCCCGGGGCGCCTGGTCTCCGTCGTAGCGGTCGATGACGTCGAAGTGTTCCAGAGAGGCGGCGTCNNCGGACGACGGCCGGGTACTTGGGCAGGGGGACGAACTCGAACGGCCGGGGCTTCTTCTCGGCGAGCCGGCCCAGGCTGATCTCGGCGGCGAAAACGGCGCCCTTGATGCCGTAATGGTCGGNNAAGGTCAGGGCGTCGAAGCGCTGCTCGTCGTCATAGCGCAGAGCTTCCAGGGCCGCTTCGACCGCGCCCTTGAGATGGAACAGGTCGGTCTCTTTCTGTTTTTCGCCCCACTGGACGGGGCCCACGGGGCCGGCGCCGGCCAGGGCCAGCATGCTTTCCTCATCCACGGCCANNAGAGGATTGCGGATCTCCACCGGCCTGCGGCCGGTGGCCAGAGCGGCCTCGTTGACCGGGTCGGCGAAGCTGGGATTGAGGACCTCGTCGAATCCGTAATGGAACAGCTGCTGGGCGAAGCGGCGGACCTTTCCGGCCGCGGTGGGCACGGGATCCAGAACTTCCAGGAGCGGAAGAATGACCGGGATCCGGTCGTAGCCGTAGAAGCGGGCCACTTCTTCGACCAGATCGGCCTCCCGCTCGATGTCGGCGCGGTGGGAGGGGACCTGGACCATCCACGAACCTATCGGGCGGGACTTGAGGCCGAAGCCCAGATCGCCGAGGACCTTCTCTATGAAGGCCGGCTTGATTTCGACGCCCAGGAGCTCGGCCACCCGGCGGGCCCGGAGCAGCATCTCGCGCGCCTTGCGCGGACGGGGATAGATGTCGATGATTTCGCGGC
>PMCY01000375.1:7374-13613 GCA_003154255.1 Candidatus Aminicenantota bacterium | reverse complement strand
GGCCAAGAGCCTCGAAATCCTTCCAGTTGGACTTCACGACGGGCCTGAACGTGAGGCGCGACTTTGTCACGGAACCAGTAAATCCGGGCGAAACTCGGGGATCAACGATCGGGACGGCATTGGATTTCTCGGCCCGCGGCAGCCCGGGCGATTCCCGGGAAGATCACTTCTTGACGATCTTGCCAAGAACGAAGCACTCCTGGTACTCGACCTTCCCGGTCTTGTCGTAGCGGATCCATTCGCCGTGTTTCATATTGTCCTTGAAATGGCCGATTTGCCAGAGGCTGCCGTCCTCGCGGTTGAAAACCCACTTCCCCTGCATCAAGTCAGCGACGAACTTGCCTCGGGCCTTGACGGGGCCCGACTTGTAGAAATAGGTGAGCACATCGCCATTCTGCGAAGTCGCCTTTTGGCCGTTTTTAAAGAAGCTCTCTTTCATGGGGTTAGAATAGCGTATTTCCAGACAGACGGCGAGAGCTTATCTTGGAAAAAACCGGGACGGACTGGATGATGATGACTAGATCGCAACTTCCGCTATCGCATCAATTTCGATCAGCCAGTCGGGCTTTCCAAGTCCCGAGACGAATACAACCGTCACGGCCGGCGGAATCGGGATCCTTCCCCATTGTTCTTGGAAGGCTTGAAATCCTTCCAAAGGATTTTGCCCTTGCAGGGTATGAATATTGAGCTTGACGATGTTTTCCGGTTCAGCCCCTGCGGCCGCCAATATTTTCTCGATATTCCGCAGGACTTGCCGGGTTTGCTCTTTCAGGTTCGTTCCGACGGTATTTCCGCTCTCATCAACCGCGTTTTGTCCGCCGATGTAAACCGTCCTTCTGTCGCCCGACACCGAAATGGCGTGAGAATAGCCTCTCGGCTTGGCCATGTTGCTTGGATTAACAGGACAAATACTCATGGTTTTATCGGCTCTTTCTCTAATCGCCAGCGCTGATTCCTGTTCATCTCGGGCCCAGACATCAGATTCTCCTCTCGTCCTGTAGATTATATGAGAAGGCCCAAGGTGTAAACCGTCTGCGTCAGTTTTAGAAAACAAGGAGGGATTCGTCATTGCGTACTGCTGGATCTATTAACTTCTATTCCGAAGGCTCGTTGCAAGCCTCCATCAAATAATACCACCCTTATCCCTCCTCCAAGAGGAGGGATTGGCTGGTACTCGCCTTCGGGGTGGGTACGGAGAGGGCGGGATTCGAACCCGCGGTCCCGGTGTGACCAGGACAAGCGCTTAGCAGGCGCTCCTGTTAGACCACTCCAGCACCTCTCCGCGCGCTTAAAACGCGCCGTATTCTACCATTTGGGCGGAGGGGAAACAATACGCGGCGGCGTTTCGGGGACATCCGCCGCCGTCGTTACGCTGGTCATCGTCCGCCAATTCTTTGCGGCGGTTTACCTCGCCCCCGCGCCTGGGGTATAGTTTCTTTTCACCGGATCGATTCCAGCCGAGGAGGATATTCATGACCAACCGTCCGGCTGCAGTTATCGCCATCGCCGCGGCGGCGCTTCTCTTCATCTCCTGCGCCAAGACCGCCGAAAAGCCCGCGCCGGCCGCGGAAACCAAACAAGCCCTCACGAGCACGGACATCCGCCTGGCGGGATCGTCCCGTGAAGACCGCGGCGGATGGATTTTTGTCCATCTGCAGGGCGCTCCGCGCGACATCGGGTTCCAGCACGGCTGGCACTTGGCCGCCGAGATCGACGACGTCCTGAAAACGCTGGCCTTCTATTTCGAGAAAACGACCAACCGCAAGTGGGCCTTCTTCCGCGAAGCGGCCGAGCGGATGTTCTGGCCCAAGCTGGACCAGGAATACAAGGATGAAATCGAAGGCCTCACCGAAGGGGTCAAANNCCGGCGACAACAAGGCCCCCGGCTATTGCAGCGCCTTCATCGCCACCGGGAGCGCCACCAAGGACGGCCGCATCGTCATGGCCCATAACAACTGGACGGAATATATTCTGGGCCAGCGCTGGAACGCCGTCCTGGACATCGTCCCGGCCAAGGGGAATCGAATCCTCATGGACGCCATGCCCGGCTCCATCCATAGCGGCGACGATTTCGTCATCAACGGGGCCGGCCTGGTCTACACCGAAACCACCATCTCCCAATTTAAAGGTTTTCGGGAGGACGGCACACCCGAATTCGTCCGGGCCCGCCGGGCCGCCCAATATGGCGCCACCATCGACGACTTCATCCGCATCATGATCGAAGACAATAACGGCGGCTACGCCAACGATTGGCTCGTCGGAGACCTCAACGCCAACGAGATCGCCCGCCTCGAACTCGGCCTAAAAAACCACCCGGCCTGGCGGACCAAGGACGGTTGGTATATCGGCTCCAACTTCCCCCTCGATCCCAAGTTCATCGCCGAAGAGACGACGTTCGACGTAAAGAAGTCCGACCAGTCGGTCTATGTCCGCAAGGCCCGCTGGGAGAAGTTGATGGCCGGGAACAAAGGGTTGATCGACGCCGAGAAGGCCATGGCCTTCATGGGCGACCATATCGACGCCCTGACTGGCAAGCCGGGGTCCAACGCCAACACCCTCTGCGGGCATGCCGAAAACGATCCCAAAGGCATCCCGGAATTCAGCTGGGGCCCCTATTATCCGGGCGGGGCCGTCTCGGCCAAGGCCACGACGGCGGCCCTGGCCAGGGAATTCAAGCTTTGGGGACGGATGGGCCATCCCTGCGGGGAAGACTTCATCGCCGCGGATTTCGTCAAAAACCGTCCGGAATGGGCCTGGCAGGTTCCCTTCCTGAAAGACATGAAAGGAAATCCCTGGACGCTGTTCGAAGGGAAAAAATAAGCCGGCGCCCGGACGTCGCTGGCAGGCGGATTTCCGGCCTTCTTTTTTTTCCGGACGGCTCGGGAAGAATTCTGAAATCAACATCGAACCGGTCTTGACAATATCGCCGAATAATCACAATAATACTTTCAGAGTCGGGGGGGAGTCATGGAATGTCCCAATTGTCATTCTGAAACCCCCGACGACAGCGCCTTTTGCAGCCGGTGCGGCAGCGGGACACATAAAGACGGCGCGATTCCGCCCCTCAACACCCAAACTCTCAGTATTCTGGGACTCGATTTTCAGGAAGGCCAGGTCATTGCCAATAAATACAAAGTGAAGTCCGTCGTCGGCCGCGGCGGCATGGGCGTCGTCTATAAAGCCGAGGACATCGTCCTCAAGCGCTGCATCGCCCTGAAGTTCCTGCGGGCGGAATTCCTGGTCGATGCCGAGGCCAAAAACCGCTTCCTTCTTGAAGCCCAGGTCTCCGCATCGATCGATCATCCGCATATTTGCCCGGTCTACGAGGTCAACGAGGAACACGGGCGGACGTTCATCGTCATGCCCTTCATCGAGGGCGAGAGCCTCCGGGAAACGAACCAGAAAGGACTCCTTGGATTCGCCGAACGGCTTTCCCTGGCCATCCAGGTCGCCGAAGGACTCAGCGAGGCCCATAAAAAAGGGATCGTCCACCGGGATATCAAACCGGCCAACATCATGGTGACAGCTCGGCATCAGGCCAAAATCATGGATTTCGGGTTGGCCAAGCTGCTGCAGGGCTCGGACCTTACCACGACGGCCAAAGTCATGGGAACGGTCTCCTACATGTCCCCCGAACAGGCGCGCGGCGACGCCGTGGATCCGCTCACGGATATCTGGTCGCTGGGCGTCGTCCTCTATGAACTCTTCACCGGCCGGCTCCCCTTCGAAAAGAAACAAAACCACGCCCTGATGTATGCCATTATTTATGAAGCGCCCCGCCCGATCCGGCAAATCAAGTCGGATCTTCCCGAGCTGCTGGAGGCCGTCGTCGACAGGTGTCTCCAAAAAGACCCCGACGACCGCTTTGCCGACGCCGAGGCGCTGGCCCTGGATTTGAAAAACATCCAGCTGCGCCTGGGGCTGGGCCCGGACGGATCGGTCCTGGACAAGACGCGGAAGCTGGCGAAAGCCAAGAAATCGCCGGCGAAAATCATCCTCCCGGCCTCGGCCGCGATCGCGGCCGTTGTTTTGGGAGGCTGGCTGCTGAGCCGGCGGACGCCGGTTCCAGGGGCCGCCCCGGCGCCCCGAACCCCTCCCCCGGCGGCGGCGCCGGCCGGTCCGTCGGACGAAGAGCTGAACAGGATGAAGGAAAGCTTTCTCGAAAATCAATATGCCGAGACAGCCAAGCTGGCCCAGGACGTCCTGGCCAAGTACCCAACCCATCCCGTCGCCTTGGAGTTCCAGAAGAGGGCCCGGGGCGCCCTCCTCAGCGCCCAGATCGCCCCCATCCTTAGCTCCGGGAAGGCGAACTTTCAGCGGGGTGACTTCGCCCAGTGCGTCAAGGACATGGAACGGGCGTTGGCCCTGGACAGGAATCACCCCGAAGCCCAGCAATACCTATTCCAGGCCGACACGGCGCTGTCCAAGGGGGACATCCTGAGCTTGGTGGAGCGGCACCGGAAGGCCGAGGAAAGCAAGGCCATGGAAGTGGTTCTCAGCGACGTGGGGGGTTCGGCGCTGCGACGCCAGTGGCAGGACACCTACCGGACGTTGTTCAACGGCTACGATGCCATCACCTCAACGGTTTCCGACCTGGCGGTAAGCTTCGACAGCCGGACGGAAGCCACGGTCACCTTTTCCCATCGCCTGCGGGCCGTCTACAAGAAGGACGGAAAGAAGAAAAACGTCGCCGAAAGCAGCGAGACCTGGCGTCTCCGCAAACAGGGAAACGTTTGGCAGGTGGTCGGAACGGGATAAGGATCAGGAGAGCGAAGGAGCGGACCATGGACCTACGGAGGCGACGCCTGAGCCGAGGGGGTTGGATTGCGGCTTGGGCCGTCTTTGTCGTCGGCCTCGGGCTCGGATCGCCGGGGATCAAGCTGCGCGTCATCTATGACAATGCCTCCGTCAAAGCGACGCCGGGAATTACCGGGCAAAATCTGACCACCGTCCCCCTGAACACCATCCTGGAGGCCGAGACCAAGCAGGGCGAATGGTACAAGGTCACGGTGACCAAGGACACCATCCCCATCACCGGCTACATCCACGAGATCAACGTCGAGGAGATCACCGAGGCGGAGGCCCAGCAGACCCTCGGCCCGGCCGGCCGGGTCAAGTCCCAGGCCGAGATCGTGGCCGAGATCGAGCTTCGCATGGAGGAGGGCAAGCGCTTGGTCCGGCAGGAGAACGATCCGGACAAGGCCATGGAGGACCTACGCCTCCTCATCGCCAAGTCGTTCTCCATCGACGACCGCCAAAGGCAAAGGCAGATCGCCTGCGAGATCTACCTTTGGATCGGCCTGGCCGGCATCAAGAAAGGGGACAGCTACGAGGCCCTGAAAGAGTTCCGCAGCATGATCGACGTGGATTCCGCCTATAGCCGGGAGATCACCAAGAACATCTCCGATCCCGCGGTCAGCGGCCTGCTCGACCACGCCGAGAAGCTGTCCAAGGGGCTCCTGACCGAATACACCATCCAGATCGCGACCACGCCCAAAGAGGCCCTGATCAAGATCAACGGCAAGCCGATCGGCCCCTCCCCTGTCATCCATCGATCGGGGACGCCCAAGATCTACGTGGAGATTGAAAAGGAGGGCTACAAGCCGATCAAGGACAGCGTCTTCCTGATGCAGGCCTCCTCGAACAAGGACTATGCTCTGCAAAGCATCGGCCGGAACCTGGCCGTCAGCACCGTGCCGAAAGGGGCCCGGATCTTCGTGGACGGCAAGGAATCCGGCAAGCAGACCGACTGCGAGCTGCCGTTTCTGGCCTATGGAAGCCATACCATACAACTGGCCCGTGAAAACCACGCCGTATGGGAGGGCCCCATCCAGATCACGGAAGGCGACGGTCCCGTGCCCCTCTCGGTGACCCTGGCCGTGAACACCTACGTTTTCAGCCAGAAAAACGGCGGCCCGGAGTCCAAGTTCTTCAAGCTGCCCCGGGCTATCGCCTTCGACAAAGAGGACAATTTCTACATCGCCGACGAGAGCAGCACCTACCGGATCAAGAAATTCGACCGGGACGGCGGATTCCGGGCCTCCTGGGGCGATGCCGGTCGGGAGACCAAAATCTTGAACATGCCGGGCGGCATCGCCGTGGACGGCGCGGGCAACGTCTATGTCACGGATACCCGGGAATGCTGCGTCCTGAAGTTCGACAAGAACGGGAAATTCCTCAAGCAATGGGGGAAGAAAGGATCGGGGACGAACGAGCTGTCGGGCCCCACCGCCGTCGCC
>PMCY01000375.1:0-7346 GCA_003154255.1 Candidatus Aminicenantota bacterium | reverse complement strand
CCCTTGGCTCTTGGGGCCGGCCCGGAAACGGCGAGGGCGAGTTCCGGGCCCCCATGGGCGTCTGCACGGATCCCCTCGGCAACGTCTATGTCGCCGACACGGGCAACAACCGGCTCTTGAAGTTCGATCCGAACGGCAAGCTGATCAGCCAATGGGGGCAGCCGGGGACCAACGACGGCCAATTCACGGCCCCGGTCGGCATCGCCGTCAGCGGACAAAGCCGTATCCTCGTGGTCGAGAGAGCGAACCAACGCTACCAGGAATTCCGGATTCCCGAGAAATAGCCGCCGCCNNGTCGCGGCTTCGATCGACGGCGGGATCAACTGGTTCGACACCGCCGAGGCCTACGGCAACGGAGCCTCGGAAAAACAGCTCTCCCGGGTCCTTCAAAAAGCGGGGCACCGTCCGGGCGAGTTCATTGTCGCAACAAAATGGATGCCGCTTTTCCGGCGAGCTTCCCATATCGCCGAAACGATCGATGAGCGCCTGAATTGCCTGGAGCCCTATCCCATCGATCTCTACCAGATCCATCACCCGACTTCCTTATCTTCCACGGCGGCCCAGATGAAAGCCATGGCCGGGCTCGTACGGGACGGAAAGATCAAGGCCGTGGGGGTTTCGAATTTCGGGGCCAAACGCATGATCGAAGCCCACCGCTATCTGGCCGAGGCCGGCCTGCCCTTGGTCTCCAATCAAATCCATTACAGCCTGCTCCAGCGCAAAATCGAGTCAAATGGAGTTATGGACGCCGCCCGCGAGCGGGGGATCACNNATCCCGCTCTCGTCAAAAAAATCTCCGGAATTCGCAAATGGCGCGGCTTTTATAAAGAGAAGTTCATGGAGAAGAGTCGCCCCGTCATCGACGCGCTCAAAGAAATCGGAGCCCGCCACGCGGCGACGCCGGCTCAGGCCGCGCTCAATTGGCTGTTCAGCGCCCACGGCGAAACCGTCGTCGTCATTCCCGGCGCGACCAAGACGGCCCAGGCCGCCTCCAACGCCGGCTCCATGTCTTTTGCCCTCAGCACCGACGAGATCGATCATCTGGACCGTATTTCGCGCCCCTTCCGCGGAGAATAAAGCGACCCGCGCGTGCTGAAGCGTTTTCCCCGTCCCCTTTGTATTTATTAACCGGGCCGGACATGATAGAGTCGGACCCTGCACTTAATCCCGAATATAAATCTCAGGAGGCATTCATGAAGAAGTGGTTAATTGCATTCCTGGCTTTAGCCCTTGTCATTCCGGCCCTGGCCCAGGAAAAACCGCAAAAGGAAGAACCGGCCAAGGCGCAAGTCGCGCCTCAGGCCAAGCCCGAGACCCCTCCCGTTAAGCCGCCGGATGGTGAGCCCAAGCCCTACGACAAGGTCGTTACGGCCGATTTTAAGACCCAAACCGGCGTCTTCAAGGCTCATACGTCCAAGGGCAAGCTCCTGCTGGAGATTCCCCCGGCTGAGCTGGGCAAGGATTTCCTGCTCGTCGTCCAGATCGAGAAAAGCCCCAGCGCCGCCAGCTATCCCGGCCAGAGCGTCGAGGATCTCGTCATCCGCTGGGAACTGCGGGATAACAAAGTTCTATTGCGGGCCGTTTCCTATGCCAACGTCGCCGATCCGAACGATCCCATCAAGAAAGCCGTCGACGCCATGAACACGGCCACCATCATGATGGCCTTCCCCGTCGAGGCCCTGGCTGCGGACGGCTCTCCGGTTTTCGACGCCACCAAGCTCTTCACTTCAGACGTGAACGAAATCCCGGTTAAAAAGACCGTNNGGCGCCCTGAACATGGACCCGTCCCGATCCTTCTTCGACAAGGTCCGGGTCTATCCGATGAATATGAATGTCGTCGCGACACAGACGTTTAACCCCAAGCCGCCGATCCCGCCGCCCGGCTTCCCGCCCCAATACCTGGATTATCTTCCCCAGCCGCCGAGCCCGACGGCCGTGGTCAATTATTCGTTCGTCAAGCTGCCCGAAAAGCCCATGATGGGCCGGCTGGAGGACAGCCGGGTGGGATATTTCACCCACAGCCACACCGACTACAGCCGGCCCGAGCACGAGACGACAGTCCGCAATTACATCGCCCGCTGGCGCTTGGAAAAGAAGAACCCCGCCGCCGCCAAAAGCGAGCCGGTCAAGCCCATCGTCTTCTACGTCGATCCGGCCACCCCCAAGAAATGGGCGCCCTACGTCAAGAAGGGCATCGAGGCCTGGCAGCCGGCCTTCGAAGAAGCAGGCTTCCTCAAGGCCATTGTGGCCAAGGACGCCCCGACGCCCCAGGAAGATCCCGACTGGACAGCCGACGACGCCCGCTACTCCGTGATCCGCTGGGTGCCCTCGACGACGGCCAACGCCATGGGCCCGCACGTCTCCGATCCGCGTAGCGGTGAGATCCTGGAAGCCGACGTCGAGATCTACCACAACGTCCAGCAGCTGGCCCGGGACTGGTATTGGACGCAGGTCGCACCCCTGGATCCGCGGGTCAAGACCCTGCCCATCCCCGACGCGGTCATGGGCGACATCCTGGTCTTCATCGTCACCCACGAGGTCGGGCATTCGCTCGGCCTGCCCCATAATTTCAAAGCCAGCGCGCTTTACCCCATCGAGAAAATCCGGGACAAAAACTGGGTCAAGAAGAACAGCCACGTCCCGACGTTGATGGATTACAGCCGGTTCAACTACGTGGCCCAGCCGGAAGACGGCATCGATCCCAAGGACCTCATCCCCAAGATCGGCCCCTATGACGTCCTCAGCATCAAATGGGGCTATACCCCGATTCCCTCGGCCAAGACGCCGGACGAGGAAAAGCCCGCCCTCAACGCCTTGCGCAAGGAACAGGATACGACACCCTGGCTGCGCTTCAGCACAGCCGGCACGCGCGGCACGGACCCCGGCGAAGAGACCGAGGCCGTCGGCGACATCGATCCGGTGCAGGCCACGACCCTCGGATATAAGAACCTCAAGCGGGTCGTGACCATGCTGCCCGCCGCCATTCTCAAGCCCGGTGAGGATTACGAGCAGTTCGAGCATATGTATGACGCCATCTGGAGCCAGGCCCGCTTGGAGATGGGCCACGTAGCCAACCTCATCGGCGGCTACGACAGCGAGCCCAAGGTCGGCGCCGCGCCCGGCGTGCGCTTCACGCCCGTCACCAAGGCCCGAGAGAAGGAAGCCATCAAGTTCCTGAACGATAACATCTTCAAGACGCCCGATTGGCTGTTCCCCACGGAGATCCTGCGGAAGATCGAGCCGACGAGCGGCCAAGCCCGGGTCCTCAGTTTGCAGCAAGGCGCATTGAACAGCGTCCTGCGGACGGATCGGCTTCTTCGTCTCGAAGAACACGAGGCCATCCTCGGCGATGAGGCCTACACTTCGACCCAGCTTCTGACCGATCTGCATGTGGGGATTTTCTCCGAGCTGTCCGCATCGCCGGATACCATGAAGATCGATCCTTACCGCCGTAACCTCCAAAGGGCGTTCGTCGATCTTCTCGGCGCGAGGCTTGCGCCTGCGCCGGCAGTGGCGGCGGGAACGATGACGGGCGCGCCCGCGCTCAAGGACGACAGCCGCGGCGCGATACGGGCGGAATTGAGGAAAATTCTGGAAGCCTTTATGGGCAAGGCGGAATTGACCAAGGACACGGTCACGAAGAACCATTTGGCGGATCTGCGCGACCAGATCGTCCAGATTCTGGAGCCAAAGAAGTAAGCTTTGGTAGATGTGTTTTTTCTGTCCCCCCGCGCTCGCCCGGAGCGCGGGGGGATTTTTCATCCTGGGGAAAATTATGACCGATCCGAATAATGCCGACCCTTCGCCTGAGGTCCTCAAAATCTGGCAAACGGCGGAAGCGGCCTATGGAACCAACGCCGAGCGGCCCCTTCAAATCGTCATCGGGAACACGGCGTCGGCAGGAGAGAGATTTTTCCTCCTGAGTGTTTTGCCCGGACAAAGCGCGCCGGCTTTGGTGCTGATGGAATCGAGAATTCCACTGCGGATACGGAGAATGGACTCCTCTTTCAATATCGAGGATCACCGCGATCAATTCGGCCGCGTGACCATTATCCGCGGCGATATCCAGGAAGCCGAATTTGGGGAATTCGGGGTATTCTTGAATGCACTCGGGGTCGATTTGGCTTAGCCGCGCGGCTCATCAGCCTTTTTTCAGTTTTTCGATGACCTTGGCGATATGCGTCCGTCGGGTTTTCTCGCCCTTGGCGGCCTCGATATAAAGGGCATATTCTTTCCGCAGGGTAAACGACAATCTTTCAAAGGCCGCCGCCGTGCCGGGATGGCGCCGGAATACACTCTTCAAATCGACCGGGATCTCCACGGTTCGCGGCTCGGTGTCTTCCCAGAAGACGACATCGACCTGATCGCCTGGAGATTTCCCGATTTTGGCCCGAATTTCCTTAAGGACCCCGAAGATCGGCCCGCGGCCTCCCATCCAGGCCAGCGAACCCTGATAAGGCTCTCCGTCGATCGTGGCCCGGATTTTAACGCGCTTCCGCCCAAATTCTTTTTCCGTGTCGATGGGAACGCGGACAAAGGCCCCGCCCCTGCCGCCGCTTTCGATGCGGGCCGAAAAGGAATATTTCAGCATTTCTGCTATCTCCTCCAAGGGGAAAGCAAGAGGATTATACTCCACCGACTTCTTGCCCGGGCTGTCCCCCAGACGAGATTCGGCGCCAGATGGTCTACTGCCGGCGCCGCAAGATGAGATCGAAGATTGACCAGGGCGAACACCCGGAGTACGTTAGGGGACAGAAGTCCGCGCTCGCGGAAGAATCAAAATCCTGAAAAAGGAGGCCGCATGAAAATTGGAAAGTTTCTTAGCCTCGGTTACGAAATCGAGGCTCAGATTTCCGGGCTCTACGAGAAGATCGCGACAATGACGCTCGACGTCCCGACATCAAAGACGCTGATCAAGATTTCCCATGAAGAACTTAACCACGCCTCGACCATCAAGATGGGCAAGAACTTTTTGAGAGAAGCGCCGGACATTTTTGCCGACGTGGACTTCGACGAAACTGAATTGAATCGCGGTCTCCAGGAATGTCATGAATTACGCGATCGGGTCGACGAAAACCTGGCCGTTCTTTCGGCCCTGAAAGGCCTCCTCAGTCTGGAGAAAAGATTCGAGAAGATCCACGTCGGAGCTTCCGTCATCGTCTCCGACGCCCGTCTCAAACAGCTTTTCCAAGCCCTGGCCAAGGGTGATCAGAACCATATCAAAACGTTGGAAAAACTGATTTCGTCGACCTAGAGAATCCTGCCGGAAGAACGGCAGTCGAAAAGATCACGATCGAGGGGGAATACTCAACATTCCGAATAAATCGTTAGCCCTTATTTCGATCTATTTTTCCAACATTTTCTTGAGAGTTTCCAACATTCCTTGCCATTTTTTTGCGGTGTATTCGCGCGACTGCTCAGTGGGGGTATTGTCTTGGAAGAGCGAGAGCTTGGTGTTTGCGCCCTGTTCGGACAATTGCATGGTCACGGTATGATAATTATCCGGCGTGTCCGGATTTCCGGATAAAGGGCTGAAGTGGGAATATTGAAGCGTTCGCTGAGGTTCTAACTTAAGAATCACGCCGTTGTCTTCGTATTTCTTCCCCCGATATTCCCCTTTCCAAAGAATTGGACTTCCCTCTTTCCAATCTGAAAAGACATCCGTGCCGAACATGTATTGCTTGATCATCTTGGGATTTACGAGCGCCTCCCAAACTTCGGCGGCGGAGACATTGATGGTAATAGAGGCCTTGGAAACGAGTCCTTTGTACATGGGTCCATTATAAATTTTTTCTTTTGATTTATTGCGCGCTATTCCTTTTTCATTGTATTTCAAAAATTTCGCTCTTCTTTTCTGATGCGTTTCCAGATCAAGATTTAAATACCTTTAAATTTCCCTGCCCCCTTGTGAAATGAGGGGAGGAAAGACAAAGCACTGATAAAGGATCTATTAACTTTTATTCCGAAGGCTCGTTGCAAGCCTCCGTCTAATATTGCCACCCTTATCCCTCCTCCAAGAGGAGGGATTGGCTGGTACTCGCCTTCGGGGAAGGTACGGAGGGATGGGGATTCGAACAATCCCGACACCATGCCTGAAAAAGCCGTTTTCCCCTGAAAAATGGCCCTCAAGAGGGGTCAGGAAGACACTCAAAAAGACCATCCCTGTTACAATTTTAGGGACATTCTTTCCACCCAAGTATTTTTGACAACTTTTTCTGAGCGAAAATCTGCTTCTTAAGATTCCAAGTTTCCTCTTAGCACACCGGGACGCGGTTTTCTAAAATCAAATCCCATTTCCCTTCTTTCTATAGTTTTGTCACAAAAAAGATTCTCGTTCGTCTTATTATAATGAATAATAAGAATTCAGATGAAAAGGGGAAAGACGACTGGCGCATCCCAACGCGAGGCGATATTCGCTCCGTTATACGAAAAATATTCACCCGATATTTATCGGCTCGCTTATCGGTGGCTCGGAAATCGCGAAGAAGCCTTGGATCTGACCAATAGCGCGTTCTTGAAGCTGCATCAAACCTTGACAGGCAACGAATTGATCGAAAACCCAAAAACCTGGATTTATTCTGTAGCCGTCAATCTATGCCGAGATTCCATTAGGCGGACCATTAAGTATCGAAGCATATTGAGAGATAATTGTCGAGAGGATTCCCGAACAGAAAAAGCTTCCGCCGGCAATCATGAACAAGAAATCGCGCAAATTCGAGGGGCGCTGGAACAATTACCCGAACGTGATCGTATTTTGCTGCTGCTTTATCAGGATGATCTCTCTTATGCAGAGATGGCCCGAGCAACGGGCGTCAAAATTACCTCCATTGGCAAAACCTTATCCCGGGCGATAGCCCGTTTAGCAAACGTCCTTAAAAACGGAGACGGCCGATGAAATGCATGGATCGAAAAGCAATTCAAAAATATTCAGATTCTGAAGTCTCAAAAATCGAGGCAACAAAAATCGAAAGCCATCTTTCGGAGTGTCCTACATGCAATGATCTATTAAAGAAAATCGAATTAGAAAAGAGATTGGTACGGAATATGATTAACCAGTTGAATCCCGACGAAGCTCTTCCCGGTCGATTTAAAGTGCCGGAAGAGCGAATCGTTTCCGGCCATTCTCATTCGTTTTTCAAAAGAATTTTTGCCTCATCGATCCGAATCCCCGTCCCAGTTGGAATTATACTCGTCTTAATATTCTTGGGACTTGCTGCTGATGTCATCCAATTGCGAATAGACAAAGAACCATCGCTAATTCGTTCTTCGGATATAGAACAAGGGTCAACCCTATTTTTATATAGTGCCGATTCCGTTCAAGCTTTCGATTTGAAGATTGATCTTTC
>PMCY01000200.1:878-14660 GCA_003154255.1 Candidatus Aminicenantota bacterium | reverse complement strand
GGCTTCATCCATGACTTCGTTGGCCGGGCGCTGGACCGTGCCCAGGGAGATCGTCTCGAAGCGGCTCAGGTCGAACTTGTCGAAGTAATAGTCGAATCCCTGATTCAACCCCCATTTTGAATCCAAAACATAAGCCGCGACGAACGCGGCGGTTTGGTAGTTGCGCTCCTTGAACGACTCGGCCAGGGTTTTAAGGGCGGGCGGCACGATGAACCCGCCGTTGTCCCTAACCCCGTGGTAGGGCGGATACGTCCCGGTCATGATCGTCGTGTGCGAAGGGAGGGTCAGGGGGGTCTGGGCGAAACAGCGCTCGAAGCGGATCCCCTCCCGGGCGAAGCGGTCGATGGTCGGCGTGTCGATGTCGGGGAATCCGTAGCAGCGGAGACGATCGGCCCGTGTGGTGTCGAGCGTGATCAGGACGACATTGTAGTCTTTTCCGCCGCGGAGTCGGGCCATAGAGGTCCCGCGCGGCCGCAGGACGAGGACGGCGGCGGCCAAGGCCAGCAAGGCGGCGGCGCCGATGAAGACCAGAGGAAGCTTTTTAAGGGGCATCGCTGAATTATCTTATCAAAAGATCGGGATTTCCGACACCCACGCGCGATTGTATATGCGCGTGGGTACTGCGGAACAGGACCCCCAGGCATGACCTGGGGCCCCTCCCGGCTGAAAAAAAAGGGGCGGCCTTGCGGCCGCCCCTCGCGGATCTGCGGAAAAAACACCTAGAACGTCAGGCGGATGCCGATGCGGGCCCGGCGCGGAAGGTTCAGACCGTACAGGTCGTGACCGCTCGTGGAGGCCGCCCCGTCGAGGGACCAATCGTAGCCGAGGCGGGTCCCCCAGCTGGTGATGTTGGATTCATTGAAGACGTTGAAGATGTCGAAAAGCACGCCCAACTGGTATTTCCCGGCGATGATGAAATACTTCTCCAGGCGCAGGTCCAGGTTCTTCTGCATGGGATACCGCTCTGAGCCGCGCGGTTCGAGGAAGAACGTGACCCGTCCGCCCGTCCCATAGACCTTGCTCCGTAAGCGGGCCTCCCAGGTATCGCCCGAGATGGCCGTGAAATACGCGTTCAGGCGGATATCGAAGGGCAGGACATAGGACCCCTGGATTTTGACCTGGTGAGTCGGGTCGGAGCTCATGTTTCCGTCCGCGTTGATCCACAAGTTCGGATCGGGACCATAGCGGAAATCGCCCCAGCCGATGTCGGTGTAGGCGCCGCTATTGTTGATCGTCCCCCAGGTCTTGGAATAGACGTAGGACATCATGAGCTGCCAGCGGTTGCTGAATCTTTTGTTGAAGAGCAGCTCCAGGCCCGAATATTTCCGATAGGGGTTGAACGTAAGGCCCAGGTTGCTGTACAGATCGGTCAGGTTCTCCAGGTTGGTAATGACCCAGTTGGCGGCACTGCCGGAGGTCAACGAATAAAGGGTGTAGGGCGCGGTGTCGTAGGGAGCCGGAGCGCTGACGCTGACTTTTTTAAAGGCGGCCAGGGTGTTGTAGGGAGAAACAAAATTATGGAAGCTGCGGTAGATGTACGTGATCGAGAACGAAGTGTCCTTGAAAAGCTCCCGTTCCAGGCCGGCCGTGAACTGGTCCATGTAGGGGTGTTTGACATTGGAGTCGACCGACCAGGTCCCGTGGACGTTGCGCTTGTACTCATCCCAGGCCAAGGTGTCCAGGTTCCAGGTGTAGAAGATCTTGTCGCTCCAGGTCGTGTTCATGCGGTCGAACATGCCGGAATAGATGCCGTCCGTGAACTGGCCGTAATGGGCCTTCAGGACGGTGCTCTTGTCGCCCAGTAGGTCATAGGTGAGGCCGATCCGGGGCGCCAGGCGGTGGGTGTTGAAGACGGTCCCGCTCACGCCCTTGACCGTTCCCCAGTTCTGGGAAAAGCGCAGGCCGAGGTTGATGTTCAGCCGGTCGGTGATCTGCCAGGAATCCTGGGCGAAGGCCTCAACGCGGACCATGCGGGTATCGATGTTGTACCCGTCGTACTTGTAAGCCAGGTAGTTGCCGGTATACCCGCCGCCCCAGTAATCGTTGTAGTACATGTGGTTCTTGCCGGTATAGCCGTATGTGTTCTGGGAGATCGAGCGCTCCATTTCCACGCCGAACTTGAAGTCGTGGCTGCCCTTGATGAAGTCTTCGGCGTAGTGGGTCAGGCTGGCGTTGACCTGGTAGCGGTAGCGCGGATGCTCGGCATGATAACCGGAGCTGAAATAGCGCATATTGCCTGGGTGCGTCGGATCGTCGGGATTGTCGTCCAGATAGAAATGCGCGGCGGTATCCAGTCCGGTCCGGGGCTCGAGGTTGTAGTAGCCGTAAAAACCGGCGAACTTAACGTCGAAGAAGGTGCTGGGGCTAAAAATATGGGTCAAGCTGAAATTCACGACGTAGTTGGGATCGACCTGGTTGACGGTCGCCTCGGGCGAGACGGTCGCGCCTCCGCCCCGGTAGGTCCCGTCATATCCGTCGTTTTCGAACGACAGGCTCATGTTCGTTTTGTTCGTCAGCTGCGAGGTCAGCTTGATGAATCCGCGGGGCTGCTTATAGTCCTGGGCAAAGGGGAAACCGGTCGGCCAGTTGCGGGAGTTGTACCACTGCAAGCCGGCATAGAACCACAGCTTGTCCTTCATGATCGGCCCGCCCAGGTGGAAGTTGGCGTCGACCATGGACTCGATGGGCGGGGTGATGCTCGGCCAATCGGCGGCAAAGGCGGAGTTGTTCTCCGTGCCCCAGAAGCTGCCGGCCGGGAGGACCCAGTTGTTGCTGATGCCGGTCCGTTTCTGGGCGCCCTGGTAGTCCATCTCGACGTGGCCGGCGAACTGGTTGCCGCCGGACTTGGTGATCAGGTTGAAGATGACGCCGGTGAAATTGCCGTACTCGGCCGGCAATCCGACGCCCATGACCTTGGCTTCCTCAATGATGTTGTAATCAAGGAAGACCCAGGCCGTGCCGCCGTCGGGGTCGCCGACGCCCACGCCGTCCATCTGCCAGGAGATCCCGCGGCCGGAGCCGGCGCCATAGGCGACATCGTTATTGACGCCCGGGGCCAGGTTGACGATGTCGGATGTGAATTGGCTCGTCGGCAGGTTGCGCAGCATTTCGTTGGACAGAGTTACCGACGCCGACTCGTTGGACTTGACGTCCACGGTCGGAGCCTTGGCCTGGACGGTGACTTCTTCGGACAATGCGGCCTGGGACATGACCAGGTCGACCGAAAGGCTGACCGTGGTGGTCAGNNGCCCTGCGCGTCGCTGACCGCGCTGCGGGTGCCCATCAGCTTGGGGCTCGAAAGCGTGACGGTCACGCCCGGAAGCGGATTCTTCTGCTCGTCCGTAACCTTGCCGATGATGGCGCCCGTTTCCCGGGATTGCGGGAAAGACAAGACGGCCACGGTCAGGAGCAAGCCGATCGCCAGAATCGATTTGGCTCTCAAATGATGCCTCCTTGACTGATTATGAATACTTTCATGATGATGCGCTGCAGGGCTTGTTTGGGCGGGATCTATTTCCTCCTCCACCTCCTCCTTAAAAATAAGCCTAATTCTCTAATAATTTGTTAGCACGATTTGTGCCAAAATTTGCAGCTTATAACTGACTGAAATCATTAAATTTACTAATGCAAAAAAGGCCGGATTAAGCCAAAAGTATCCAATTTATTGAATAATTCATTTTTTTGAATTTAGTGGCCTCGCATTGAAACCTATTCGCGCTTATGCTAGTTTGAATTGCGAGGCTCTTTCATGAAAAAACGCACATTGTCGTTCCTCTTCGCGGTAATGATCGCGCCATTTCTTCGCGGCCAAGGCGGATTGCCCGCCGAGTACAAAGATTGGCTCGACACCGTCAACCCCATCATCACCCGCACCGAGCGCGAAGTCTTCCTCAAGCTGTCGACCAAATCGGACCGCGACAAATTCATCCAATTCTTTTGGAAACAGCGCGACCCCCGTTCGGACACCGCCGCAAACGAATTCTACAAGGAATACATGGCCCGGGTCCGCTTCGCCGATCAATCTTTTCATGACGGCACTTCCCAGAAAGGCCACCTTACGGAGCGGGGCTTCTATTACCTTCTCCTGGGGGCTCCCTTGGAGAGGCATATCTACGCCACCTACTCTCAATTCTGGCCTCTGGAGGTCTGGTTTTACAAGGGTGAAGAACAATACGGCCTGCCGGCCTATTTCAATTTGATGTTCTATCAGCCCCAGGGGTTGGGCGCGTATAAACTCTACAGCCCCGGTTTTGACGGCCCGGAACGGCTGGCCATACCGACGATGAGCAACGGAACCTTGACCCGGGACCGGGCCTATCAGGCGATCAAGGAAGTCGCTTCGGAAGTGGCCGGGGCTTCCCTCAGCTATATTCCGGGTGAACGGCCCCTGACCACTTCGTCTTTTTCATCGGACACGGTCGTGGCCAACGTCCGGGCCCTTCCCGAGAAAAAATACTCGGATGCTTATGCCCGATCCTACCTCGACTTCAAAGACCACGTGGAGACGGAATATTCCCATAATTATATCGATTGCAGCGCCCTGGTCCGGGTCTTCGAGCGCGGCGGCCAGTACTTCGCCGACTGGACGGTTGAACCGGCGAAAATGAACTTCGATGCCTCCGGCAATATCTACTATGCTTCCTACGAGCTCGTCCTCAAGCTGGAGCGTCCGGACGGCACGACGCTTCTGGAGAAGACCGAGGAAATTCCTTTCCGGGTGACACCCGAGCAATTCAAAGCCCATGAACGCCAGCGGGTGGCTTTCCAGGACGTCCTCCCGGTCGTGCCCGGCGAAGCGCGCCTCTTCCTCCTGCTCAAGAACAAGACGGCCCGGGACTTCATGTCGTTCCAGGCCCGTTTATCCATCCCCGCCGAGAGCTCCGCGCCCGGCCTCGGCGACGTCCTTCTTTATCACACGCGGGAGGAGATTCCGGCCGCCCAAAAGAAGAATATTCAGCCGTTCACCCTGGACGGCCGCCGCTATGCCTTCAACGCCAGGAACGAATTCCTGGCCGGAGAGCAGATGGGCTGCCTGGCCCAGATTCTGCGCCCATCCCGCTCCGCCGCCGCCGCGGCCTCGTTTCAATTCGACATCCTCGATTTCGGAGTGGGCGCCGCCGCGGCCGCCGCCAAGCCCAAGCCCCCGTTTTTCAGCCGCCGCTTCGCGGCCCAGGATGTCCTCGACGCCCAAACCGGCGGCCTCGATATCGGTCCGATCCCCTTGGCCGCTATCGCCCCGGGCTATTATCAGGCCGTCCTGACCATGTTCGACGAAGCCGGGCGCTCACTTCATGTCCGCAAGGAGAATTTCATCGTCTTGCCCAGGCCCATTCCCGTTCTGCCCTGGGTCTTCGCCCGCCAGCACCCGGCGTTCCCCAATCCCGAACAGCTGGCTCTCCTGGGCTCCCAATATTTCCTGAGCGGCGATTTCGTCAAGGCCAAGGAGGTCCTGGATGCCGCCCTGGTCCTGCGCGACGAGCCGCGGGTGAAGCTGCTCCTCGGCCGGACCCTTTACGCCTTGCGGCGCTACACCGATTCCATCGCCGTCCTCGATCCCCTTCATAAGGCGGGCCGGGACCGCGACGCGGCCAAGATCCTGGCCCTGGATCATTTTTCGTTGAGTGAATGGGCGGCGGCCCTGGAATTATGCCGGGACCTTTTACGGGAGGGGACGGAAATCTCGGTCCTCAATCTGGCCGGCGAATGCTGCGTCCGGATCAACGATCCGGACCAAGCCATTCCCCTCCTGCGCAAGTCCCTGGAACTCGATCCGGCCCAGCCCACCATCCGGGTCCTGCTTGAAAAAGCGCTAAAAAAATAGGCTCGGCCGCGATCACTGCAGCAATCGGGACAGGAATTCGGCGTCGCTGAAGGAGGAGGGCTTGCCCTGACGGACGACGACCAGTCCCAGCGGTTCGATGATATAAAGCCGCTGCTTGCCGGCCCCGGCGGACATGATGATCCGGTAAGCGGTCTTCGCGGCGGGCGCCCGGCCGGTCCCGTCCCGGATGGATCGGCCCGTCTCCTCGGATTCGATATCCGCGCTGGCTTCCAGCCAAAACCCTATGCCGAAGGCGGGATTGGCCGCCGACGGCTTGAGGAGCTCCTCAATCTGTTCGGCCTGGATGATGGACAGGCCGTTCCATCGCCCCCGGTTGCGCAGGAACTCGCCGAACTTGGCCCATTCCGAGGCCTTTAACGAGGCCCCGGTGGCCATGGCCGGATTGTTGTCCTGGCCATACCGCCAGCCGGGCATCTCCAGCCCGATAGGACGGAAGAGGCGGCGGTTCAGATACTCGATCGCCGTTTCCTTCCCCAGCTTGCGCTTGACCACTTCGCCGAAAACCTGATAAGGGACGGGGCCATACTGGAAAACCGTTCCGGGCGGCCCGACCGTCTTGGCCTGCAGGGCCTGGGCATAGGGGACGATGCGGCCGATCGGCCCGGGATCGATTCCGCTCGTCAGGTTAAGGAGTTGGCGCAGGCTGATCTGCGATTTGAGCGGATCGGCGGACCATTCGATGATGGTCCGGGACACCTTTTCGTCGAAGGAGGAGACGATCTTGTCCTCAACCAAGGCCGCCAGAAGGACCCCGGAAAAACTTTTGGTGGCGCTGGCCAGCAAATGGGTGTCATCCTTGGCATACCCATTGTGATAATCCTCGAACACGAGCCGGCCGTTCTGAAGTATCAGCAGCGACAAGCCATTGTTGGCCTTGGAGTATTCGAGGGCCTTTTGGATGGCCGCCGGGGTCGGCCCCTTGGCCGGGGCCGCGGCCTGTCCGGCAGCAGCCGGCGCGCCGGCGGCGATCAACAAGACGAAGAGGGCGATCGTTTTCTGAAGCGTCATGGTCGATCCTTGGTGCCGTGCATCATTATCCCGGGCCGGAGGGGCGGAGTCAATCGTAAAAACGGACCGGTTCCGGGCGGGCGGCGTTGACAGCCTTCCGCTTTCCGCGCTAAACTTCGGGCATGCTGAGAATCTCGGACGCCGGCGGTTCCCGCGAATGCCCGGAAAACCGGGTCCGCCTGGTTCGCTTTCAGAACCGCTTCAGCGGGCTATAATCCGCGGCCCCCTCTTTTCTTCCCCGCTTTTTCCCTGACACCCTGCCTTCCTTTATTGAGAGGTCAAAATGAAAGTCATCGTTCTCGGCGCCGGCTTGGTCGGCGGCCCCATGGCCGCGGACCTGGCCGCCGATCCCCTTTTTGAAGTCACCGCCGTTGACTTCAACGCGGACGCCCTGGCCCTGCTGGCAAAAACCGGCGGCATTCGGACGCTGCGGGCCGATTTATCCGGGCCGGAAGATGTTCGGGGCCTCGTCTCCGGTTTCGATCTGGTCCTCAGCGCGGTCCCGGGATTCATGGGATTCCGGACTCTCCAGGCCGTTCTTGAAGCCGGTAAAAACGTCGTCGACATCGCCTTTTTTCCGGAAGATCCCTTTGCCCTGGACGACCTGGCCCGGGCCCAAAGCGTCACCGCCCTGGTCGATTGCGGGGTCGCCCCCGGGATGTCGAACGTGCTGACCGGATATTCCCAGCACCGCCTGGACGAAGTTCGCTCCGTGCTGATCTACGTCGGCGGACTGCCCGAAATCCGGGAATGGCCGTATGAATACAAGGCCGTCTTCTCCCCCGTCGACGTGATCGAGGAGTACGTCCGCCCCGCCCGCTACGTCCAGAACAGCGCCCTGGTCGTCCGGCCCGCCCTTTCCGACGCCGAGCTTATCGATTTCCCGGGCCTCGGCACGCTCGAGGCGTTTAACACCGACGGCCTGCGGACGCTGATCGAGACGATCGCCGCGCCGAATATGAAGGAAAAGACGCTCCGCTACCCGGGGCACATCGCCAAGATGGCCGTTCTGCGCGAGACGGGTTTCTTCAGCCAGGACGAAATCGAGGTCGGCGGGGTCCGCGTTCGGCCGCTGGACGTGACGGCCAAGCTGCTCTTCCCCAAATGGAAGATGGGTCCGGACGACCGGGACGTTACGGTGATGAAGATCGTGGTTGAGGGGAAAAAAGACGGGAAAGATCGGCGTTTTACATACGACCTTCTTGACCGCTTCGACGAGGCGACGGGCATCCATTCCATGGCCCGGACGACCGGCTATACGGCGACGGTCGCGGCCCGCATGCTGGCCCGCGGCCTCTACGCCGACAAGGGCGTCTTCGCCCCGGAATCGGTCGGCCGCCGTCCCGACTGCGTCGCGTTTCTCCTGGCGGGGCTGAAAGAGCGAGGCATCGTTTATCGCGAGACGGTCGAATAAAGGGAAGCGCCCAGAAATCCCAAGGACTTCAGAAATTCGTCTATCTTCGCGTCGATGACGGACCAGTCGTCCGGACTCCGGAAATGGCCGCCTGGGAAGGTGTGCAGGTCGCACCGGTTGCCTGACGCTCTCATCTCTTTGCAGAAAGCCTCCGTTGCGGGGAAAGGGGAAAGGTTGTCTTGGAGACCGTGGAAAACGATCGCCGGGGGCAAGCCGGGCCGGACCTGCTGAGCGGGAGAGACGTTAGCCGATTCCGTGCGTCCGGCAAGGATCTCCCGGAAGTAGGAATCGCGAGCCACGTCGACGGACGCCGACATGAGGACCATGGCGTTGGGGACGGCGTTCACGGTTTTATCGTCTTCCGGTTCATCACAACCCGGCACGATACCGGTAACAGCGGCCAAATGCCCTCCCGCAGAAAATCCCGCGGCCACGATCCGGTCCGGGTCGACGCCCAGTTTATCGGCATGGGCCCGCACCCAGCGAATGGCGGACTTCGCGTCCATGGCGCTCTCGAGGGGCGTGGTCCCATGCCGCAAACGCAGCCGATACTCGAAGGAAATGCCCACCAGGCCTCGTTCGGCGTAATGTTTGCACTGTCGGTAACCCCATTCGGGCATCCCGACCGACCATCCCCCGCCGTGGAAAAAGAGGAACGCGGGGCGCTTCTGGCCCGGCGTCGCGCCGGGAGGGGGGAAGATGTGGGCGTCCAGTGTAGTTGTGCCGACGGTCTTATAGACCCGGATCAGAGGGGCATTCCGGCCGTCCTGACATTGATGATAGAGATGGTCGATGCCCTCACGGAGGGCCCGGTCCGTGCAATCCCGATCGAAGCGGGCCATGAGTCCTTCGACCCCCTTGCAGCCTAAAGGCCCGAAATTCATATCCGGATCCCCGACGAATTGAATCCGGAGGATCTCATGCAACTGGGCATTCCGGACCGCAGGATTTGTGAAAGTCTCGATGGCCGCAGCATACTGAGCTTCGGTCTGCCGGTTTATGGAGGCCTTCAGCGCGGGATCGGAAACCATCCGTTCGCCGGCCTTAGCCATGAGGTACTCATGCAGGAAGATGGCATAAGATTCAACGCCGAGGAGGCTGGGATCATTGAAATCCAGACCTGCCGCGTAAAGCGCCCAATCGCCGGAGAATCTCATCTTTTGGATCCGGACGGCTGCTTCCCAATAGGTGATCCGAGCTCTTTCCCATCTCCGGAAGCCGGAATCCAGGTCGGCCTGGCTCCGGGCGTAATCGGCAAGCACGTTTTCCAATTTCGTCCGCTGAGATCGGAGGGATGCGAGGAAATCGGCGGAATTCAATCCGAACAATTCATTGTAATCTATCCGCTCGTACTGGACCTGCAGCAGAGCGAGTCCATTGTTCTCAGCGGCTCCGCCTCCCGTGAATCGCGCCGTGCCATAGAGATCGGAAGCGTCACAGGTCAAAGACAGGGACCGGCTTGGCAGGAGATAGACCTTCAGGCGCTTGCCCCTAAGGGACTCCAATTCCAGTTCGGCATAAATGGGAGACCGAAGTTCCAGCGAGAAGGCAAAAGCTCCATTCGCGTCAAGAACGGCCGTCTGCCGATTGGAGTCGTAAATCAGGGCAAGACCCTTGGACGGCGCATGGGCGATGGTCCCCCGGAGAAGTCCGGCGCGGGGTGTGGCTTTTATGGATTGATCCGGTTCCGGATCGACGCTCACAGGATTCCTTTGCGCCGAGCCGGCCATGCCCACGGCAAGAGCCAGGGGAATTATTCGGAATAGGCTGCAGATCCGAAGTGAAGGGAAAGCCATAGTGTTTTTTCCTCGCCGGCAAAGTCAATGGTAGAATTGAATCTCTCATAAAGAGTAACGAACTGCCAAGCCATAAGGTTCACCTGTTGGGTCGCGCTCTTTTTCACGGGCCAATAGATTTCCATCATTGTCAGGGCCGAGAACGAGCTTACGGCTCGCCCGCGCCCCGCTTTGATCTTATTGATATTACCTTCCCTGCCCCTCCTAAAAAAGGAGGGGATTTGTCCGCCGGCTCGTAAAGGTTGGAGGAGCATCGGAGCGAATAGACCCTCGCTGGGAGACGGGCTTTGCCGTCCTACGCCTTAGCTAGGAAACGAGCGTGTTTTTTCCCGGCTTTCCCCGAGCCCCGCGTCAAGCAGGACCCGCCGAATTAAAAAATAGAACGGCGGCCGAACGGTCGTTCGGGGAAAAACCCGTGCGGAGCCCGAGCGGGCATGGTTCCTGCCCGTAAAAATTATATGAGTCCAGCCTCAGGGCAGGAGAGCGAGGGCGGAGCATCGGAGCGCGCTTTCCTCGCCGGGGAAAGCGGGCGTGTTTTGCCCCGAATACCGCGAAGCCGCCCACCTTTCAAGCGTCGAAGACGGGCTCGTCGGCTTCGACGAATTTNNTTCTCCCACTTGGCCACGACGACCGAGGCCAGGCAGTTGCCGACCACGTTGATCATCGTCCGAACCATGTCCATCAGGCTGTCGATACCCAGCAGGACGGCGACACCCTCGATGGGCAGATTGAACTGGCCGAGGGTCCCGGCCAGGATGACCAGGGCGGCCCGGGGCACACCGGCCACTCCTTTGCTGGTCAACATCAGGGTCAGGACCATGATCAGCTGCTGGCCGAAAGTCAGGTGGACGCCCGCCGCCTGGGCCACGAAGACCGAGGCCAGCGACAGGTAAAGCGACGTTCCATCCAGGTTGAAGCTGTATCCGGTCGGGATGACGAAGGAAACGACCTCGCGCGGCACGCCCAGGGTCTCCATATTCAGCATGGCCTTGGGCAGGGCGGCCTCGGAGCTTGTCGTGGAGAAAGCGATGACGGCCGGCTCCTTGACCGCCCGGAAAAATTTCTTGACCGGGATCTTGAAGATGAGCATCACCGGAAGGAGCACGCCCAGAAAGAAGACCACTGCACAGGCGTAGAAGGTCAGGATGAGCAAACCCAGCTTGACCATGACCCCCAACCCCCGGCTGCCGACGGTCACGGCGATGGCCGCCCCGACGCCGATCGGGGCGAACTTCATGACGATCCCGGTGAACTTGAACATCGTCTCGGCCAGGGAATCGCAGAAGTCCAGGATGACCTTCTTCTTGCCGTGGACCATGCCCAGGGCCAGGGCGAAAATGATGGCGAAGATGACGACCTGGAGGACCTCGCCATCGGCGGCGGCCTGGAAGAAGCTCTGGGGGAAGACGTGGACGAGAACGTCGGCCAGCTTCTGGGGCTTGGCCGCCAGGCTGCTGATGTCGCCGCCCCGCAGGGCCACGCCCACCCCCGGCTTGACGGCGTTGACGAAGGCCAGGCCGAGGAAGAGAGCCACGGTCGTGACAACCTCGAAATAGACGATGGCCTTGAGGCCCATCCGGCCGACCGCGCGGCTGTCCGCGTGGCCGGCGATGCCCACGACCAGGGTGGCGAAGATGAGCGGGGCGATGATGGATTTGATCAGCCGTATGAAAATCGTACCGAGGGGCTTGAGGGCTTCGCCCGTCTGGGGCCAGAGCGTCCCGATAACGAGCCCGACGGCCATGCCGATGAAGATATAAATCGTCAGGCGGTTTTTTTTTGCGGCCATGCAGGCGCCTTTTTCAAGGAATTTTGGATCGTCGGCGTCCACTATAATTCAAAGCGGGGTCTGGTCTCAACCTTCAACATTCCGAAATGCAGTCGGTGGGGTCTCGGGACGATTTTAGATAAGGGGCCGGGAAGGCCCGACGGTATATTGAATGTTGAGATTTGTCCCCTTCAGGATTCGACAGCGCTTCGGAAATTGTGTTATAAAAATTGAATGGACAGTTCGACGGTGGCCGCCCGGGCCGTCAAGGACAGCGCGGCCAAGCGGGAGAAGAAAGCCGCCGCCCTCGGCTCGGTCGTGGCCGCCGTTTTCCTGACGGGGATGAAGATCGTCGTCGGCCTGCTGACCGGTTCCCTCGGCATTCTGGCCGAAGCCGCCCATTCCGGGCTCGACCTGATCGCCGCGGCCATGACCTTCATCGCGGTCAGCGTCTCCAGCCGCCCGGCCGATTCCAACCATCCCTACGGCCACGGCAAGATCGAAAATCTCTCGGCCATGCTGGAGACGGCGCTTCTTCTCGTCACCTGCGTTTGGATCGTTTACGAGGCGGTCCGCCGCCTTTTCTTCCGGGAAGTCGCGGTGGAGGCCTCGGCCTGGGCTTTCGCCGTCATGGGCGTATCCATCCTCGTCGATCTGTCGCGTTCGCGGATGCTCAAGCGGGCGGCCCAAAAACATCACAGTCAAGCCCTCGAGGCGGACGCGCTGCATTTCTCCACCGACGTCTGGTCTTCCACCGTGGTCATCGTCGGGCTCGTTCTCGTCGGCCTGGCCCGGTCCCTGCACGCTCCCTGGCTGGCCAAGGCCGATGCTGTCGCCGCGCTCGGCGTGTCGGCCATCGTCGTCTTCATCAGCATCGCCATGGGCAAGAAAACAATCGCCGACCTTCTGGACGGAGTCCCCGCGACCCTGCGCGAGGAGGTCAACCGGGCCGCTCACGTGCCCGGGGTCCTGGAAGTCCGCCAGGCCCGCATCCGCCGCAGCGGCCCCGAGCTGTTCATCGACCTGGTCCTCGTCGTCAACCGCCATGAGGCTTTCGAACATACCCACGACATCTCCAATGCGGCCAGGGACGCCGTCCGCCGGGCCCTGAACAAACCGGAAGCGGATATCGTCATCCACGTCGCGCCCAGCCGGGACGATGACGACGACTGGGTCGCCCAGATCCGTTCCTTGGCCGCCCGCCGCGGTTTGGCCGCCCACGATATCCTGATCTATGACGAGGACGGCCGCCCGGAGCTCGACCTGCACCTGGAAATCAAGGACGCCGCCAATGTGGGCGCCGCCCACGCCCGGGCCACGGACTTTGAAGAAGCCGTCCGCCGGGAGATCCCCGGCCTGGGCCATGTCGTCTCGCACCTGGAACCGGTCCGGAACAAAGCCGCCGCCGACGGCGCGGCGGGCGGCGAGGAGGAGCGCATCCGGCGGATCATCGCCAAGCTGGCTCCCCGGATGGGTCTGCAGTGCAATCCCCACGATATCGAGCTCAAAACCGTCGCGGGAGAGGTCGTGGTGTCCTTCCATTGCACGGTCGACGCGGCCACCGACCTGGCCGATGCCCACCGTTTCACCGAGCGCTTCGAACTGGCCTTGCGCCGCCGCGCGCCCCGCCTGGGCCGCGTCCTCATCCACATCGAGCCGCCCGAAGCCGGGAATCCCGGCGTCTGACCGCGAAACGGCGCGCCCCTCCGGGGATCTCCGGCTTCAGGTTGACATTGATTCTCCAGTTTTTGTATCATGGCCTACTTGTCGTTGCCGCCTCGGGCTTTTTCAAGATCCCAAGGATTGAGAATGAGGTGAAAATGGCCAGTCCGCTTTTCCGAAGAAAACCCCTTCACGTGCTCCTCGAGGAGCTCCACGGTGAGAACAGGCTCCGCCGAATCCTGGGACCCGTGACGCTCACGAGCCTCGGCGTCGGCGCCATCATCGGCACGGG
>PMCY01000200.1:533-832 GCA_003154255.1 Candidatus Aminicenantota bacterium | reverse complement strand
GTCGCCTCGGCCACCGTCGCCCATGGCTGGTCGCATTATTTTCAGGATTTCATAAGCACGTTCAAGCTCTATATTCCCAAGATCATCGGCTGGGCGCCGTTTAAGCTCAACACGGCCACGGGCAAGATCAGCGCCAGCGGAAGCTGGATCGACCTGCCGGCGATCGTCATCACGGCCCTGGTGACGATCATTCTCGTCCGGGGGATCCGCCAAACCGCGACGTTCAACGCCTCGATGGTCATCCTCAAGCTGATCATCGTGGTCTTCGTCATCGTGGTCGGGGCCTTTTACATCAATCC
>PMCY01000200.1:0-434 GCA_003154255.1 Candidatus Aminicenantota bacterium | reverse complement strand
GTCCTGACGGGCATGGTCCCCTACAACCAGATCGACGTTAACGCGCCGGTCTCCCAGGCCTTTAAACAGGTCGGCCTCGGCTGGGCCCAGTTTCTGGTCTCGCTGGGGGCTTTGGCCGGGATCACGTCCGTGCTCGTGGTCATGATGCTGAGCCTGCCGCGCGTTCTGCTGGCCATCGCGCGCGACGGCCTTCTGCCTCCGAAGTTCTTCGGCGCCGTGCATGAGAAGTTCCGCACACCCTGGAAATCGACGATCCTGGTGGGATTTTTTGTGGCCATATTATCCGCTGCGCTGCCGCTGGAGTTATTGGCCGAGCTGGTCAACATCGGGACCTTGCTGGCCTTCGTCATCGTCTGCGGCGCGGTTTTGATCATGCGCAAAACGCATCCGGAGGCCGAGAGGCCGTTTCGCGTTCCCCTCTTCCCGGTGATACC
>PMCY01000179.1:26837-27574 GCA_003154255.1 Candidatus Aminicenantota bacterium | reverse complement strand
GTGGCGGAAAGCCGCGCCGCCGGCCAGCAGCGTACATGGTCGGAAAGGACGGTCGAGGACGCCCTGGGCCGGGGCCGGACGCTGGCATTGTCCTGCGTTTCGGCGGGCTATCCGGCGCTTCTTCTCGAGATCACACTTTATGACGGCCGTTCGGCCGTCGTTCTAGGACTGGGCCTAGACAACGCCACCGGCTACCCGGTTCGCGTCCGCCGTCTTCAGCCTCTCGATGGGCGGGCTTTCGACGGCGCTCCGCTGAATGAGAATTTCTTCTTCCTGGACGGCAACGGCGGGGGCGAGCCGACGCGGGTTATCGAGGACAAAACCCTGCGCTCGCGCAACAATCTTCTGGCCACGTTCGGCGCAGGGGCGGGGCGGCGGTCGTTCGTCCTCGGCGGCCTGACCTATACGGACTTCGAGAAATTCGCCCGGGCCGAAAAAATGGCCGCGGTTTCCGGTTCGCCGAACGATCCAGCACCTGCCGGAATTATCGCAAACTCCCTGGCCGTGGGGGTCTGGAGCGAAGATCCGGTGGGAAAACTGGTCGATTCCGGAAGCCGCTATTTTCCGCCCGATAAATATTACGTCGATTTCGCGACCGACGATCCATTCCTGGCCCTGGAACGGTATGGTTTGGCCGTCCGGGCCGCCCAGATCACAAAACTCAGTCCCTATACGTTCCCCTCCGTCTGCCTCTGGTATGTCAGCGTGCCCGAATACGGCGGCGGGCCGGCCATCAA
>PMCY01000179.1:18636-26804 GCA_003154255.1 Candidatus Aminicenantota bacterium | reverse complement strand
CACCTCAAGCCGCCCTACGAGACGATCAAAAAATGGGGCCAGGCCATCCGCTCCCGGGGCGGGCTTCCCTTGCTCTATATGCAGACGAACCGCCGGTCCGAAGACTACGCTTCGCGCTTTCCCGGCCACATGCTGTTCAACCGCACCGACGTCCGGGCGACACATCGCGAGGACGGCAAGGAAATCTGGTGGTACGGCGACGTCTTCCCGCTTTGGGGCTACGACTTTACCGACCCGGGTTTCATCGCCCACATGCGGGACGTCTATGCCAATTTCAAAAGCGGCGGCGTCGCCGGACTGATGTACGATTACCCGGCTACGGGTTGGGCTTTCGACGGGGGTTTCCAAGACGATCATGCCACCACGGCCTGGGCCTACCGGAATATCTTCAAGCTGGCCCGCGAAGGGCTGGGCGAGGATTGCTATCTCCATGAGCGCAACCTCGGCCGCGGCTCGGACGTGACGCTCGGCCTGGTCGCCTCCCAGCGGGTCTGGGGCGATACCGACCGCATCAATCCGGCTATGGCTTCCCGCTGCGGACTGCGTTGGTACAAGAACCGGGTCGTCACCGCCTACGACATGGACGCCAAGAACCCGATGCGCTGTCGCCCCGACAACCGGGANNGATGCTTTTTCCGGTGTCGAGTTCCCTCGGGTCTATGACTACGCGGTCGACGCCCGCTGGCACCAGGTGACACTCTATAACACCGCCTACGATTCGGCCGAGTGGAGAAAGGGAAGCGCGGGGGAAAAACTCGAGCCGCAGGGAAAACCAGTCGCTTCGAGCGTCGCCGTCGACCTGGGCCGGCCCAACGCCGAAGGCGGCTTGGGCCTGGATCCGGCCGGGCGCTATTACGTTTTCGATTTCTGGAACGAGTCTTTTGTCGGCGTTTTTCCCGGAAATGCGCGCCTGGAACAAAACCTGCGCCCGGGCGAAGCGCGGATGCTGTCCGTGCACGAGGTCGAACCCAATCCCCAGTTCATTTCCACCAGCCGCCACGTGATGCAGGGGCTCCTGGATCTGCCGCGCTGCGCTTGGGACGGGCCGGGCCGCGAGCTGCGGGGAACGGCCAAAGTGATCGGCGGCGAGCCCTTCAAGATCGTGATCGCTCTGAACGGTTTCCAGCCGCGGGACGCCCGGGCGGCAGGCGCCGGCGCTTCGATCCGGATGATCGATCAACGCGCGGGCCTGGCCGAATTGACTCTCACCCGATCCGTTAACTCCGAGACCGAGTGGAGGGTGCGTTTCTCAAAGTAGACGGAAGCCGAAAGGCAGATCATTTCCATGGCGGCAGGACGAACTGCCGGGCGATAAGAAAAACGCGGGGACGCCTTCCAGTTTACCTCCGGGGTCCGAAGATCTTCGTCCCGATGCGGACGCGGTTGGCGCCTTCCTCGATGGCGACGCGATAAGAATGACTCATACCCATTGAAAGGACGCGCATTTCAATACCCGGCAGGCCCAGCGCCTTGAAACGATCGAACACCCCCCGAGTGACGCGAAAATAAGGGCGCGAATCCTCCGGATCGCCCTCGAACGGTCCCATGGTCATGAGCCCTTGTATGCGGACATGAGACAGGGGAGCCACGGCCCTAAGAAGGGCTTCCGCCTCGTCCGGCTGAACGCCCGCCTTCTGCTCCTCCTGGCCGCTGTTGATCTCCAGAAGAATGGCCATGTCTCGCCCTGACGCGGCGGCCCGCTTATCGATCTCCCTGGCCAGCTCGATCGAATCGACCGTCTCGATCATGTCGAAAATCTCGACGGCCTTCCGGGCCTTGTTGGTCTGGAGATGCCCGATGAAATTCCAGGCGCAGCGGCGGCCGACGGCGGCAAACGCCGCCTGGGCCTCCTGGACATAGTTCTGGCCGATGATGCGGATGCCGGCTTCGACGGCTTCGATGATTTCGGCGGGCGTTTTCGTCTTGGCCGCGGCGACGATCTCGACGCCCGCCGGCAGCTCGGCCAGCAAGGCACGGACATTTTCGGTGATCTGGGACATGGTTTAGTGCTCCGCTTCCATTGTAACGGGAACCCGGGCCCGGTCTCAATAGGAAACGGGCTTTTCCTCGGCTCCTCCGTGGCCTTTTCGAATCCCCGGCAAAGGGCCGTCGGCGAAGGTTGAGGCCGGACCGTTCCAGGGTTATAATCCCTCCATGACGATCCGGGAGCAGTTGGAAGAGATTGAAGCCCAGATCCTTTCGCCCAAGGCCTGCCTGAGCCGCGACAGCCGCGGCCGGGTTCGCGCCGAGGCCCCTCATTCCTTCCGCACCGGCTTCCAGCGCGACCGCGACCGCATCCTCCACTCCAAGAGCTTCCGCCGGCTGAAGCATAAAACCCAGGTTTTCCTGGCTCCTTACGGCGACCACTACCGGACGCGCCTCACCCATACCCTCGAAGTCTCGGCCATCGCCCGGACGATCGCCCGGGCCCTGCGTCTTAACGAGGATCTGACCGAGGCCATCGCCCTCGGACATGACCTCGGCCATACGCCCTTCGGCCACTCGGGCGAGGAAACCCTGGCCAAGCTCATCCCCGGCGGATTCACTCACTATGCCCAGAGCCTGCGCGTGGTCGAGAAGCTCGAATACGAAGGCAAGGGCCTCAACTTGTCCTTTGAAGTCCGCGACGGCATCGCCCGCCATTCCAAGGGCCGGGGCAAGATCCTGGACCGGCGTAAAGAGGACCTGCCGGCGACGCTGGAAGGCCAGATCGTCCGGATCTCGGACGTCATCGGTTACGTCAATCACGATATCGACGACGCCTTGCGGGCGGGAATCATCAAGGAGACGGACATCCCCAAGGGACCCGTCGGTGTCTTGGGGCGCTGGAACGCCACCCGCATCGACAAGATGGTCGGCGATGTCATCCAGGCCAGTCTGAAGGCCGGCCTGGAACGCATCGCCATGAGCGATGAGATCATGAAGGCCGTGGTCGAGCTCCGGGAATTCCTTTACGAACGCGTGTATTACAATGAATTCGCCCGCAACGAGCTGCGCAAGACGGAAAAGATCATCCGCGACCTTTTCGACATGGCCCTGAAGAATCCGGGCGAGTATATCAAGGATTATCCGGCCGGCGACCCGCCGGAGATCCGCGTCGGCGATTTCATCGCCGGCATGACCGATCGCTATGCCCTGGATCTTTATGCCAAGCTCTTCCTGCCGTCGGCCTGGACGGTCTGAGAGGGGCGGAACGGGATCTGAGGAGAATGCGGCGATGAGAAAGGCGAAAGCCTTGGCGGCGGCGATCGGTTGGCTCTGCGGCGCAGCCCTGGCTTTGGCCGCCATCCCACGCGGGACGGCGGTCCCGAATGGTCTGGTTCAGACGCCCGAGAAATCGCTGGTCCTCCTGTTCACCCACGACCTCCATTCCAGCTTCCTGCCCCGGCGCACAATCCTGCCGGGCGGCCTCGTCGCCGAGCGCGGCGGATGGGCCAAGATCGCCACGCTCGTCCGCGGGGAGCGGGAGGCCGGCCCGGACCGCACCCTGGCGGTCGATGCCGGCGATTTCAGCATGGGCACGCTCTTTCATGCCCTNNCGTAGGGGCCGTACCGGCGCTCGTCGCTTCCAACATCGTCCTGGGGACGGGGATGGAGCCCGGAGTGGCCAGGGCTTTTGCTGATTATCCGGTGCGCGATTATTTTGTTCTGGAACGGGGCGGCCTCCGCATCGGCCTATTCGGCCTGTTGGGACTGGGGGCGGCTGACGATTCGCCGTTCATCGCCCCGGCCGTCGCCGCCGAGCCGATCGCCCAGGCCCGCCGCGTCGTCGATGTCCTTAGAAATCGAGAACATGTCGACATCGTCATCGCCCTGTCCCATTCCGGTACGGCGGCCGATCCGTCCCGGTCCGAGGACGTCCGCTTGGCCGACGCCGTTCCCGGCATCGACGTCATCGTCAGCGGCCACTCGCATTCCGTCCTGGCCAGGCCGATGGACCGGAGCGGCGCGATCATCGTTTCCGCCGGCGGCCAGGGCGAGTATCTAGGCCGACTGGAACTGGCTTGGTCTAATACCGGCGGCGCCCGTATTGTTTCCTACGCTCTGCGGCCGATCACACCGAACATCCCCGATGATCCGAAGATTCAGGCGGCCATTTCGGAATTCAAAGACACCGTCGACCGCGAGTACCTCCAGCCCTTGGGATTTTCCTACGATCAGGTCCTGGCCGAGAACTCACTTTCCATGGCCACTCCGGAGGAGATGGAAAATATTGATGCGGAGACCGGCCTGGGCGACCTGATCACCGACGCCTTCCGTGAGGCCGTGCGAAAGGCCGAGGGCCCGGCATACGATCCGATCGCCCTGGTCGTGGAGCCCTCAGGCAGCTTCCGCGACACCATCCTGCCGGGCCCGGTCACCGTGGAGGCGGCTTTCCGCGTTCTGTCCCTGGGCTGGGACGATGCCCAGACGCCGGGCTATGCGCTGATCGCCCTCTATCTTCGGGGCCGGGAGATCCGTCGTTTGCTCGAAGTCAGTCCCTCGGTCGGACCGCGCAAGTCGGGCGCCTTTCTGCAGTTTTCCGGCGTCCGTTTCACTTCCAATCCCCATCGGATGCCCTTCGAGAGGGCCCACGACGTTTCCATCCTTCAGCCGGACGGATCCTATGCGCCCATCGAAATGGGCCGACTTTACCGGATCTGTACGAACTACTATACCGGCCTGATGGTCGATTACATCTCCCGGGCTTCGCACGGGATCCTCAAGATGCAGGCCAAGGACCGCGCCGGACGCCCGTTGCCCGAACTGAAGGATGCCATCGTCGACGGCGACCCGGTCCGTCCGGGAGTCCAACCAATCAAGGAATGGGTCGCCCTGGCCGCGGCCCTGAAATCGTTTCCTGACCGCGACGGTGACGGCATTCCGGACATCCCGCTGCGGTACGGCAAACCCGAGGGCCGCTTCGCCTCCGTACCGTCCTGGAACCCGGTGTCCCTTCTCGCCGGCGCGGGACTCCTGACCTTCGGCCCTCTGGTTCTGATCATTCTCATCATCGTCCTGGCCATCATTCTTATCCGACGCCGGATCCGGCGGCGGCAGAGCCATGATCTCGGTTGAGGTCGAAAGGCGCGTCCCCTCGAACTGAAGGAGCAAACCCATGCCGAAAACGTTCCGCGTGTTCATCGGCCTGGCCGGGCTTTTTGCCCTTGCCGTGGGATTATCCGCCCAGACGGGCGCCCGCGTCTGGGAGGAAACGCTCGTCCTCCCCACCTACCTCGTTGAACCCCCCGAGCCCAACCCCATGTTCTTCAACGGCCGGGCCTACCAAGGCGCCAAGGGGCCGGTTTATCCCTACGCCTTTCTCGATCGTTTGAGCGATCTCAAGCAGGACAAGCCCTACAAGGCGGTCTATCTGGAAAATAAATACCTCAAACTGTGCGTCCTGCCCGAGATCGGCGGCCGGCTGTTCGCCGCCCAGGACAAAACCAATGGGTATGACTTCATCTACCGCCAGCATGTCATCAAACCGGCCCTCATCGGTATGCTGGGGGCCTGGATCTCGGGCGGGGTGGAATGGAACGTCCCCCATCACCACCGGGCCACGACTTTTCTGCCCGTCGACCACCTCATCGTCAACAGCGCGGACGGAAGCGCCACCGTCTGGGTGGGAGAAATCGAGCTGCGCCATCGGACGAAATGGATCGTCGGCCTGACCCTGCGGCCGGATTCCTCGGCCGTGGAGGTGACGATCCGCGTCTTCAACCGCACACCCCTGGCCCAATCCATGCTCTGTTTCGCCAACGCGGCGATCAGCGCCAATCCGGATTACCAGGTCATCTTCCCCCCGGATACGACGCTGGCCACATTCCACGGCAAGAATCAGTTCTCCCATTGGCCCGTCTCCACGGAGATCTTCAACGGCCAGGATTACCGCGGCGGCGTCGACGTCTCGTGGTGGAAGAGCCACGTCCGGCCGACCTCGTTTTTCGCTTTTAACGGCGAGGGAAATTTCCTGGCCGGATACGATCACGGCAAAGATGCCGGCATCTGCTTTGTCGCCGACCACAATTTCGTCCCGGGAAAAAAACTGTGGACCTGGGGGACCGGCTCCGACGGGGCGCTCTGGGAAAAGATTCTGACCGACGCGGACGGCCCCTACGCGGAGCTGATGTTCGGCTCGTTTTCGGACAACCAGCCCGATTACAGCTGGACCCAACCCTGCGAGACGCGCTCGGTCAAACAATGGTGGTACCCGCTTCGGGCGACCGGCGGGGTCAAGGCGGCGACGAAAGACGCCGCCTGCGAGCTGACGATTGCCGAAGGCCGGAAAGCCCGGCTGGGCTTCTATGCCACCCGCGATTATCCCGACGCCCGGGCCGTCTTGTCCCTCGGGATCCGCACGGTCTACGAGGAAAAGATTTCCCTCGGCCCGGACCGGCCCTTTGTCCGCGAAACTCCCGTCCCTGAGGGCATCGATCCCGGCGCACTTTCCCTTTCGCTCATCACAGCCGAGGGCCGAGAGCTGGTGCGCTTTACGCCGGCTAAAAACGAAAAACCCGAGCTTCCCCCGGCGGTCGCGCCCCCCGGGCCTCCCAAGGATATCGCCACCGTGGAAGAGCTTTATCTGACCGGACTGCGACTGGAGCAGTTTTATAACCCGGCCTTGGAGCCCTATCCTTATTATGAGGAGGCCCTGCGGCGCGACCCGGGTGATTACCGCACGAATATCGCCTTGGCGGTCCTCTATCTGAAGCGAGGAATGTACGGCGAAGCNNATCGTCCGCCGGGCGCTGGGCAAAACGCACGAGGCGGAGGATGCCCTGCACCGCGCTTCCTGGGATGACGGCCGGAGGGCGGCGTCCCTCTTGGCCCTGGCCGAAATTGCCGCGCGCGCCGGAGACTTTGCCCAAGCCCTCGAGCGGATCGAGCGGGCCCGGGCCGCCGATGCCCTGAACCCGCGGTCCCGCGTTCTGGAAGCCGCCCTGCGGCGCAAGGTGGGCGATCTGGACAAGGCCCGAATCGCGGCGGCCGAGGCGCTGGCTCTCGATCCGCTGGATTTCTGGGGCTGGAACGAGTCGGCCCTGCTGCGCGGAGGCGCCGGCTCGGACGAGGGCAGAGCCGTATTGAAAAAGCTGTCCGCGCTTATCCGCGATGCTCCGCCGGCCGCGCTCGAGCTGGCCGCGGATTATGCCCGGGTCGGATTTTGGGACGAAGGCCTCGAGGCGCTGGAGCGGCTGATCGCCCTGAACAGGAAAGGATCGAGTGATTTTCCTCTCATCCTTTATTGGCAGGCCTGGCTTCTCCACCAGAAAGGCGACGAGACACGGGCGGAGGAGAGGCTGCGCGCCGCTGCCGCGGCTCCGGCCGATTACGGATTCCCCTTCCAATTAGAGATGGTCGACATTCTACGCTGGGCCCAATCGGTCAATGCGGCCGATGCCCGGGCCCCCTATTATCTGGGCAACCTGCTCTTTGACCTTCAGCCCGAAGCGGCCCTGGCCTGNNCGGTCAAAGAATACGAGGCGGCCGTCGCCGCCGCTCCCGAGGACGCCAAGCTCTTGGAAGAGCTCGACCGGATATATGAAGCCGCCGGGGCGCCCGCGGCCAAGCGCCTGGCTTTGCTGGAAAAGAACCACAAAACTCTGGTCAAGCGGGACGATGCTCTGACCCGGGAGATCAGGCTTCTGGTTCAGACGGGACGGTATGACCGGGCTATCGAGCTCATCGACGGCCATCATTTCCATGTCTGGGAGGGAGGCGGCGAGATTCATGGAATTTTCACGGAAGCGCACCTCCTGCGCGGGATAAATTTTATCGAGGCGGGGAAGTGGCGCGAAGCCCTGCGCGACTTCGAGGCGGCGGCGACCTATCCGCCGAATCTGGAAGCCGCGGCCCCGGCAGGCGGTGGAGGCTCGGCCAGGATTTCGTATTTCGCGGGGCTGGCCCATGAGGGCTTGACGGAAGCAGGCCCGGCCCGGCAGGCGTTCGAGAAGGCCGTTTCTTACAAACATCCTCCTTCCGAACCGGCCTATTTTGAAGCGCTGGCTTTGCGAAAGCTGGGGCGCGGCGGGGAGGCGGAGGAAAAACTCAAGGCCCTGCGCTCCGCGGCCGATGAACGGCTCCGAACCGCGCCGTCCATGGACTTCTTCGAGAAGTTCGGCGAGAAGCAGTCGGCGGCCGCCCGAAACGCCCAGGCCCATTATCTCTGGGGGCTGGCCTCGCTCGGG
>PMCY01000179.1:10250-18509 GCA_003154255.1 Candidatus Aminicenantota bacterium | reverse complement strand
GGAGACCATTACCACGATATTCGATACATCCGCCTCAACAACACCCCCAACCATACCGCCTTGCACGCCAAGCTGGCGGCTTTGGAGAACGCCGAGGCTGCCCTTGTTGCGGCCAGCGGTATGGCCGCCATCACCACCGCGCTCCTGGCCATCCTGCGCCCCGGCGGCCATGTCCTGGCCCAATCCAGCCTTTATGGCGGAACCTACGATTTCCTGACCCGGGAGCTTCCCGGCTTCGGCTTGTCTCATGATTTCATTGACCCGGCCCGGCCCGAGACCTGGGCGGCCAAACTGCGCCCCCAGACGCGGGCGATTTACGTCGAGACGATCAGCAATCCCCTGATGCAGATCCCCGATCTCGAGGCCATGGCCTCGTTCGCCCGGATTCATGGCCTGATCTCCATGATCGACAATACCTTTGCGACGCCGGTCAATTTCCGTCCGGCCGAGCACGGCTTCGACCTGTCCCTCCATTCCTGCACCAAGTACCTGAACGGCCATTCCGATATCGTCGGGGGCGCGATCATCGGCCGGGCCGATCTCGTTTCGAAATGCCTCCTGGCCCTCGATATCNNTCGCCCGCGCGCTTGTCGCGCATCCGGCCGTGGCGGGAGTCAACTATCCCGGCCTGCCCGACCATCCCGCCCACGCCCTCGCCGCCCGGCTATTCGACGGTTTCGGCGGCATGCTCAGCTTCGAGCTCAAGGGCGGAGAGGCGGCGGCCAGGACCTTCATGGGCCGGGTGACGATTCCTCTCATTGCCCCCAGCCTGGGAGGCGTGGAATCGCTCCTGACGCGTCCGGCGGCGACCTCCCATTCGGGCCTGACTCCTGAGGACCGGCTCCGGATCGGTGTCACGGACGGGCTCATCCGCATGTCCGTAGGCGTCGAAGATCCGGACGATCTGATCGAGGATCTGATCCGGGCGCTGGACTGATTTCGGCCGGATATCTTTTCTAGAACCGGATGGGGAGCGGACTGCGTGCCAGGCGGGCCAAATCGTCTCCGTATACGGATAATGGGGTCGGCCATTCCACGGCCGCCAGTATTGCCGGGGTGCGCGGCGCGAGAGGCCGGGCCGGGATGACGAGCGCGGCGGCGGGCGGCGCGGCCGCGCCTTTGAGCGGGATGCGCAGGGTCTGTCCGGCCCGGATGAGGTTGCCCCTCAGGCCGTTCGTCTGTTCTATGACCCGCACGGACGATCCGTAGCGCGCGGCCAGGTGGCCCAAAGTCTCTCCGGCCCGGACATAATGGGGGATGGTGAAGACCGGCGGCGGGATTTTTTTCAGCTCGATAAGGAAGGGATAAGCCCGCCGTCCCAGCTCCTGGGCGGTGCGGTTGAAAAACCGGACATGGTAGTGGGTCCGGTGCAGGGGAATGTGGACGATGGGGGCGTTCTTCCAGCCGAGGATGAATTGGAAGATATGTCCCAGCCAGGCTTTATCCTCACCGATGGAGAGGGCGTAATCATAGAGGGCCTTCTGGATGCGGTTGTCCAGGAGGATGGTATCTACATCGGTGAGCAATAGAAGCGATCGGACCAGGGCCCAATTGCGGGGCAGGTCAAGGTTGGCGGCCGTGCCGGGCGTGTACCAGACGCCTTTGCCCGGCTTGTAGAAGTATCCCAGGTCGACATCGCGGCCCACCTGGTGGGCGGCGTGACGGCGCAATTGGCCGCCTTGGGGGTTGCTGATGTCGCCGATGGTCAGCGGCGGCGTGTCCGGGAAGAGGATGTGAACGTTTTCGATCGCCCGCCGGACGAAGCCGATCGTTTCGGCCGTGGCAAAATTGCCGTCGGCGTTGGCCAGCGTCCACTTCGGATCGGAGGGAAAGACGATGCCGTTGATCAGGACCCCGCCGCCCGGCGATCCGACCGAGAGCGAGCCGAGAGAGGCAGGATCGGATTCCACCTGTTTCCGCAGGTCGGCGTCGCCGAAAGCCAGGAACGAGGCGGGCGAAGGGGCCGGGATGGGGATGGGCGACGGCGCCGCTGCGGCCGCATCCATCCGGACCGTGGCGTCGGCCGCGGTGACCAGGTTAGTCTGGGGAGGCGCCAGGAAGGCCGCCGCGCGGACCACGGCCAGCCATAGAGCGAAGGCCTTCCAGAAGGATATCATTGTTTGGAAATCCGTGGGCATTGTATCCGAATCGCGTCTTTCCTCCAAACCGGGTAAAAATGTCGGCGGGTCCCAGCCAAGGCGGAGGACTGCAAAGCCCGTCGCGTCAATAATCCAATTCCGCCTTCACGGCACTTGCCAAATCGTCAAATTTTATCTATCATTTTCCCGGGAGCACGGGTATGAAGAAAGCGGCGTTGATCGGCTTGGTTGGATGGATACTCGTCTGCGGCGTCGCCCGGGGCCAGAAACTTAAAGCCGGGGAACAGGCGATCTTTCTCAAGAACGGCGACATCGTGATCGGAACAATCCTCGAGATCAACGCTGAAAAATCCTCGCTCGAGCTCAAGGATGGGACCGGCTTCCCTCTGCGCGATCTGTGGATGATCAATTGCGAAAACGAGCAGTGGAATTTCCCTAATGAGCGCAACCTCATCGAGACGAACGAGCACTATGTCTTCCTTAAAAGCGGGGACGTCACCTCCGGCCGGATTACGGTTTTCGCTTCCGATAAGCGGGAATTCGAGCTCGAGTCCGGAGACAAATTTCCCCTCGCCTCCGTGCGCCGGATCTATTTCGCCAAGAACCCTCCGCGCGGCCTGCGCTGACATTTAGGGCAAGTTTGCCGCCGGGCTGTGCCGCGCGGGATAGCGAGGCAACCATGCAATCATCGATCGACCCGATCATTCTCGCCGATCTTAGAAAAATTGTCGGGCCCGACAACGTCATTGTCGATCCCGACCGGCTGGATACCTACTCCCATGACGAATTCTCCCTCCGCGACATTCAGCGTCGTCCCGACGTCGTCGTCCGCCCCAAGACGACGGAGGAGACCGCCGCCGTCCTGCGCCTGGCCAACGAACACCTCATCCCGGTCACGCCCCGGGGAGGGGCGACCGGATTGTGCGGCGGGTGCGTGCCCGTCGCCGGGGGGATCGTCCTCTCTATGGAGCGGATGCACGCCATAGTCGAGATCGATGCCGGGAATCAGATGGCAGTGGTCGAAGCCGGGGTTTCCCTCATCCAGTTCGAGCAGGCGGTGGCCGAAGCCGGCTTCGATTTTCCGCCCCACCCCGGGGAGGAAAGCGCCCTCATCGGCGGCATGATCGCCACCAACGCCGGCGGCAGCCGGGCCGTCAAGTATGGCGTCATCCGCAATTACGTCCGCGGGATCGAGGTCGTCACCGCGTCCGGCGATGTCCTTCAGTTGGGCGGCAAGCTGATCAAGAGCAGCACCGGGTACAATCTGATGCACCTCTTCATCGGCTCGGAAGGGACGCTGGGCGTCATTACCAGAGCGGTCATTCAGTTCCGGGCCAAGCCGGCTTTGACCCGCTCCCTGGTCATCCCCTTCGAATCGCTCGAAGCGGCCATCGGTACCGTTCCCGTCCTCTTCCAGCGGGACATCATCCCCTTGGCCCTGGAGTTCGTTCCCCTCGACGTCCTGCGCATCAGCGAGGAACATCTCCAGAAGACTTGGCCCACGCACCTCGGCGACACCCATCTCCTCGTCATCCTGGACGCCGTCTCCGAGGAGGAGATGGATCGACTGTCCGAGTCCCTGGCCGAAGCGGCCCTGGAAATGGGCGCCCTGGATGTCTTCATTGCCGACACGCCGGCCAAGCAGGATAACGTTCTGGCCATCCGTTCCAAGATCTACGAGGCCTTGAAAGCCTACACCGTGGAGATCCTCGACGTCTGCGTGCCGCGCGCCGAAATCCCCGCCCACGTCAAGCGTGTCCAGGAGATCGCCGAGGCCCACGGCGTCTGGCTGCCGACGTTCGGACACGCCGGCGACGGCAACGTCCATACCCACATCATGAAGGCCCGCTATAAAGACGGCCGGATCGTGCCCATGGCCGAGGAGGAATGGCGCTCCTCGCTCGAAGTGATCCGCGACGAAATCTATGCCGACGGCATGGCCCGCCGGGGCGTCATCTCGGGCGAGCACGGAATCGGCCTGGTCAAGAAGCCCTACCTGGCGATGAGCCTGCCGCCGGCCCAGATCGAACTCATGCGCGGAATCAAGAAAGTCTTCGACCCGCGCGGCATCCTCAACCCGGGGAAAATTTTCGATTGACGCGCCGCATTCGTGGTAAAATAAATTCATCAAGGAAATGGGATGCCGCGAGGTTGGTTTTTCGCGCCGCGGTTCTTCAAACCCCGCCGGAACCGCTTCGGTCCCATCCCTTTAAACGCTCCAAGGAGGCTGCATGGAACGCATCACCGAGCTTTTCGTCATCCTCGAGAACAAGCCGTCCACCCTGGGCGACTTGTGCGGCTATCTGGCCGAGAATGAAATCAACATCGAAGCCATCGGCGTTTTCCACGACGCGGCAAAAATCTACGTCAAAAACCTCAACAAGGCCGTCAAGCTGCTGGAAAAGCTGAATTATACGGTCGAGCTGCGCGATGTCCTGCTGATCGAGCTGGAGAACCGGCCCGGCGCTCTGGCCGAGCTGACNNATCGATTACTGCTATGGGACGCTCAGCCGCAAGGGGACTAACCAGGCCGTTATCGTCGATGTCTCCAACATCGAGGCGGCCGTCAAGCTTTTCCAAGGCTGACGATTCGCGACCCGAGCGGATGATTCCGGTACCCCGGGGGGTAGCCTGTTTGACCCTGTCCGCGATTTTCACTATGATTTCCGTCACAGGAGGTTCCCCATGAAAAAAATGTTGGCCGGAATCGTCATGATCGGTTTGGTCGTGGTCTTTCTGCTGGCCGTCGCCGCCGGCCCCAAAACCTACCAGGTCACGGGCAAGATCACCACCGTGACCGACACCGCCATCACCGTGGAGAAGAGCAACAAGGAAGTCTGGGAAGTCGGCCGCACGGCGGACCTCAGTGTCACGGGCGGCGCCTTGGCCGTCGGCGCCAAGGTCACGATCGTCTACAAGATGGTCGGCGTCAGCGCCGAGATCAAAAAGTAGCCGCGCCCGGCTTTCTTTCGGGGTCGTCTTTTGGGGGCGCGTCTACAGTTCGCTAATTTTGAAATATCCGCTCTCAAAACGTCTCAAAGCTAGCGAACTGTAGACGCGACCCCGATCCGCGACCCCGATTTGATTTTTTTAGCGTTTTTTATCTGAAAATTCCGCGAGGGAATCATGAAGCGTGGAGTCTGGCGGCTGGCCCGGATCGCCTTTCTGTTTGTCGCCCTCGGCTCGGCGGCGGCGGCCGAGGTAACAGGACTGATCAAAGAGATTTTTTCTATCCCGTCGGTTACGGGCAACGAACAGTTCCTGGCGGCCAGGATCGCCGGGTTCCTGCCCAAGACCGCGGCGCTTTCGGCCGATAACCTGGGCGGTGTTTACCTGAAATTGGGGACCGCCGGAGGCCCGGCCATCGTGGCCCCCTTGGATGAATTCGGCTATGTGGTCAGCGGCTTCGCGGCCGACGGATATCTGACCCTCGATCGGGCCGTGCCTCCGCCCACACCTATTTATGATTCGTTCCTGCTCGGCCATCCGGTGGTCATCATGGCCAAAGCGAAGCCGGTCTATGGGGTCGTATCCCAACCGTCCATGCACCTCCTGACCCGGGAGCGGCGGGACCAGTTGGCCAGGGACCTGACTCTGGATCTCGTTTTTGTCGATCTGGGCGTGCGAAGCGAAGCGGAGGCCAGGGCCAAGGGAATCGAGATCCTCGATCCCGTGACGTTCTGGCCGGACCTGACGACGCTGGCCAATGAGCAATGGTCGGGACCGGCGCTGGGCCAGAAAGCCCTGTGCGCCGCCCTGATCGCTGCGGCCCAGGAGATGATCCCGGACAAGGCTTTCGCCGCCGATATCGTCTGGGCCGCTCAATCGAGGTTTCCGGCCCGAGGGACGCGGGCCTCGCTGGGGCTGACCCGGGTCCGGGCTAAGCTTGGGGCGGCCAAGGCCATCGTTCTGGACACGATTATCGCCGATCATGGGCCGAACAGCCCCTTCCTTGGAAAAGGGATCGTCCTCGTCCTGGCCAAGGAAGGGCCTTCGAAGGTCCGCGAAGCGGTCGAGGCCGCCGCTCTCCAAAAGAAAATTCCGCTCCAATATCGGACGGGTGTGGAATCGCCCCTCCTCGCGCCCTTCGCCTCCGACGGCGGTGACGCCGTCGGCCTGGCCCTTCCGGTTCGTTACGCCGGAACGCCGTCGGAAGTCGTGGCCCTCAAGGATGTCCGGGCCCTGGCTTCGCTCCTTGCGGAAATCATCAAGGAAGGGAGGCTGAAATGAGACGCCGCCGGTCGCTCTTCCTGGGTTTTGCCCTCTTCGCGGCCGGTTCGGCCGCCTATGCCCAAAATCCGTTTTCCGACTGGGACCTTTTCCGGCAGATCGTCATGATCCCGGGGATCTCCGGCCAGGAAGCAAAGGTGATGGATTTCATACAGGCCGCCCTGCCCAGGTCCCTAAAAGTCCAACGCGACGCCAAAAACGACATGTGGTTCACGGTCGGGACGGGCCATCCCCATATTATGTTCGTCGCTCATACCGACGAGCTCGGCTTCACCGTCGACAAGATCACGCCCCAAGGCCTCGTCCGGCTCAAAGGCCGGCCCGGTTTCCTGCCCCAGGCCTGTGAGGCCCGGCCGTTCGTCATCCATACGGTCAAGGGACCGGTCGAAGGCGTGATGGTGCCCCGGCCCGACTACGACGCCGCTAAGCCCCAGCCTTACAACCCCGAAACCCATGAAATGGATCTCGGGGCGGGCAGCGAGGCCGAGGTCCGGGCGTTGGGCGTGGCGGAGGGCAATCCGGTCATTTTCAAGAAGCATATCGTCGACCTCGGTCCCGGTGTGGCCGCCGTCCGGGCCGTGGACGACCGGGCCGGCTGCGCCGCGCTTCTGGCCGCCGTCCTCCAGACGGACTGGGCCTCCTTGAAAGGGCGGACCATCACTTGCGCCTGGAGTGTCGAAGAGGAGATCGGTCTGAACGGCGCCGCGGCCATGGCCAAAGTCCTCAAGCCCGATTATATCCTAGCCATTGACACATTCGTCTCCTCGGACTCGCCATTGGAGAATAAGCGCTTCGCCGACGCCCGGCTGGGAGCCGGGGCGGTCCTGCGGGCCCTGGACAGCAGCAGCCTTGTACCCAAACCCGAGATCAGCAAAATGCTCAAACTGGCCGCCGCCCATTCCATCCCGGTCCAAGTGGCCAACTCGCGGGGCGGGAACGACGGCTCGGTCTTCATCGCCGGGGGGGCGGTGGACATCCCCATTTCCTGGCCCGGCACTTACGCCCATTCGTTCATCGAGAAGATCGACAGCCGGGACCTGGCCGCGCTGACCGCGCTGATCAAAGCGGTCATCACCGATTTTTAACGAATGGGGGTCGCGCCCTCATAAGGCCAAGGGATGGCCTTGTGAGAACTCGACCTTGCCTCGCTTGACGATCCCGGAGGTGTTATAATCGGGCCATCATCGAAAGGAACGGAAAGGGAGGGCCCATGGCACACTTGTCCCTGTCCTCTATCTTCAAAAGCAAGGGATCGATCGAGGCGAAACCCCAGCCCGACGACATGATCGAATGTCCGCGTTGCGGTCGCTTCTTCCACAAACGCGGCCATGAACACGAGCCGATCTGCAAGGACTGCTGGAAGCTGACCAAAGCCGAACGCCTGGCTTGAGGCTGCGAGGCTCTATTCGATTAGGCGCCGATGGGGGGGTCTCCTCGGCGGGGCCGTCGGAGCCGCGTCAAGCGCCGATGATTCGTGGGAGATCGGATCCAAGTCGCCCCAGGAATTAGATAAAGTCTTGAATAGATTGAGAAAATTCGCGCGGATCACGGAATGAGTTCCCTCATCAGCCGAATATTTTACCGTTTCGCGCTTAAAAAAAGGGCGGCCCGCAGGCCGCCCCCTTTGAAATTCAATCGGCGTTTTTCTACTTGCTCTCGGGGTACATCAGCCCGTTCAGCAGGAACTTGTACGTTCCGTGCGACTGGGCCCGGTTCTGGCAGCGGATCCCGATCAGAATGAGCCGGCCGTCTTTATACTTGGTGTCCACGACCACGGGTTTACGGGCCAGGACGTCTTCGCCCAGAAGCCAGCCGCTCTGGAGGATCTCGTCCTCCGGATAGGCGGCCACGACCTTGCGATCCCAATCGAAGCCGGGTGTCGACGTGTCGAAAGCCAGGCTGTTGACGAAGAGGGCCGCGGCCTCCTTCG
>PMCY01000179.1:0-10149 GCA_003154255.1 Candidatus Aminicenantota bacterium | reverse complement strand
TGCCGCCGGGACCGCCGAATCCGCCACGCTGGCCGGACTTGATGGTGGTGGCGTTCTCATCGGCGAAGACGATGACGTCGTAGTCGGCCTTGATCTCGGCCTTCTTCTCCTTGAGGCCTTTGAAGTAATCATTGCGGATGGTCGTGTAGGGGATGCCCATGTCATCGAACATATAGCGTGTCCAACCTTCATCCATGTTGCCGCGCCAGGACTGGTAGAGGGCGACGCGGTGGAATTTGAGGGGGGATTTGGCGATATCGTCGACGGCGTCCAGATCAATGACCGCCAAATGCTGCTTCTCCAGCAGGGCGGGCAGAGCCTTTTTGACTTCAAGTGAATTCTTGACGATGAAGCTACCGGCCGGAATGTCATAGCCTTTGCGGTTGATCTTCACTTTGGTCCGCCAGGCTTCGGCTTTGGCGTCCTTGAGCAGGGCGAAGACGACCGGGTAAGACGCGTTGACCTGCGAGCCGAATACGACGAAATTGGCTCCGCCCTGACCGGCCGGGAGCGGTGGATAGGGGACTTTAGCGATTTTCTCGAGCTTGGCCTCGAACGATTCCTGGATGGGCTCACATGACACGCCCATCTGAAGCGGAAGGGTCCAGCCGGCGTTGTCGTAGGGAGGCGCCGGTGGGCCGCCGGGATACTGCCGCATGTCGGGGTATTTCTGCTTTTCCAGCATCGTCCAGGCGAAGGCCTTGTACGGCTGGGCCATCTTGACCACGAACGAGCCCGCCGGGAAGAATTTTCCCTCGGCCACGAACTCGGCCTTGGCCTGCTGGATCTCGACCCCGCCCATCTGCAGGACTTCGAGCATCTTGAGCATGGTCGGATAGTCGTGCTGCTTGGCCGGGATGACAAAAGCATAGGGCTGGTTTTTTTCGGTCTTTTCGATCGAGTCCTTGCACATCCGGTAATAGTTGAAGAGCAGGTCTTCCTTGTGCAGGGCGGCCGATTTGATCAGGCTCTTGGAGATGATGAGCTCGTAGTCGACGATGTCGCGCAAGCGCCACCAGCCGCCCGGCCAGGGATCGACGAAGTCCATCATTTTATCGACGTAGGATTTGGAGAGCTCCGTAGGCTCGATGTAGATCGGCGTGGCCAGGCGGACCGAGGCCGCCTCGCTCAGCATGCCGATGGAGTTGTGCAGCCAGGGAGTATCGTCGCAGGCTCCTATGTACCAGCCGGTATAGCTGCGGCCGTTGACGACCCCGCTCTTGCCGTTCTCCTGAAGGTCGTAGGCCATGGCCGTGCCCAGCAGGTTGGCCGTCCGCCAGACGAGCGGGTGGACGTTGGGCAGCGGAGGATCCATGAGCGGCGGGATGAAAATGCGGGCCTGGTTGGAGCCCTGCTGGTGCTGGTCGAGGTGCACGAGCGGAAGCCAGTCCTGATAGAGGACCTTACTGACGGCCCGCGTCTCGGCCAGGTTGAACATGAACCAGTCGCGGTTGTCGTCGTGGCCGGCATAATAATGATAGAGGTAAGGCATATTGCCGCCCTCGAACTTGGTGCCGACGTATTTCTTGTACCAGTCCACGACCATCTGCTCGCCGTCCGGGTTGTGGGTGGGGCAGAGAAGGAGGATGGCGTCGCTGAGGATTTTCTTGGCGTCGTAGGGAGTCTTGCCCGTGACGAGGTCGTAGGCCAGCTCCATGGACATCTGGGAAGCCCCGATCTCGCTGGAGTGGAGGCTGCAGGTGATCAGCACGATGGCTTTGCCTTCCTTGGACAGCCGGGCGGCCTCGTCCGCCGCAAGTGTGCGGGGGTCGCGCAGCTTCTTGAGGATTTCGCGATAGCGGTCGAGCTTGGCCAGGTTTTCTTCCGAGGAGATCACGGCCATGATGATGGGCTTCTTCATGGTGCTCTCGCCGATCGTCAGGAGCTTGAGGCGCGGCGATTCCTTTGCCAGGAGCTCGAAATAGGCCTTGATCTGGTTGTAATCGGCCAGTTTGGTATCCGCGCCGACTTTGAAGCCCAGGAATTTTTCAGGCGGGGTCTGGGCGGGCAGGGCGGCCGCCGCCATTAAAACGGCGAACGCCAGGACGAGGGATTTCCGGAAGCGGGACATAGACACCTCCAGGCAGGCTGAAATCGAAGATGTTTTAAATATCACGCGCCTTAGGGGAAGTCAAACGGGCCCGCAGGAAATGCCTTGGCGACGACGATCAAGACAACGCGACGGACCGGATGGCCCGTATCGCCGGATAATCTTCGCCTTTCCCGGCCTGCTCTTCCGCCCCCGCTTGCCCCTGCGATTGACATAGCCGCAGGGCCGGCGATATATTGTTAACATAGTGGGAAGGGGAGAATCATCGCCGAGTATGAAAATTCATTATAAAAAAGAGGGGATGCCCCTTTTTCAACTTGGCGGCAAGTTCCAAGGACGGCATTTGAGAAGGCGGTGCAGTTACAAGGATTGCCGCCCATGAATCCCGTTTCCTATCCTCTGATAGCCATGGCTTCGGCCATTTTGTATGTCGGATCCAACCATCTGTTTCTCTATCTCCACAGAAAGGATTTGCGCGAGCATCTTCCTTTTTCCCTTCTTTGCCTGAGCATCACTCTCTATGATGTTTTCTGCATCGGTCTTTATAATTCCCATTCTGTCGCCCAGGGGGTCATTTGGCAGAGGTTGCAGCTTCAATCGGGGAATTTCATTTGTATTTTCATCCTGCTGTTCGTGATGATTCTCACCCGGCAGCGGAAAAGCCGGGTGCTCCCGATCATCCTGATATGGTTTGGGACGCTTCTGGCATTGTCGATCATTCTGAATGACCGGTTCGCCCTTTCTCCGTCCAGTCCGTCCGTCAAGAACGTCAGCGTATTCGGTATTTTGCACGCCACTTATTACGAAGGCCGGCTGGGACTTGTTTACATCGTCAGCCTTCTGTCCAATATCGCCGGGATATTTTACGTCGTGTTCCTTCTCCGGCGTCATTTTTCCCAGACCAGGGACAAGAATTCCTGCTTCATTCTCATAAGCCTGGTTGCCTATTTCCTGGGCGTTGCCAACGACACGGCCGTGGCGGCCCATTTTTATTCTTTCGTCTACCTCAGCGAATACTCTTTTCTGATCGTCGTCCTGGTCGGGTCCTATGTCCTGCTCAACGAGCTTCTGGCTCTCTATAAATCGGCCGAAGACACCCGGAAAAACCTGGAATTGAAAGTGACGGAGAGGACCACTGAAATCCAGGAGTTGAATAAAAATCTGAAGCATCAGGCCGAGAGAGACGGCCTCACGGGCATTTACAACCGCCGTTTCTTCGATCAGTACCTGGAGATCGAGGTGCGTCGGGCCAGGAACCGGATCGAGTTCAAGACGGCCGCACTCGAAGCGGGCCATGACATGAACTTCGGGCTGGCCATCGTCGACGTCGACAAGTTTAAAAAAATCAACGATACGCTGGGCCACCTTTACGGAGACCAAGCGCTGATGGAGGTGGTGGAGGAGATTCGGAAAAGCATCTTCTCCCGGGATGTCTTCTGCCGCTATGGCGGCGATGAGTTCGTTATTCTCTTCACCAGAACCTCGAGGGAGGGAATTCTCCTGGCCGCCGAGAAAATCCGCAGGAGCCTCGAAGATCACGAATTTCGATTGAAGTCGGAGACGCCCGCGCACCGGATCACGATCAGCATGGGAGTGGTCGTTTTCGAAGACGTGCCGGCCATGTCCGGTGACGAGATCCTGAGGCTCGCCGACGACCGGCTTCTGGCCGCGAAAACGAGAGGGAGAAACACGGTCGTTTTCGAATGAAAGCTCCCGGGAGAGAGAGGCGGCTTCGCAGTCGTGACGCCGCTGCGTGCCGAGCGAGATAGATCGGCCATTCAATCTTCGGAAAAGAAAGACTTTTCAGTGCGGGACGCCGGGAATCGGCTGTGGCGGCGGACTCGGATGGGACATCGTTGGATGCGAAACCCAGGATTGGCCGTCGAAATAGAGGATTTGCTGAGAATATGCGCTGAGGAAGGACTGGCGTTCAAAAGGATGATCGATTTGTTTTTCCCTATACGCTTTGTCGAAAGCCATGAGGAACGCGTCCGTCGGAATGATTTGAGGCGATTGAAACGAGGCTTCGAAATCGAGGCGGAGCTGGCTGCGGGTCTGCAACAGAAAATGGCCATTGGCCTGAAGCTTGATGAAGTTGAACGTCCCGCGCGGTATGCGGAGCCGATCGATTTCGGTGTTTGGAAAACGGATGTAATAGCGTTCCGTTCCTTTTTCCTTGGCGGCGAAAGCCGAGGCCGGGCTTTGCGGTGAACATCCCCTCATTTGAAGGGGATCGAGGACGAGAAGGATGGGGCATCCGAACTCGTTGTTCTGGCCAACGAAAACAATATCGCTTTTTCCGTTGGGTCTGACCGGGCCTGAGGCATAGTCGGGCAGTTGTCCAAAATGCCAATATTCGCCGAGAATGTTTTTTTTTAAATCGAGCAAAACGATCCGTGTGGGAGATTCGTTGAAACAGTGGGAAACGAGGAGGATCTCCGGACGGCCGTCCCCGTTGAAATCCTGGACATCCAGGAGATTGATGGAGAAATTGGGGGGATAGTTTCTTGAGCCGATGCGGACATCTTGGCCGGATTGGAATTCCCAGACCCGGCGGCCTCGGCCGTCAAAAAGAAAAAGCCCGCCTCCTCCGCGATCGCCCGTCGTCTCCGGAGCAAAGAGGGTTTCCCTTTTCCCGTCGCCGTCCAGATCACGGAAGAGCAGAAGCGGGAATCGAGGCATTTCCACATCCGGATCCGTAACGTACCTTTTTTCCTGAAAACGCTCCTGAAAAAACGGCAATTGTTCGAGATTGGAAAGCGAGGTCTCGAAACTCCACAGTCGCAGCCCGAACTTGTTCGCAACGATCAACCGGGAACCCCAAATGCGGAACTTGTTTGGAACGCGATCAAGGCCAATGATCGCCCCGAGGAGCAGGACGGCGGCTGCCGGGACGAGAAGTAAGACGACGCGTTTCCGTTTTATCGGCCGGGATATCGAGGCTTCCGCCGGAACCGCGCCCTCTCCATTTTTTGCTTTATAAGTTTGGCTCCGCCAGCTATCCAATTCGTCCGGATAAGCGATGACGCGGGAACGCGAAGACTGGCCGATCCGGTGGATGGGCAGACCAAACGAATTTTCCCAGCGTTGGCAGGTTCGGACGTCGATTTGAAGATAGCCGGCGATTTCCTTCCAGGAATTCAGGACCGGTCGAGTCCCGGAGGACTTCAGACCCGAATCGGACCCGTTTTTTTCCGGCATGCTTGGATTTTTTACATTAGAAATCGATGGCCGTCAATGGACGGAAATACAGCCCAATCTAATAGAGTGATAGAAACAGCGAGACGTCCTCGGTTCACTCCAGTGATTTGAAGCCCCGGATTTCGGCGGGGACGGACCTGTGCAGATCGAAGACAATGATTTCATTGCGGCCTTTCTTTAGGAAAGGGGCCGGGCAATAGAGGCGCTTCTGCGGTCCGATTTCCCAATAGCGCCCCAGGTTATGGCCGTTGACCCAGACGACGCCTTTTTTCCAGCCGCTCATGTCCAAGTATGTGTCGCCCAGCCCGCCCAGAACGAACGATCCGCGAAAGAACGTCTCCGGCCTTCCCGCTTCGCCGAGCGGTTCGAATTTGAGCCGGGCGATGTCTTTGGCGTCCATCGGCAGGGGATAGATCATCCAGTCCATCAGGGTCATTCCGTTCAGAGTGACCCGATCGGTGATGCCCTTGCGGTCGATCATGTGCTGGCTGAAATTGATATGGCCCATCCCTTCGACGAGAATGTCGAGCGTCTGGGCCGGGGGATCGGACTTGGGGATCTCGATCGTGTCTTCCTTGCGGGCCCGGCTCAGCGTTCCGATCAGCTTCCCGTCAACGTGGATATCGGCATAATCATGAAGCTCCCAGAGTTTGAGCTTGCCGGAATAATGGCCGCGGAAGGCCGTTCGATACAGAATGAAGCCCTGGTTTTGCCCGAGATATTCCATCGGCTTGGGCTGCGGTTCCCGGATCGCGGGAGGCAGATTCTCGAAGAGCGGAGCGCAGTCCTTGAAGGCGATGGCCGGGATCTCGATGGCCGGAAGGGCCTTGGGAGGATCCGGAAGCTTGGCTCCATCAGGCTGAAACTTGGCCAGCAGGTCGCGGATGGCAAAGTACTTGGGTGTCGGTTGGCCCAGCTCATTGAGCGGGGCGTCGTAATCATAGCTTGTCACGTCCGGCTCGTAGGCGTCGCCCATGTTGGCCCCGGCCCAGAAGNNTGAGGACGTCCTCGGACGGCGTTCGGGCCCATTTCTCGCCCCAGTGGGTCAGCCAACCGGGATAAAGCTCGCTGCAGAAGATCGGGACGCTGCGGCCCAGCCGCTCGGCGGCCGCGAATTCCTTCTCGTTGGTTCCCGGATCGAGGCCGATGGCGCAGCCCGGCAGCGATCCCGCTTCGAGCATATAGGGAGTTGCTCCATCGGCGGTGTAATACGGAACCTCGATCCCGCCCTTGCGCCACAGCGATTCCAAGGCCTGCATGTAGCCCCGATCGTTGCCGTAGCTGCCGTATTCGTTTTCGATCTGGACCATCAGCAGGGGGCCGCCTTTATGGATCTGAAGAGGCCTCAGCAGGCCGGCCAATCTGTCGACGTACGCCGCGCAGGCTTTCATATAGCGTGGATCCAGGCAACGGATCTTGATATCGGGCGTCCGCAGGAGCCAGATCGGCAGTCCGCCGAAATCCCATTCGGCGCAGGCATACGGTCCGGGACGGACGATGACCCAGAGGCCCGCCTCCCGCGCTGTTTTAATGAACGCGGCCAGATCGTTGGCGCCCGAAAAATCCCAGCGCCCCGGTTCGGGTTCGAGGAGATTCCAGAAAACATAGGTGCAGATGGTGTTGAGGCCCATGGCCCGGGCCTTGAGCAGGCGGTCCTTCCAATATTGGGGCGGGATGCGTTGGAAATGAAGCTCGCCGGCCAGAATCTGAAAGGGTTTGCCGTCCAGGAGGAAATCCGTCTCTCCCAGCCGAAACGACGGGGCCTGGGCTTGGGCCGGCGCCGCCGCAAACCCGGTAAGTGAGGCGAGGAGAAGGATAAGGGCGATTCGTCTCTTCATGAAATTCTCCCGGCCGCCGCGGCGTATGCGATGGCCCTGAAACGAAAGGGTTGGGCGGTTTTCAATCCCGCGAACCGCGGATCATCAACAGCCGGACGAGATGCACAATGGCCATGGTTGTGGCCGCGACGTAGGTCAAGGCCGCGGCGGACAGCACCTTGCGGGCGCCGGCGATCTCCTGTCCGTTCAGCATTCCCTGCGTTTCGAGGATATGCACCGCCCGTTTCGAAGCGTTGAATTCGACGGGCAGGGTGACGACGCTGAAAAGCACCGCGGCGGCGAAAAGCAGGATGCCGATGTCCATCAGGATGCTGGGTCCCCGGCTGCTGGTCAAAAGGCCGATGAAGAACAAGGGAAAGGCCAAGGTCGAGCCGATGTTGGCCACGGGAAAGAAGCCGTTCCGGAACTGCAGCGGCGCGTAGTGGTTGTGATGCTGCAGGGCATGGCCCGTCTCATGGGCGGCGATGCCCAGGGCGGCCAGCGACCGGCCGTCATAGACGCCTTCCGACAGGCGGAGAACTTTTTTCCGAGGGTCGTAGTTGTCGGTCAACTGGCCCGCGATCCTTTCGACAGGCACATCGCCGGCCCCGCCCGTATTGAGGAGTGAGCGGGCGGCTTCGGCGCCGGTCAGGCCGGATTGGGCCATGACCCGGGAATACCGGGAGTAAGTGCCCTTGACCCTGGCTTGGGCGTATAAGGCCAGGAGAATGGCCGGAATCAGCAGGAAGAACGTCGGGTCTCCGAAATACATGGAAGGCCTCCATTTGGACTTATCAATATAAACGGCGATCCCGCCCCTGTCAAACGAGGCCTTGGCCGGTCCTCGGTACGCTTAGCCGCGCCTCCCCCCGTCCGGCGATTGACAAGGGATGCTCCGCCCGTTAGGATGGTTGATATGCCGCCTCTTCCCGCAGGCACGAAAAGGAAATCCGTATGAGGATCCCCGTCCGTTTTGATCGACGCTGGATCGTCGCGACGGCGGCCGTCCTGCTTTTCCTGGGCGGGTTGCAGGCCCTGGCCGCGCCCGTTCCCCAGACCAATGAAGAGGCCGTCGAAAAGCTCCTGGCCCAGGGCGACGATTATTACCGGCAAGGGAAATACAGCCTGGCCATCGGCACTTATCTGGAAGCCTCTAATCGCTCCATGAGCCGGCTCAATCTTTCGGCCGCCTACTTCGGCCTGTCGCTATCCTATTTCTACCAACGCGAGACGGACAGTTCCCTGAAATGGATGCGCCGGACACTCGACGTCGACCCCAAGAAATCCATCTCGGCCAATTTTTATCCCCAGGCCTTCTATAAAATCTATCTGCAGGCCCGGCAGGAGCTGCTCGAACGGGACAAACCGGCCCCTACGACCGAGACCGCGACAAAACCCGCGCTCCGGACGGAGCCCCCTCCGCCGGCCGTCGAGGAAAAGCCGCGGGTTGTTCCCCGCCGCGAGCCGCCCGTCCGCCAAACCGGCACTCCGCCGGCCGTCTCGGCGGGCGCGGCCGTCGCCGAGGCGGTCGCCGAGCCGGGCGGACATTGGGAAGTCAGCGGGCATTTGTCCCATTGGACGGTCAACCCGATCCTGTCCGCCTTCCAAGGCAAGCTGTCGGACAAGCTGGGCAAAGAGATCCAAAACGAGATCGATAAGAAGCTCAGCCAATCGCATGCCGGCCTGGTCGGGGCCGCATTCACTCCCAACCTTGAAATCGACTCCACGGGCTCCAATTACGGCCTGGAGGTGCGTTACTTCGCCAGCGGCTGGGCCGGGACGTTCAGCTTCGGCGCCTCCCTGGAATCGACGACGCTGTCGCTCTCGCTGACGGGGACGCCGGAACAGATCTTCACCAACGGCACGGTGGCCAACGCCAGCGTGACGGCCGAGGCCAAGACCGTACCCATCTTCACCACCAATTTCAGCTTCCGCTGGGAGATCGGGCATGGGCGCGTGCGCCCCTTCTTCACGCTGGGGCTGGGATTCGGCAAGCTGGACGGCACGTTCTCCTATGCTTATTCGGGGACTTACCGCTTCAGCTCCCTCCAGGAGCCGATTCCGGCCGCCTCGGTTACGAAGGACTTCGCCACGCTGTCTCAGGACATCGATTTCACCATTCCCAAACTGTTCGTCATCCTGCAGCTTCATTTCGGCCTCAAGGTCAACGTGGTCAAGGGTTTTTCGATCCTCGGCGANNTGTTGCCAAGCCGGGCAGAATATAATTGACTCCGGATTTCTTTGTTGCCCGGCTAGTGCTCGGGGAACCGTGAGGATTCTGTAACATATTGACTGCTCCCCGTAGTATAATCCGCCCTCGGCCGTGCTAGACGGGGAGCCAGCGGTGCCCTGTAACCCACAACCCGCTACAGTGGGGTCGATGCCCCTGCCGAGGCCGGGCCTTGTCCGAAAGCGTGTTCGTTTGCGGCGTCGAAAGCCGGGGCCCCGGGCAAAGCGTCACCTGCCAATCCCGCCAGGACCGGAAGGGAGCAACGGTAACAGGAGGGCGTCTTGTGCGCGGGCCGCTTCGGCTGAGCTTGCGGCGGGCATGGCGCGGGTAGGGAACGGTCGAAGCGGGGCGCACGGTCGTTTTGTTCTCTGATGAGGCATCCAAGGAGGAACCACCGATGAATAAAAGGACGGGTTTGATGATTCTTACGGCCGTTTTTCTCCTGGCCTTCGCCGGGACGGCCCTGGCCCAGACCGACGCCGAAAACTGCAAGGACCATCCGCTCTTCTCGCGGATGAAAAACTTCTACATTTCGGAATGCCGGTCCGCTTTTGACGCCGTGGAGTTCTATATCAAGGACGCCGATGCCAAGACGGTCGAAGGCCAGATGACCCGCATCGAGTATTACCTCAAGGACAACGCGCCGCGGCCGAGCCAGCTCCAGGTCCGCCGCAATTACGGCAACGCGGGCAAGGCCATCGGGGCGACGATCCTGTATGACGAGGACAACTACCTGACCGGCCGGCTGACCAAGAACGGCAAGGAGACCTGGTTCAAGCTGGAGGTCTACAACGACGGCAACAACTTCGCCCTGACCGTCCTCGAGGTCGGCGACATGGTCCAGGAAGTGG
>PMCY01000011.1 GCA_003154255.1 Candidatus Aminicenantota bacterium | reverse complement strand
TCAAGGTCTATACGACGCTCAATACCGCTTACCAGAAATATGCCGAGACCGCCCTGGCCAAAGGCCTGCGCGACCACGACAAGCGCCGCGGCTGGCGGAAGGACAAAATGAACCTGGCCGACGATAAGGATTTCCAGAAAAGCGGCCGGACGATCGAGGACTACTGGCTCAAGACCTGGTATCTGCCGCGGCTGGATCCGGGCGACTTTGAGGACGCCGTCGTGCTGGGCGTGACCAAGACGGACGCCAAGGTCCGCATTAAACTCCATACGGGATTGGTCAAGAACGATGACATCGAACGCTGGACCGGGACCCGCCAGATGGACAAGCTGGTCAAGAGAGGCGATCTGATCAAGGTCATGGTCAAGACCGTGGATCCGGCCAAGAAGGCTTTCACGGCCTCGCTCGACCAGGAACCTCTGACCGAAGGCGCCTTCCTGGCCGTCGTACCGCGGACCGGGGAGATCAAGGCCATGATCGGGGGCTTTTCTTTCGGCCGGACCCAGCTCAACCGGGCCCTGCAGACGTCCCGCCAGGCCGGCTCCTCGATCAAGCCCATGATCTATACGGCGGCCCTGGAGAACGGCTTCACGCCCGCTTCCCGGCTGCGCGACGAGCCCACCGATTTCGAGGATAAATGGTCGCACGAAACCTGGTCGCCGAAGAACTATGACCGCGACTTCAAGGGAACGGTGACCCTGCGCATGGGCCTGGAGCAGTCGCGTAACGTCCCTACGGCAAGCCTCCTCCAGCAGATCTCGCCCCAGACGGGCGTCGAAACCATCAAGCGCTTCGGCATCTCCACGACCCTCTACCCGTACCTCTCCCTGGCCCTGGGCACGCCCGACATGAAGCTCATCGAGCTCGTTTCGGCCTATTCCGTCTTTCCCAACAAAGGCGTGAGGGTGAAGCCCTATTTCATCAGCCGCATCGAGGACCGGGAGGGCAACATTCTGGAAGAAACCAAAATCGAATCCGAGGACGTCCTCTCGCCCCAGACGGCCTACCTCATGACCTACATGATGGAGGGTGTCGTCCAGCGGGGCACGGCCCAGCTGGCCGCCCCCTTGTTGGCCGACAAGCCGCTGGCGGGGAAAACGGGGACGACGGACAAATACACCGACGCCTGGTTCATCGGCTTTTCGCCGTCCCTTTGCGCCGGCGTCTGGGTCGGATACGACGACAACAAAAAACTTGGCCCCGATGAATCCGGTGCCGTCGCCGCCTTGCCCATCTGGACGGATTTCTTCCGGGCCCTGATCGAGGCCGAGAAAAAGAAGGCCAGGAACACGAACACCGAGGTCAAGGCCGAGGAATTCGAAGTCCCCCCGAACATCGTCTTCATCCCCATCGACCGCATGACCGGCCTCCTGGCCGCGCCTATCTGCAAGTGGCGCTTCATGGAGGCCTTCCAGGAAGGAATGGGCAATATCCCCTCCCGCTATTGCACTTTCGAAGACCATCTCCTGACGCTCGACTATGCCTCCGGGGGAGTCGCCAGGGTGAACCGCTAGCGTCCCGTCCCATAATTTCTCTGCCGATGACCCCCTGGGGGAAACCACGCCGCCCCCCTCAAACTCCCGGGCGGTTGTACGTCCAGCTTGAATTTCGACTGCCGAACGGACGAGCGAGACGCACAACGAGAAGCGGGCAATAAAAAGGGACCGGCAAGAGCCGGTCCCTTAAGAAAAACTTTTTATTCAGCGACGATGACTGCTGCTTCCCGAGGAATTTGAGCCGCCCGAACTCCCATGAGAGGAAGAGCCGGAAGAGCTGTGCCCGGACGAGGAGCCGCTGCCGCGCGATGTCGTCCCGCGACTGGACGAACCGCTCGACGAGGAGGATCCCTTGGAAGAGGAGGACGGGGAAGAGGATGAAGAGGAAGATCCATTTCCATAGGAGTAGCGGCGATACGCGCTCCCCAGGGAGCTCGAGGACGAGCTTTCGCCGTCTTTCTTGCGGATCTTCCGCTCGCCGGAATTGGCCGTCCCGGTTTTGGTCGCCGCGCCGGCCTGGCCCGCTTCACCCTTGGTGCGGGTGTCGATGCGGCGGGCGTCACCGCTCTTTGTTTCCATGCCGGAGCCGCGCCGGGTGATTTCTCCGGTCCGGCCGTTTCCGCCGCCTTCATCGCTTTTGCGCAGGATATAGCGCCCGCCGGTGATCGGCTCGACTCCCACGCCGGTCAGGGTCATCGGCCGGACATCCGGATAATGGGGCGACATGGTGATCTTGCCCAGGGATTTAAGGCTATCTTCGCCGACGGCGATCTTGTGGATATTCCGGGCCTGGAGCTGGTCTTTGCGCACGACGGTCATGGCCCGGGAATTGTAGGGATAGTCGCCGTTCCAGCCGCGTCCGTAATAGCGGTTGTTGAAGAGGATGCCGGGGTAGCCCCAGTAGCTCATGGGCGCCCAGCCGAAATAATCATAATCTCCCCACCAGTTGACCCAGGCCGGCCCCCAACCGTTCATGGGGATCCAGTACCAGCCCCAGTTCATGGCCCATTGCCAGCGGCCGTAGTGGTAAGGGGCCCAGCCCCACGACTCATAGGGGACCCAGGTCCAGCCGGCCAGGGGAATCCACATCCAGCGGCCCATGGAATACGGACGCCAATCGGAACCCATACCCCGCGGAATCCAGACGCGCCCGAATTCCGGGGAATCGGCCCAGTCGCCGTTTTCATCCAGCTCGTATTCAAAGTCGGCCACGTCGCCGGA
>PMCY01000127.1 GCA_003154255.1 Candidatus Aminicenantota bacterium | reverse complement strand
GCTCTGTTACAAGTCCGACATAGAGGCCGCCCTGCGGACGCCCGGCTTCGCCGGCTTTGAGCTTCTCGACCTGCACGATTTTCCGGGCCAGGGGACGGCCCTGGTCGGTGTTCTCGACCCGTTCTGGGAGGAGAAGGGCTATATCACGCCCGAGGAGTTCCGGCGGTTTTGTGGCCCGACGATCCCACTGGCCCGCCTGGCAAAGATGGTCTTTCTCGACTCGGAGGAGATTGCCGCCCCCATCGAAGCCGCCCATTTCGGGCCGGCTCCCCTGGTCAAGATTGTTCCCGCGTGGACGATCGTCAACGCCAAAGGCCAGGCCGTCCGTCAGGGGACGCTTCCGGTCCGGGACATCCCGATCGGCAACGCCGTCGACCTGGGGACGATACGCCTTAAGCTGTCCGGTCTGCCCGTGCCTGCCCGCTATCGTCTGAATGTGCGGATCGGGGAATCCGAGAACGGCTGGGATTTCTGGGTCTATCCGTCCGCCGCTCCGGCCGTGCCGCCCGCGGATGTCATGGTATCCCGGCAGCTGGATGACCGCGCGGCGGCCCGGCTGGCCGGCGGCGGCAAGGTCCTGCTTGTCCTCGAGAAGGGCGCGGTCAAGCCCGAAAAGGGCGGCTCCGTTGCCCTGGGGTTTTCCAGCATCTTCTGGAACACGGCCTGGACGTCCGGCCAGCCTCCCCATACCCTGGGCCTGCTGTGCGACCCGAACCACCCGGCGCTGGCCGCCTTCCCGACTGAATTCCACAGCAACTGGCAGTGGTGGGACGCGATCAGCCATGGGCAGGCCGTCCGGCTCGATGATTTCGGGCCCGGCTTCACGCCCATCGTCCGGATCATCGACGACTGGTTCGCCAACCGCCCGCTGGGGCTGATCTTCGAGGTCCGGGTCGGACCGGGCAAGCTGCTCGTCTGCGCAGCCGATCTCCTGACCGACGCCGAAACCCGGCCCGAAGCCCGCCAGCTTCTGGCCAGCCTTTTGAAATACGCCGCCAGCCACGCGTTCCTGCCCGTGAAAGAGGCCGGACTCGAGGTCCTGCGGGGATTGTTCAAGGAGTGACCCATGAGCTCTTTTTTCACCCGTAGACGGATCGTCGGGACCCTCCTGCTGATCGTCCTGATCGCGGCCGGATATTTCGGGTACACGAAACGGAAATATATCGAACAAATCCCCATCGGCTGCGCCTTCAAGGCCAAGGCCATCTGCGCCGGGGTCTTTGTCCAGGGCCTGGAGTCCGAGAAAATCGCGGCCGAGGATGCGGGGTTCAATCCGGTTTTTAAGCTCCTCAAGGCAAAAATCGATCTCGACAAGAAAACCGTTTCCTGTTCCTTTCTGGGGACCGGGCTGTTCAAAAAAACGGCCGTTTATGTCGAAGGCCTCGGCCCCGTCCTTTTATCGGGGTATGCCGAAGATTCCGTCCGGGCCATGAAACCCGATCTGCCGGACCCCGAGCCCGCGGATCCCACCGCCGTAGCCTGGCCTATGGGGGACCGCATGCCGGACGAGGCCGCGCCGGTGGTCTTCGACGCCGCCAAGCTGGAACAGGCCGTGGACAAGGCCTTTGCCGAGCCCCAAGCGGACCATCTCAAGCGGACGCGGGCCATCGTCGTGCTTCTTGACGGCCACCTGGTCGCCGAACGTTACGCGCCGGGGATCACCAAGGACACTCGGCTGCTCAGCTGGTCGATGGCCAAAAGCTTCACCAATGTCCTGGTCGGGATCCTGGTGAGGCAGGGGAAGCTCGATATCAAAGGCCCTGCTCCGGTGCCGGAATGGAAATCGGCCGGCGACCCGCGCCGCGACATCACCGTCGACCAGCTCATGCGGATGAGCTCCGGATTGGACTGGTACGAAGAATATGCCGCCCATCCGGTTTCGGACGTCAACCGCATGCTGTTCCTGGAACCTGACCATGCCGCATATGCCGCGGCCAAGAAGCTGGCCGCGCCCCCGGACACGCTCTGGAGCTACTCTTCGGGCACGACCAATATCGTCTCCCGCATTATCCGCGACGTTTTGGGCAGCCGGGAGGCCTATTGGGTTTTCCCGCGGCTGGAGCTGTTCAATAAAATCGGCATGCGCAGCGCGGTCTTCGGGACGGACGCCACGGGAACGTTCATCGGATCCTCGTATCTGTACGCCTCGGCCCGCGACTTCGCCCGTTTCGGGCTTTTCTGCCTGAACGACGGGGTGTGCAACGGGGAGCGGCTGCTGCCCGAGGGCTGGATGGCCTATTCCACGACGGCCACCCCCAAGGCCGGGAAGGGCATCTACGGCGCTTTTTTTTGGACCAACCAGGGGGAGCCGGGACATCCCGAAAAGCGGCAATTTCCCAAAATGCCCACGGACCTCTATTGGGCGGACGGCTATCAAGGCCAGGAAATCGTCGTCTGTCCCTCGCTCAAGCTCGTGGCCGTCCGGCTGGGGATGACCTGGGATTCGAATTGGGGCGCGGCCGAATTCCTCGAAGGTCTGGCCGGGGCCATCGCCCGCTGAGCTTTATCTCATTTCTTCGGCGGAGGAACTCCAGCAGAAACCGGCACGTCCAGCGCCTTGATCCGGTTCGCAGGGACGTCCAGCTCAAGGACTACTACTGTATCCGCTGCATGGCGGTCCTTGGGGACTACCGTGATTTCAATCCCGGTTTTAGTCTGCCGGAAGTCCGCCCGGCCGCCGCCCAGAACGCGGCTGCCAACCACCTTGGCCGGCAGGGCCGGCAGGCGCAGCGTATCGCCCGTCCATTGAAAGACGTGGATGTAGACAGTGTTGCCCTTGCGCGTCGAAGCCCCGTACGAGCCCGGCTTGAACGGACCGCCGCGCGTGCCGTAGATGCTTTCGCCCGATGCGGCCAGCCACGCGCCGACACCTTTCAGGACTTCGACCTGGCGCGGTTCGACGCGGCCGTCGGGCATCGGGCCGACGTTGAGAAGTAGGTTGCCGTCTCCTCCGGCGCACTGGGCCAGGATGCGGACGACCTCGTTCACCGATTTGATTTCGTCGTTCGGCTTCCAGGACCACTGGGTGCCGAGCGTCATGCAGGTCTCCCAGGGGCGCTCGTCATCGTAGGCCCCGATGACCTGCTCGGGCGTGAGATAGTCGGCGTTCGGACCGGTGAACTTGTCGGCCGAATTCCCGCCCTCGCTGCATTCCAGCCGGTTGTTGATGATGATCCCGGGCTGGGCGGTCCGGACGAGGCGATAAGTGGAGTCCTGTTCCCAGGGAATCGTGCCGCCGTCCCAATCGAACCACAGGACGTCGATGCGGCCGAAGCGGGTGACGAGCTCCCGGACCTGCTCCTGCATGCGCTTGACGTAATCGGCGTTCTTGGCGGTGCGGCAGTCCGGGTCATACCAGTCCATCGGCGAATAGTACCAGCCCATGCGCAGGCCGGCCCCGCGGACGGCCTCGGCCAGCTCACTGCAGACGTCGCGCTTGAACGGCGTGTTCCCGATGTGGTGGTCGATGGTCGCGGTCGTCCAGAGGCAGAAGCCGTCGCAGTGCTTGGCCGTCAGGACGACGTAGCGCGTCCCGGCCGCTTTGGCGATCCCAGCCCACNNCGGCCGGGATGGGGCCCTTGTTGGGGCACAACGGATTCGTGTTGGCCCGCGACCAGCTGATCTCGGTGCCCTTAAGACTGACTGGCCCCCAGTGGATGAACAGCCCGAAGCGGGCCTCGCGCCACCAGGCCAGCCGCTCGGCCGCGGAGGGAATGGCGGAGAAGGCCGCCGCTCGATCAGGCGATCCCGCGGAAATCAACGCCAGCGCCATGAATGTCACGGCGGCGGACAGGAGGAGAACTACGCGTCGTTTTTGCATTGTTAAGCCTTCCTGGCCGTCATGCTATGTGAGGCGCGAATCCCTGTCAAGAAATAGCCGCCTTGGCGTGCCCCCCGTTTCAGAACCGGTATCCGAATGTGGCCCCGACATAGTTGAAATTCGGGAAATTTAGAGAAGAGCTGAACGTGTTTTCCATCCACATGATGATATAGGCGGTGAGGATGAACGAACCGCTGGTGAAGCCGAGGTTGATCTTGGGCGCCGGATTGAAAGTCGTGATTTCGCCTCCATAGATGATCGGCAGGACGAAACCCGCGCCGAGGAAGAAGTCCCGGGCGACGAAGTTCAGCATGATACCGGGATAAAGGAAACCGAAATCCGTATGGAACTTGTCCGAGGTCGCGAACATGAATTCGGGGCTGATCTGGAATGATGAACCGAGCCGGAAGCCGATCCGCAGGTCAAGAGTGCCTTGGACGACGTCAAACGACGTCGTACTGAAAAGGTTTGTCTGGATGCCCGCATTGAGACTCAGAACCGTTTTGGAATCGTTGGCTCGAGCCTGGCCGACCGCCAGCAGTCCCGCCATCAAAAGACCCGCCATGAGCTTTTTCATCGTCAACCTCCGTTTTGTCCGGATGGCCTGACGGCGGAACCGCTTATCCGTCTTCAGGCAGCCCCACTTTATCCGAGGGGAGCGAGGAGGTTGTTATGCTTTCGTCAAGAGAAAGAAAGAATTTCGTTAATCTTGCGGGGAGCCTCAGTCTTTTTTCGCCAGGGGCAGGACGCCGGCCAGGTCGCCGATGACGTTGACCAGCTGGGCGTTGCCCGGGACGACGATCTTGGCGTTGGTGGCCATGGCCTTTTCCACGGTCTCCAGGCGGCGCAGGAGCTGGGCGTTGCCTACGAAATACATGTTGGCCGCCTCGTTGACCAGCTTGATGGCCTGGGCCTCGCCCTCCGCGGCCAGGATGTGGGCCTGCCGGATGCCCTCGGCCTTCTTGATTTCGGCCCGGCGGGCGCCGTCGGCCATCGTTTCCGTGGCCGTGGCGAAATCGATGGCCGCGATTTTCTCGTTCTCCGCCTTGACCACCTNNCCTGGACGTCCTTGGGCGGGTCGATTTCCTTGAGCTCGGTGCGGACGATCTCGATGCCCCAGCTCCCGGTCTCGTCGCGCAGGGTCTTCTGCAGCTCGGAATTGATCTTGCCCCGCTCGCTGTTGG
>PMCY01000001.1:217-2756 GCA_003154255.1 Candidatus Aminicenantota bacterium | reverse complement strand
ACGGTTACACCGGCTCGGGCCGGACGTACACCCTGGCCGACAAGAACGAAGCCTGGATGATGGCCGTCATCAAGGGCCGCCATTGGTTCGCCCAGCGAGTCCCCGACGACAAAGTGTCTGTCATCCCCAATCATTACACCATCCGGGAGATCGATCTGAACGATCCGGCGCGCTTCCTGGGCAGCCGCGACATCATCGAGTACGCCAAAGCCAACGGCTGGTACGACGAGTCCAAGGACGGCCGCTTCGATTTCAAGAAGGCCTTCGTCCGCCCCTCGACGCGCGAGCTTGCCCTCGACGGCAATACCCTGCGCCAATGGCGGGGCCTGAATTATTTCAGCGCTAAAAAGTGGGACATCAGCGAGGCCTACCCTTTTTCATTCAAGCCGGCCAAAAAAGTGACGGCGGAATCGATCATGGCCCTCCTGCGAGACCATTATGAGGGAACGGAATACGACTCCACCGACGGCTACAAAATCGGGACGCCAAACAAGGCCAAATACCGGACCATCTGCACGGCCACCACGATCACCGCCTTCATCGCCTCCCTGAGCGCGGAAAAACCCGAACCGCTTTCCGTTTCCTTGTGGATCGCCCTGGGCCGGCCCGATACGACCGTTTTCCTGCCTCTCTATTACGAGGCCGAATCCCTGCCGTTGAACGCGGGGCTGGGGACGGCCATCCACGATTACGCTCTCTTCACCAAGCAGCATTTCGAGGATGCCGAATGGAAAGCCCGGCGGGCCCCGCTCCTGAACACGAAGGTCCTGCGCCTGCAGAAGACGGCCGAAGCGAATTACGGCCCGATGCGCTTGGTGATCGATCGGGAGCTGGCTCCGGCGGAGAAGGCGTTCGTTGAGGATCGGAATAAATTCGAGGCCGAGACCTCCGCCCTCTATGCCAAGGACAAGGCCGCGGCGATCAGGAAACTGACCGCTTATGCCGCGGACGCGTTCGCCAAAATCGACGCGCTCTATGACGGGCTTCTGAACAAATATCCCGGCCGCTGAAGCGGTAGCCCGCTTTTCAAATAATTCTCCAGGTCATATTTAGGCGGACCAAAAACCGGATAAGACCCGCCTTGGCGGCCGAGCCTTGGAGTCCATATTCGGACAGCTCGAAGGTTAACAGTCCGGCGATATTATCCTGCGTCCATTTGACCAATCCGACGTTCGGCGCCCACCACTCTTCCACGAGTCCCCCGTCCGAACACGCTTTGCTAAAGCGAAGATGCAGACATTTTTCGAAGTTGCCGGCGCGCGTCACAATGGGTTCCTTGGCCGTATCGACCGCTACCGGACCGTTATTGCAGTTCGAAACGCCCTGGTAGTCCCACGTCGAGTTCGGGATGAACCGCCTGAAAAGGAGGAATCCTTCTTTGGGCAGCTGAATGTCGATTTCGGAGCCACGATCACTATAAATCGTAGTATATTGTTTGGACATCACCTCAACGACGTTTCCCGTCCGGCGGATGACATCCGTGCGGAATGTTTCGGAATTCCGGTTTGCGGTATAGATCCAGAAATTTCCCTTTTCCAGGGGGAAATAAGTGGAAACTTCAGCCCTAAGAGAGGCGGCCGCCGAACCGGCCGCCAGCCAAAGAAGAAATAAAAATAATCGCTTGTGGTTTTTCATCGGCCTCCTCCCCTTTCAGCATTGGCTCTCCGCTTTCGGCTCCCCCGGGACCGATGGTCCTGAGAAACGCGGTCCCGCATTCCCCTTCGCTATTCACCCAATAAACGGTCCCGCCTGGCACGGCGATTCCATCGATCTCCGGCTGATCGCGGACGAGGATCTCAGAGACCAACGCCCGTCAAGCGGCCCGCGGGATCGAACGTCGCCACCTCCGATGCGGGAATCCCCAAATGACGATAAGCCATGCCGTTGTCCCCGTCGGGGTTGGTCGCTCGGACGCAGACTTAGATTCAAATCTTAGCCCCGAAAATCAATGAAGTCAACGAGCTGGAGCCATTGACAAAACCGGGAAAAAGATAAAATGTACTACCTCAGGAGGCGCCGCATGAATAAAACAGCCCGGATGTCCCGACATGAGGATCGAGAACCAACCATAAATCAAAGAAAATTCTGCGTGGTTGTGGTTTTAGCCGCGGGCGCCATCCTCTTTCTTTCAAAGACCGGACCGTCGGCGTTTTCCATGCAGCAGAATATCAAGGTCGGTGGAACGATTTCTCCCGCGCGCATCAAGGAGCTGCAGGCGGCGGATAAGGACGTTCTCGGCAATATCGAGCTGGCCAAGAAAGACGACCCCAGCTACGAATCCCTGGCCGGAATCATGCCCGGCATGAAAAAACCCCGCGAAGTCGTCGGCGTCCGCTATCATCCCCATGATATCGGCATCGCCCCCGACGGAACAATGGAGCTGGCCGATGACGTGGATGCCGCCGGCGCGCCCACGGCCTTCTTCGAAGTGGGGAGTCCGGCGGTCCGCTTCGGGTCCGCGCCCGCCGGCTGCGCCAAGTCGCTCCTCCAGGGCTATCTGCCGATCGTCACGGTCCGCTTCGTCCATGGCGGCATGGAG
>PMCY01000001.1:0-130 GCA_003154255.1 Candidatus Aminicenantota bacterium | reverse complement strand
CAAAACGGAAAAGTTTCAAGAAGTCACCGAGGCCGATTATGACGCAGCCATAAAATCCGTATTCGCCTTCTGGACGAAGGAACTGAACGCAGGCCTCAAAATCACCGTGCCCGAGGCGCGGATCAACGAA
>PMCY01000018.1:298-4549 GCA_003154255.1 Candidatus Aminicenantota bacterium | reverse complement strand
CTCCAATTTTTTCCGTAATCGTAAGAAACATAGGCCCCGCCGTCGTTGACATTGATGAGATAGTTCGAGTCGGCGGGGTCGATCCACAGACCATGGTGGTCGGTGTGAAGGCCTTGGCCGACCCTCTCCCAGGTCTTCCCGCCGTCGCTCGACCGGTAAAGACCGAGGCCCATGAGATAAACGACGTCGGCGTTTTTGGGGTCGACCCGGATCTGTCCAAAGACCCAGCCGTAGGTCCCGCCAAAGCGCTCGAACATCTGGTCGGCCGGGCTCACTTTCCGCCACGTTTCGCCCTGGTCATCGGAGCGATAGACTTCGGCGCCGACGATGTCGGAATAAGTTCTCAGCCGGCCGTACGAGTCGCGTTCGCCGGAAGGGGGCATGCGGGTGGGAGTATGATTATCGACGAAAGCGTACACAACGTTGGGCTTGGTCCGGCAGAGCGTAAGTCCGATCCGGCTCAGCTTCGTTTTGTCGGCGGGCAGGCCGGCGGTTACGGGTTTCCAGGACTTGCCCCCATCCGTGGTTTTGAAGAGTCCTTCACCGCCCGGAGTTGGATCGCTCCAGCGCAGCCTGATCCGGTTGACCATCGAAGCGATGAGGATGTCGGGCTTCGTCGGATCCATGACCAGGTCGATGGCCCCAATTTTCTCGTTGATGTAGAGAACCTTCTGCCAGGTTTTGCCNNGGATTGGCGGGGTGCACCAGAATCCGGCCGATCGTCTGCGTCGCGGCGAGCCCCATGGGAGTCCAGGTCTTTCCGGCGTCCGTGGACTTATAGACTCCGATCCCGGCGATCGAAGCCCGGAAGTGATTGGCCTCGCCTGTCCCGATCCAAACGATGTTCGGGTCGGATTCGGAGATGGCCAGGTCACCGGTCGAAAGAGTGGGCAGCTCGTCAGTAATGGGCGTCCAGGAGACGCCCGCGTTGTCTGTTTTCCAAACGCCGCCCGTGGCGGTCCCGACGTACATCGTGAGCCGACTTCCCTTGGGGACTTCGACGTCCGTACACCTGCCGCCGACGTCGAACGGACCGATGTGACGCCACTTCATGTCCTTGAGCGGCGTTTGGATCTTCATGGCCTGATACTGGTCGAACCATTTAGAGCGGAGAGCGGGATCAGTGCTCTCGATTTTTTTTACGGCCGTCTTGGCCGCGGAGGCCGTTTTTTGAGCGCTCGAGATGACGAAGATCGAAAACGCGAGAACGAGACACAATAAGAGAACAAGGCGTTTCGAAATGTTCATGAATCCCTCCTCCATATTGATTGGCGGCTTTGTTTGCATGGGCGAGTCAAGGCTTGGCTTATCCTGCCATCCGACTCTGCCTGAAAACCTCATCGGGAAAAGCGCTCATCGGATCGCATATGTTATTGCAAACATGATCGGCGATAGGATACCTGATATTAGATATATTACCCCAATTTCCCAAAAAGCAATCATTTTCATAAATATATTATTTTCTTTGATCGCAGTCGCTACCACATGCCGAGTTGATCCGGCGAGAAGTCCTATTCGGATCCCGATGGGGGAGTAGGAATGGGGGAGTAGGAATGGACAGCGCGCCCAATTTTATATATGAATACTCCATCTTGATAACCGGAGGAGGCCCGCGTGAAAAAGATTGCGATGTTCGTTGCCATTCTTGCCGTTCTGGTCATCATACCGCTCACGGCTTTGGGCCTTCAGGCCGAGAGCCGGGGCATCGAGCACGGTCAGCGCTATGACCGTCTCGTCATCCGCAACGTCATCGTCATCGACGGGAAGGGCACTCCGCCCCGAGGCCCCCTGGACATCGTCGTCGAAAGGAACAAGATCGCGGCGGTCAGCGCCGCCGACGCCAGGCCGGACGCGTTCAAAAACGAGAAGCACGTCCTCGATGGCACCGGCATGTATCTCCTGCCCGGTTTCATCAACAGCCATGTCCATCTCCAGGACGAGCGGGCCGGGATCCCCCAGCCGTTCGAGTATGAATACAAGGTCTGGCTGTCCTGCGGCATCACCACCATCCGCGACGTCGGCAGCGATCCGAAAAAGACCCTCGTCGAGCGCCGCAAGAGCCAGGCAGGCTCCATCGTCGCGCCGCGCCTCTATATCTACATGGTTGCCGCCGGCGATACGCCCGAGGAAGGCCGCCGGGCCGTCCGGACGATCAAAGAACAGGGCGGGGACGGCGTCAAGATCTTCGGCATGGACCGCGATATCATGGAGGCCATCGTCGACGAATCGAAAAAACTCGGCCTCAAGGTGGCCCACCATGTCGGCGTCGAGGAAACGGATGCCCGGGACGTCGTCGCCTTCGGCGTTTCTACGGTCGAGCATTGGTACGGCGTCCCGGACGCCGCGCTTAAAGGCTCCCAGAACTTTCCGCCGTCTTACAATTATAACAACGAAAGCGACCGCTTCCGTTGGGCCGGCCGCCTTTGGCGGGAGGCCGACCCCGCCAAGCTCGAAGCCATTCTAACCGAGATGGTCGCGAAGGGCGTCGCCTGGAATCCGACCTTCAGCACCTACGAGGCCTGTCGGGACATGACCCTGGCGCGCAACCTGCCCTGGTTCAAAGAGTATCTGCATCCGGCTCTTGAGGAGTACTTCAAACCAAGCCCGGCCCGCCACGGGGCCTTCTCCTGGGGTTGGTCGACCGAGGACGAGATCGCCTGGAAGGAAAATTACAGGATCTGGATGAAGGCCGTGCGCGATTTCGCCGACAAGGGCGGGCTTGTCGGCGCGGCCGATGACGCCGGCTTCATCTATACACTTTACGGTTTCACATACCTCCGGGAGCTCGAACTTCTTCAGGAAGCCGGGTTCCATCCCATCGATGTCATCCAATGCGCAACCGGCAACAATGCCAAGCTGATGGGGCTCGAGGACCAGCTGGGCCGGGTGCGCCCGGGTTTCCTGGCGGACCTCATTCTCATCGACGAAAATCCGTTGGCCAACCTCAAGTACCTATATCCGACCGGGGTCCTCGATCTCAAAGACGGAAAGGAAATCGTTCGCGGCGGAATCAAGTGGACGATCAAAGACGGCATCGTATACCATACATCCACGTTGATGCGGGATGTCAAAGACATGGTATCGAAAGCGCGGGCCGAGAGAAAAAACTCCTAAAGCGGAATCACCTCGCCGCCGACCTCGCCCGGCGACGATGAGAAGGAGCTTTCCCTTGAGCCGGTCGCGAAGAGCGTTTCTTTGACAGGATCAGGACGGAGGGATATCATGATCCCCAAATGCGGGTCATCGTATCCGCAAGCTGCTGAGGCAAAAGATGAAGATTCCAAAAATCCCCACGCTCGCCCTCTTGAGCGTGGGCGCTTTCCTGATCCTTTTTCTCGATCCCCAGGAGCTTCGCCACGCCGTTGGCGTTGTCAACGTCGAAGTCCCGGTCCGGGTCTTCGATGGGGAAAGATTCGTCGACGACCTGACGATCAAGGACTTCGAGGTTTTCGAAAATGGCAAGCCTCAGAAAATCGCGGCCCTTTACCTGATTCGAAAAGCGAATATCCAGAAAAAGGAAACGTCGGGAGACGCGGCCGACAAGCCCGCTCCCAAGACGGGACGGACGATCGTCATGCAGTTCGAGGTCTTGGGCCCCTCGCCCAAGCTGGACGAAGCCGTGGATTTTTTCTTCGACCAGGTCCTCGAGCCGAAGGACTCGCTGATCATTATCACCCCGAGAGCGACGTATCGCTTCAAGCCGGAAGCACTGGCCCGTCTGCCGCGGAAGGAGATCGCCCGGCAGCTCAAGGCCAAACTACGGAAGGATATCCTCGCGGGAGCCAGGGAATATAAGAAATTGTTGAGCGACTTCCGGGACACGCTGAAATTGTCCATTGACCCCGACCAAAAACTGTTCATGCTTCAAGATGTCATTCGGCAGCTGCGCGACCGGATCGGCATCGACGGGGCAAGCCTGCGGCGGACGGCCCAGACGCTGAAGGCTTTGGAAGGGCAAAAATATGTCTTCCTGTTTTACGAAAAGGAGTTGATCCCCTCGGCCTCGTTGGGAAGCTTCGGTGACGAGTCCCTTCCCGCGGGGGAAAGCAACCTTGACGATATGGCCGCGGCGGAGATGCAGAGGGACCTGACCGGCAATCCCAAGACGATCAAGCAGATCTTTTCCGACGCTTCCATCACTGTCCATTTCATCTTCTTGACCAAGTCGGCCTCGGACATCGAAGATGAAGTGAACGGCCTCGAAACCAAGGACGTGTCTCCCTCCATCTATAATATATTCAATGACATGGC
>PMCY01000018.1:0-196 GCA_003154255.1 Candidatus Aminicenantota bacterium | reverse complement strand
CGATCGCAGATTGATCACGCCCCCATCCGCCGCAAGGCGGATGAGGTTTTTTTGCCCGAAAAAGTTCAATTTATTTTCATCTCCGGCGACTAAATGGACGTGAAGGAAAAGGAGCGTGTTTGTAGTGGACTGCCCCAATCCGTCCGTCGGGGCGCGGCCCGCATTCTGGTTGTCGAAGACGAGGCCATCATCGCCA
>PMCY01000034.1 GCA_003154255.1 Candidatus Aminicenantota bacterium | reverse complement strand
GCGTGCCGATGATCTCTTCCTTGATAGTGTAGGCCTTGGAGTTCGAGGTGTTGCAGAGCATGACCACGGCCAGGTCCTCGGTGGGCAAGAGTTTCAGGTCCGTGCTGACCCCCGGCATGCCCCCGCCGTGGACGATCGTCTTGTAGCCGCAGTCGTCCTCGTGGATGACCCAGCCGAGGCCGTAATTGCGCTGCGGCGCGGTCGTCGCCTTGGGGTCCTGCATAAGGTCGATCGTCGCGTCGCTCAGCACGGCCTTGGCGCCGGCCGGATGATCCTTGAGCTGGAACATGCCGAAGCGGATGAGGTCATGGGCGCTGGTGAAAATGGCCGAGGCGCCGTCATGATCGAAGGTGTAGAAAGGAATCGGCAGCTGCTTCTCGTCATAGCGCCGGGCCGCGAAGCTCTCCAGCCCCGGCCCGATGCCGACGGAAGTGTGGGTCATCCCCAGCGGCAGGAAGACGTCCGTGCGCATGAAATCGGCATAGCCGCGCCCGGAGAGGCGGCCGATGATGAAGTCGATGATGCCGAAGCCGAGATTGGAGTAAAAGTAGAACTCGCCGGGATGCCGCAGTAGGATCCCGTAGCGGCGGATGGTCTCCTCCATCGCCGGCCGGCGATAGGGCTCGTTTTCGTAGAAGAACTGGTAGTGGAGCGGCAGCCCGGCGGTGTGGTTCATGACGTGTTTGACGGTCGGCGCCGGCCAGGACGGGTCGACCGGCGTCAGCCGGGGGCCTCCCAGATAGGTGTTGATGTCGGCATCCAGGTCGACCTTCTTCCGCTCGGCCAGGACCATCAGGCCGGTGGCCGTGAGGGGCTTGGACGTCGAGGCGATCGAGTACATCGTATCCGGCGTGGCCTTGATCATCCGCTCCCGGTCGGCCCAGCCGAACGACTCCTCCCAGAGGATCTTGCCATGCTGGGCCACGGCCACGGAGACCGAGGGCACGTTGGAATTCTTGATCAGATCTAGGATCAAGGTCCGGGCCTTGGCGAAGCGCCCATTGTCCGGGACTTCCCCAAGCACGGCTCCGAAAGCGGCCAAGAGCAGCAGGCCGCAGGACAACGGAAGGAATGTTTTTCGCCGCATGAAGGCTCCTTTTCTCAACGGATCTTGCCCCGGGCGGCCACCGCCCAGACGGCTTCGACCCGTCCGTCGCGTACGGCGACGACCTCGTCGTGAAGGTTCATGACCGGGCAGACATGGTTAGGGATGATCTCCAGGCGGTCGCCGACCTTGGGCCGGCGACGGGGGGACGTCACGTGGATCATCCCGTGTTCCTCGGTGGCATTGGTGAAGCAGAGATCGGGGCGCCCGGGGACCAGCCCGAAGACGCCGAATTCGGAAGACCGCTCCGAGGTGATGGTCTTGGACCCGGCATCGATGACCGCCCGGTCCCGGGCCGGGACGCTGATGACCATGGTCAGGATGGTCAGAGCGCAGTCTTCCTCCTTGGCCGATCCGTAACGGATCTGCATCTGGTCGTTGAAGATATATGTCCCGCAGCGAAGTTCCGTGATGCCGGGGATTTTGACCGTGAACCGCGACGAGGGGGTCGCGCCCAGGCTGACCGTCTCGACGGGAATCCCGTCCGCGCGCAGAAGGTCGACCGTCGATAGCAGCCGGCCGGCGCCTTCGGCGGCCAGGCGACGCATGTCCGCGGAGGTCGTGGCCTCGAAGACCTGGCCTTCATAGGCATACAATCCGGCGATCGTCAGGCCGGGCATCCGGGATATCTTCCGGGCCAGCTCCAATGTCGGCTTCCCCGAGGGAACGCCGGTCCGCGGATAGCCGACATCCGTCTTGATGATGACAGGGAGCTTCATCCCCCGCCTGCGGGCCGCGTCCGAAAGGGGCTGGGCGACTTCGATCGAATCGGCGCCCACGCTGAGGCGCTTGAGGCGCGGATGCCCGGCCAGCCTCAGCAAGCGGCGGATCTTCTCCTCCCCCACGATCTGATAGGCGATGAAGATGTCGTCGGCCCGGCTCTTCTCGATCATGACCTCGGCCTCGCCGATCTTGGCGCAGGTGATGCCCACCGCCCCGGCTTTGAGCTGCAGATCGGCGATTTCGGGCACTTTATGCGTTTTGATGTGGGGCCGGACGTTTTTGCCGTTCGCTTTGGCCCACTCCGCAAGCCGGCCGATGTTTTTTTCCAGACGGTCCAGGTCGATCAGGACCATCGGCGTATCCAGATGGTCCTTGAGCGTGCGTTTCTTGATCGTCATTCTATCGTTCCTTCCTTTTAAGCGGATGGGTCATCCGCGGCCCGAAGCCGGAACGGTCCCGGCCGTTCAGCGTCCGGACTGCGCGGAGGTCCGGTCCGCCGTTTTCTCGCACCAGAAATTCCGGGCCCGCTGGCCGTCCAAACGGAAACCGCTGACGGCGCCGGCCGCGTCGCGGACGATGCGCAGGGCCAGCGTATCGGCCGTGAACTGGTCGCGGGCCGTCGGGACGAGCGTATCCGCGGGAGCGCTCCCGCGNNCCCGGCGCTCCTCGGAGGTCAGCACGAGGGGTACGATTTTCTCATAGCGGGCCGGCTTCTGAGCGCCGAACAAGAGGGTGAAAGCCGCCGGTTTCCCCGGCTGAGGCTTATCGAAACGGAACACGGCCATCGTCGGGACCTGCAGCTCGGTCTCGCTCACCGCCGACAGCGGGATGGGCAGGTGCTCGTACTCGACCATCAGCCGGCCGTCCTGCAAGGGCAGATTCAGCAAGGTCCGGTCTTCGACGCGCAGATAAGTCCCGGCCAGCTCCTTCAACCGGCTTTCGGGGAGCTGGATGAATTTGGGCTTGGGCTCCGTCTGGACCGTCTCCTCTTTCTTGAACCGGCCGGCCAGATAGACATCGGCGACCTGATAGGTCAGCTTGGTCGGGTCGATCGTGCTCAGGTTGGCCAGGACGATGACGGAAAAACGCTGCTCGGGAAAGCGCATGATCTCGGCCCGGTATCCTTCCAGGATGCCGCCGTGATGGACGACGGGCAGCCCTTTGTACGATCCCAGCATGAGGCCCAGGGCGTAATCGAGCTTTTCCCCGCTTTTCAGGACTGCGGGCGTCTGCATCAGACGCAGGGCTTCCGGCCCGCCGACTTTGGCGTCGTAGAAATTGCGGTCCCAGAGGGCCATGTCCTCCACGGACGTATAGAGGCCGCCCGCACCGACGCCGTCATAGGTGGAAATGTAATTCAGATACGTATCCCGCGCAGGCCCGACCAGATAACCGGAGGCGCGGTTCATGATCGGAACCCGGTAATCATCATGGAAGCGGGAATGGGTCATGCCCAGCGGGCCGAAGAGGGCCTCCTGGGCGAATTCGCGGAAGTTCTTGCCGCTGGCCCGCTCGACGACGAGCGAGAGAAGCAGGAATCCGGAATTGCTATAGGCATACTGGGTGCCCGGCTCAAAATTCAGCTCCCGCTGCCGGGCCACCAGGGCCACGGCTTCGGCGCGATGGATCTCGCCGAAGTTCCGGCCGGCCATCTGGGCCAGGACAAGCTCGTCGCGCAAACCGGCGGTATGACTGGCCAGCATACGGACGGTGAGCGGCGTCCCGTAATCGGGGAGCTCGGGAATGTACTTACGGACATCGTCGTCCAAGCTCAGCTTGCCCTGCAGGGACAACAGGACGGCGCACATGGCCGTGAACTGCTTGGACGTAGAAGCGATGTAAAAAACCGAAGCCGGGGACATCGACACGCCCAGCTCCAAGTTGGCGCAGCCGTAGCCCCGGGCATAGATGACGGCCCCGTTCTCGATGACGGCCAGCGACACGCCGGGGGAATCGGGACGGTCCCAGGCCGCGAAAATGCGGTCGACTTTGTCGGACCGCTCGTCCGCCAGGGCCGGACCGGCCAAAAGTCCGGTCAGAACGGCCGCCAGAAGCAGCGCGCCGATGATCCATGGTCGCTTCATGTTCGATCCTTTCCCGCGCGGTATTCCGCGGACGCGATCTCCAGGACATGGGCCGCGGAGGGCAAGATCCCCTCCGGCCAATCGACGGACAGGCCCCCCGCTTCCGCCCGCCAGGATAATTCGCCGGGTCGGCCGAGCAGGGAAATGCGGGCAGGATGATCCGGCGGAACAAAATCGCGGATGATCAAGCGGCCGGCCCGCGGTTGGCCCAGGAGGAAGGCGTAGACCGCCCCGTCCCTGCGGGTGAACCGCACGGCGATCCCCCCGTCGGCAAGCCCTTCGGCCCGGGCCCAGGGCGTCGTGTCGTACACCGCTTCGCCATTGCGGTCCAGCCAGCGGCCCAAATCGATCAGGCGTTCCCGCTGCGCGGCCGGGATGGTTCCGTCGGCCCGCGGACCGACGTCCAGGAACAGATTGCCGTTTTTGCTAACGATGTCGATCAGCAGCCGGATCAGGTCCTGCGAGGACAGATAGCTGTGGTCGTCGTCGTTGCGGTTATAGCCGAATGAATAGCCGATGCCGCGGCAGGCTTCCCACTTGGCCGGGGTGATGTCCGCAAAGGTCGTGTACTCGGGGGTGAGGTAGTCGAAATGCGGCGCCCGGGGCCGGCCGTCGACGATCGCCGTGCGGAAGCGGTCATTGACGACGCCGTCCGGGACGCGGTCGTAATAATGGCCCAGCAGTCCGTATAGGTCGGCAGTCCGAGGATAGCCGATGTCGTTCCACAGGATGGACGGCTCGTAGCAGTCGATGAGCTCACGCCAATGCGTATCCGCGTAGGCGGCGAATTCGGGCTCCTGGATGACCGTGCCGAAGATCATGGGAAAGCTTTCAATGCGAGTCGAATTGAAAGCCCAGTCGAGTCCGCCCGAATAATACAGGCCCATCTTCAAGCCCCGGCCACGGACGGCGGCGGTCAACTCGCCGACGACGTCGCGTTCGGCCGTGTAGTCCGGCTTGCGAGGGCAAGGCGTCCGGCTGGGCCAGAGAAGGAACCCGTCGTGATGCTTGGCCGTCAGGACCACGTAGCGGGCGCCCGCGGAGCGGAAAAGGTCCGCCCAGGAACCCGGGTCCCAGGCCCGGCCGGCGGCATTGAACATCGGGGCAAAGGCGTCGTACGCGAAATCCCGCCCATAGGTCCGGTCATGATGGCCGCGGGTGGGACTGTCTTCGAACTTGAGTGTGTTGAGATACCATTCGGCATAGGGATTGTGGGCCAGACAGTAGCGCTGGTCAGCGTCGCTCAAATGGGCATTAGACCCGCCGACGTTGGCCCTCAGGACGCGCTCGTCGGGCAGGGGCGCCCAGCCGGGTACGGAATAGAGTCCCCAGTGGATGAAGATGCCCAGCTTGGCCCCGCTGAACCAGGCCGGGACGCGGCGGGCCCGAAGGCCGGCCGGTGCCGGAGGCAAAACCTGGGCGGCGGGCGGATTCATCGCCGGTGTTCTTTGGGGCCGGCTTTTCGAGCCCGGTCCTCGAAGCAGAAGTCCCAATCCACCCAAACCGGCGATGTGTAAGAAGCGATTCCGCGAGATCGCCAACGACTCTCCATAAAAATCAATGCATCTGATAATATCGATATGAATTTTGGCATTACGAACAAAAAGTCCCTCAAATGGCCGAATCGCGCTTCACTGATCATCGGCAGGGAACGTTCAGACGACGCGGGAGATGTCCTCTCCCATCATTTTAAGGATATCGATATATTGATCTTGGGCCTCTTTCAGGGTGTGCTGGGCGGTGGAGAAATCAATGGAGACGGCGCCGATGGGCAGGTTCGTCTCCCGGCTGAAAAACGGGACGGCCAGGGCGAACAAGCCCAGGACGAACTCTTCGTTGTTGATGGCGTAGCCGCGCTCCCGGGTCTTTTTGAGATCGGCGATGAGGTCTTTCTTGGTCGTCAAGGTATTTTCCGTCCGCTTGACCAGGGGGATCTGATCCACGACCTCGTGCATCTCCGAATCGGGCAGGAAGGCCAGGATGGCTTTGCCCAAGGCGTGGCTATGGGTCGCGGGATCGACCACTGAGGACTGGTACGTCACCATGTCGGGAGCGACCCTCTGATAGAGCTTGAGCAGCGTGCTGCCGCTCAAGAGGGCGGAATCGATACTGATTTGTCGGGAGTCGTAGACCTTGTCGATGATCGGCTTGACCACCTGGAGCAGGCTGAAGCTGCGGGATAGGTTCAGGCCGAGGAGATAGGACCGGGGGGCCAGGGTCAGGAGCTTGGTGCGCGGGTCTTTTTTCAAATAATCGAGCTTGACCAGGGTATTGACGAAACGGTAGGCGGAGCTCTTATTGGCCCCGATTATCTCCGAGACTTCCTTGAGGCTCAGGCTGCGCCGCTCCGGGTTGAACAGACTGAGGATCTTGAGTCCTTTTTCGAAGGATTTGGAGAAATACAACGAGGATTCCTCTTTCATGGCCCATACCTCCGCCCACGCTCCGTTATGTTATTCTTAACCATGTTCTCAATATAATACTAATATAGAAAAACCGGACGAAGCCTGTCAAGGAAAAGATTTTCCGTCACAGCGCTATTTCTTGTCTTTCAGCCCTTCGATCTTTTTGCCAAGCTCGGGCTGGTTGGGATTGAGCTTCAATGAACGTTCCCAGGCGGCCAGGGCTTCCTTGACCTGCCCCAGTGCGAGCCGGGCTTCCCCCAGGCCGTTGAGCGTGTCCGCGGTGACCCCGAACCGGGTGATCGTCCGCTCGAAAAGTTCCAGGGCTTCGGCGGCCCGGCCCGTCTTCAAACGGGCGGCGGCGGACAGGGCATAGATCTCGTAGCGGGGCGGAACCGGCGGACGGAGGAACGGATCGAGCACGGCGGGGATGCGGGCCTCTTCGTTCGTGGCCCGCAGGACGCGGGCCAGGTCCAAAGCGGCGTCCGGGGAATCGGGCTTGGCCCGCCAAGTCTTCTCCAAAAGCGCCCGGGCCTCGTCCAGGCGGCCGGCATTGGCCAGTTGAATTCCAATCGTCGCTTCATAGACGGGATCGGAGATTTGGGGAAGCACCTTGGAATAAAACCAGGGCCGCGGCAAGGCGCTCTGCTGGGAGACGTCGAATTCCTCCTTGGCCGTCACCGCCTCTTTGGCTCCGAGGAGAACGCTCACGGCCAGGACATAATGGGCGGGGACGAATTCGTCCAGGGAAAATTCCTCGATGATCTGAGGAAACTCGCCATACTCGCCCAGGGCCCGTTCCTTCGTCCGGACGGTCTGTCCGTCCCTGGAAAAAACGTAACGGATCCGGCCGCCCTCTTTCTGGACGGCGTCAAGTCCCCAGACTTGAAAACCGACGGCCAGGTTCTCCGTCCGGGCGAAGGCCCGGTTGGGCTGGCAGTACAATTGGACGGCCCCGAGCCGGAACGGTTTCAGCCTCCCGGCCCCGTCATCCGCCTTGACCGTTTTATAGGCCAGGATCGGCGAGGTCATCTGGATGGCCGGCTTTTCTGCGGGAATGGCCAGCGTCTGTTCGACCGACATGAATTCCTTGGAGGCTTCATTCTTGATCAGGATGGAGATCTTGTAGGTGCCGGGGATCAGCGGAAACATGTCATGGAAATCGAATTTCGTCCGGCTCGCGCCGCGAACCTGCTCGCTGGTCATGGCAATTGAGGCCGATTTGTCGAACTGATAGATCAGCCGGCCCCCCGGCTCGCTGACGCTGCCGTTGATTTTCAGGGCGGCGAGGTATTTATCTCCCGCCTGTTCGACGGACAGCCGGACCGGCTCGACCGCGTAATGGACAAAGGCCAGCCCGCCGGGGTCCTTGAGGACCTTGAACAGGGCCTCACTATCGAGATAATTGGCCGAGTATTCCACGTCGACGATATCTTTGAATTCCAGGAANNCGGTATATGTGGTCATCAGGGCTTGCGGCCCGTCCTTGGCCGGGCTGTAGAGCTTATAATCCCCGGATCCCCGTTCCTGGAAAAAAACCAAATTGAAGCCGGCCGGCAGGCCCAGATTCTCCTTGTTCTGGTAAAACCAGACTTCGGTGGGATAAAGGTCGGCCTTGGCGTCATATTTGGACACGCTCATGGGTTCGCCCAGAATGATATACATCCGGCCGCGGTCCGTCCGCCAACCGGGAAGCGGCGAGGTCCTTCCATAATAATGATTGGCATAGGTGATGCGTCGGTAGTGCTCGGCCCGGAAGCTCTTTTCCTTCCCCGCGTCCCCCGCTTCGCGATGCTTCCAGAAGGCCTCGATGAAAAGATCGCGCTCCCGATCGGTCTGGAGCTTGTTGAACACCTCGCGCTCGAGCGGCGTGATGATATAGACGACCTCTTCCTCCAGCCATTTCTTATAGTTCGGGGCCGTCCCCGGCGCCTGGCCCGGGGCCGGGACCGCCATCAAAGAAGCGATGAGGGTCAGTACGGCCAGGCTCAAATTAAAGATCCTTTTTGCGTTCATCAAGACTCGATTTCTCCTTCCTTCGAAGAATGGGCCAGGCGGCAGGCCGTAGGTGTCGCCGCCAGCCCGCCGCGCGCGGTACAGCGCAGCGAAGAAGGCAAAAGCCGGCCGACTTCGGCCATCGCGGCGATAACCTCATCCAGAGGGATAAGGGGATCAAAACCGCCCAAGGCCAGATTAGCCGAGACGACGGCATTGGCCGCCGCGGCGGAATTGCGGCTGATGCAAGGGATCTCGACACCCCCTCCGACGGGATCGCAAACCAGGCCGAGCATGTTGGAAAGGGCCAGGGCCGCGGCTCGAAATGAGACCGGGGCGGGAGCGCCCTGTAGATCGGACAGCGCCGCGGCGGCCATGGCCGAGGCCGTTCCGTTCTCGGCCTGACATCCGGCTTCCTCAGCGGCGAATGTGGCCCCCTGGAGGACGAATACTCCGACAAGGCCCGCCGCCGCCAAGGCCCGCGCGGCCTGCCGCCGATCGATCCGGCCGCTTCGGAGCTGCGGCAGGAGGACTCCCGGGAGCACCCCTGCCGAGCCGGCCGTGGGGGCGGCGACGATAACGCCCATGGCCCGGTCGTGCTCCATGACGGCGGTGGCGATGATGATTCCCTCGTCCAGAATGCCGGAAGGAATGAAACGATCCCGGGACGCAGCGAGGGCCGGCGCCGATGGTTTTATAAAACGGAAATGGTCGCTGTCGCGGACCTTCAGACCCCCTCTCGCGGCTTCCTCCATGACCGTGAGAAGATGGTCCAGATAAGCCAGGACCCTCTTCTCATTCCAACCGCTAACCGCCATCTCATAGAGGAGCGCCGCTTCCGAAAGGGCCGTTTTCCCGCCCAGCCGCTCCGTCGCTTCCTTTGCGGTCAGGAACGGCGGCCTCCGACTCGGATCATATTCCACGGGAGTGACGCCTCGGACAAGCCGGCCGCCGCGATCGAACGGCGTCTCTGATATTTCCAGGCCCCGTTCGAAACGAATGAAAACGGGCCGCCGGCCGTCAAGATCGACCGGAACACCGTCGACGGCGGTGATCCGGACATTTCCTCCGCCCACGGAGAGGCTCTCGATCCGATGTTCGACACCGTCCGGACCGGCGGCCCGGACGGCGGCGCGATTGGGATGGTCGAAAGGCTCCTCGACCTCCCGGAAACGGATGTCGATGCCCTTCCCTCGAGCGATCGTCACGGCTTCGGGCAGACGCGGATCATCGCATGCCATCCCCAGAAGCCCAGCGGCGAAGCCGCGGTCGGAAGCCTGTCCCGATAGCGTGGCCGCATAGGAACCCGAGCGGGAATAAAGGATTTCGGCCCGGACAAGGCCTCCGCAGAGATCGTGGATGATCCGGCCGATGCGGGCCGGCCCCGCGGTATGGGAGCTGGAGGGGCCGGTCATGACCGGGCCCAGTGCGTCGTTCAATATATCGGCATAGGCGTTCATGCGTTACCATGCTCATCATACAACAGAATCCGGAACCGCGCGTCCCCCGGCAGACCGGGGCTTCCATCCCCATCTTTAACGCGGATATGCGGCGCGGCGATGCCCCGGCGGGAAAAACAAAACGGCCCTGGCGGAATTCCCTTCCGCCAGGGCCGTCCCCCGCTCGCAGCGGGGAATGAAAAGCTCGGCTGCGCCGCCCTTACCAGCGCACGTTGGCGCCTAAGAATATTCTACGCGGGGCGACGAAGCCCGCGGCCTGGCCGAACAGGGAGTTGACGATGCCGCCCGTCTCGCTATAGACGTTCGTAATCGTCGCGGCGTTGAACAAGTTGAAAGCCTGGGCGTAGATTTCGAGCTGGAAGAGGCCGGCGATGCGGAAAGTCTTCTGCAGGGTGAAATCTACGTTGAGGGCATCGTCCAGGCGGCGGCTGTTCTTGGGCTCGGCGTTGACGTCACCGACGGTCACGCCATAGGCCGGGGCGATATACATCTTGCGGTTCCAGGGCAGACCGGTCCGGTATGTCAGGAAGAGGCTGCCCGTGATATCCCAGGGGAAGATGTAAGCCGTGAAAAGCTTGAACTGGTGGGGGCTGTTCTGCCCGAGCGGCCCGTCCCAATTGATCATGAAATTGGGATCGAGCTTGAACCCGTAGAAACCGCCGCCCAGCTGGGATGTGTCGTAGGCGTTGTCGGCCGTGCCCACGGCGTGCTCATAAAAGTAGGAGAGGTTGAAGGTCCAGTTGTCCGTGAACTTCTTGCTCACTTCCACGGCGAAGGAATCGTATTTGCTGTAGAGGTTGTAGCCGGCGGGGATGTTGGTGAAATACCAGTCGGAGGCCGAAGTCTGCTGATACACGGTGACGGTCTGGCCATTGTAGGGATCGACGAGGGCCAAAGGCGCGTACGTCTGCCGCGGGATCATCCCATAGAAGTTGGCGTTCCATTTCTTCAGGTAATGCAGGCTGACGGAGACATTGGGAATGATCTCCCGCTCCAGGCTGATGGAGAAGACGTCATTGTAGAAATTCTTGAGGTTCGGGTCCCAGCTGGCCGCCGTATTGGAGGTCACCTGGATGGGCGTGAAGGGCATGCCGATCAAGGGGATGGACAAATAAGTGGTGACCGGCCCGATGGCCGGATTCAAGCTGGCGAAGGTCTGGGTGCGGGTGGCGGGATAATAGCGGCCCCAGTTGACGCGAAACATGGTTTTGCCGTCCTCGGTCAGCCGGTAGTTGAGGGCCAAGCGCGGGGAGAATGTCTGGAAATGGGCCACCGCTTTGGAATAGCCCTTGATCGTCGTGCCGTCCCGCTGGGGTTGATCGTTGATCAGTCCCTTGGTGTCGTCATAGCGGACGCCCAGGGCCAGAGTCAGGCGGTCGCCGATCTTCCAGCTGTCCTGGAGAAAGCCGCTGATCTGTTCGACGTCCTGGCGGGCAAAATAGGGCTTCTGGGTCAGACGGGCGATGGCCGGGACGGAAAGTCCGGGCATGACCGGATAGAGGAAGATCTGCTGGAAGTATCCGCCTTCGTATTCTTGAAAGGCGTCGTCATAAGAGTGATTATAGGTGACTCCCCCCTTGAATTCGTGGCTGCCGGCCAGGTTGTCGTTGAAGTAGGTCAGCTTGGCGCTGGTCTCGAACGTGCCGGCATGGTTGTCTTTGTACATGCCGGCGTCGGCCGTCGAGGTTGGATTGCCGATGGTCCCATAGATGGTATTGAAAATCGTGTCCCACGTACCGGGCTGGCCGGAGCGGGTATGGGGCGCGTCCCAGTGCGACCACATGTAATTGGCGGCCACGTCCAGGATCAGGTCATTGCTGAGGAAGGAGGTGTGGTTCAGGGCCGCCTGATCGCGGGTCATCTGCATGTCCTGCAGGGACGAACCCTGCATCAGCGGACCGAAACCCTGGAGGCCGAGCTGGCCGTTTTTGGACAGGTTCTCCGACAGGAACAGGCTGACGTCGGTTTTGTTCTTTTTGTCCCAGTTCAAGGTGAACTTGGCTTTGCCTTCGTAAGTATCATAAGAGCTGCGGAGTTTGGTGAAGTTATAGGACGTGTCCGAGCGGTACATGGCCAGATCGATGAAGAACAGGAGGACGTCCTTAAAGATCGGCCCGCCCAGATTGAAATTGGGCGTGTAGTTGACCGGCTGCTTGGTGCTGACGGGAAGGTCGGAATTCCTGCTCTGGAGCGAATCCAAGGTGAAGTTGAAGCCGGCATGGCCGGAGAAGGCGTTAGTGCCGCTCTTGGTGACGACCTTGATGTTCGAGCCGACGAAGTTGCCGTATTCGGCCGGCGCCCCGCCGTAGGAATACTCGACTTCCTCGACCGATTCGATGTTCGGCCGGATATACGGCTCCCCATTTTGAGGATGGTTCACCGGCGCGCCGTCGACGACGTAGTTGTTCGTCGGCCAGGCGGCTCCGAAGGTCGAACCGAAATAAGAATCACCGGCGTTGTAGCTGGCGGCGCTTAGGGCCGTGCCGGCCTTATTCACGGGCAGGGCCATGAGGGTCTTGGTATCCACGGTCACGTTGTAGCTCGGCCGCTCCAGGTCGATCAGCGGCTTCTGGGCGACCACCGTGATTTCGTTGGCCAGCTTGGATATCTCCAGGACGGCATTGAGCTCGAGCTTGCTTCCGATGTCGACCTTGATGGCCTCCAGGCGCAGGGTCTTGAAATTCTGGAGCTTGAATTCCAGGACGTAGGTGCCGGCCGGAACGCGGGGGAACCGGTAGAGGCCTTGTTCGCTGGTGGTCGCCGCCAGGACGCCTCCCGGAATCTTTTCGCCCAGGATGGAGACTTCGGCGCCGGGCAGGGCCAGGTTGTCCGTCCCGGTGACCTTGCCGCTGACCGATCCGGCGTTCACCTGGGCCAAGGCCGCCGCAGCGGCGCCCAGGATGAGGAACATGGCCAGAAACGATGTCAGAATTTTTCGCTTCACAGGACTCCTCCTCGTTAAAGGTTTATGGAAAAGAGATTCAGAACGCGGGAACCGGACCGGCCGGAGGAAAATATCGATGGAAGGGGACACAAAAACGGGCCCTCACCTTCCATCGGTTTTTTTCTTCGACTCGTTTCTATTACGAATATCATAACGTAGTTCACAATGTAATACTAATATAATAAATCGAAATTCCGATTGTCAAGGGAATTTTTTGGGCGGGAAATCGGGGCCGGAGGCGGTCCGGCGCGGATCAGCGGACGAACCAGACGGACCGGATCCGGCCGTCCCGGACCTCATACATGACCACGGCCCGCAGGGTTCCGCCGTCCTTCCAACCCGTCAGAAATTCCTGATCGATGATGAAATCGCCCTGGATGATCCGTTTTTCGATCCGGCAATGGACCTCGGGGGTCTCGGCGAATCGCTTGGCGTAGCGTTCGCGGGCGGCCGAAAGGCCGGTCGAGCTCAGGACCGCCGGCGGTTCGTAGAAGCGCACGTCGGCGGCGTAGCAGGCCAGGAAGGCATCGAGGTCGTGAGCGTTGTAGGCTTCCAATTGGCGGTCGATGAGGCCCTCCCGTTCGCGGCCCGCCGCATCCCGCTCTCCCGCCGACGTCGCCTGTATTTGTGTCATGGACGTCTCTCCCGATGCGGCCGGCCGGGCGGCCAGGTAATTTCCGTAGCCGACGATGACCGTGGAATAGATCAGAATCCCCAGCCCGACGGCCAACAGGGTCTTGGTATATCCGCTGCTCCCCTTCCATTCCTTGAGGGCGATTCCCCACAGTGAGCTGAATAAGATGATGCTGGCCATGTGGATCGTCCAACTGGAGAACTTGAATTGCCCCATCTGGGTCTCGCCCATGGTGTAGAAGAAGAACTGCAGATACCAAACCGTGCCGGCCAGGGCGCAGAACAGGTAATTGGAACGCATCGGCACGCGCTCGCCCGCCATCATGCGCGCGGGCGGCCTGCGCTCCGCGGCCTCCTCCCCGGGCGCGTCGACGGCGGTCTCGATGATCGTCTCCTCGCTCCGGACCGGAGGCGCCTGCCGCAGACGGCCATGAAAATATTGGTACCCCGTTTTATTCCGATGGTTAAGGATCAGGCACCAGATGATGTTCGTGGTGAAGCCGCCCAGCAGAACGACGCAGAGCTTGGGCAGACCGACCCACAAGGATGACGTGCCGCGCCCGGCGGAAAGCTTGGCCAGCGGTTCGGCCGCGTCCAGGCCG
>PMCY01000053.1:3289-20532 GCA_003154255.1 Candidatus Aminicenantota bacterium | reverse complement strand
GCTTTCTTCATTTCCGCAGCATCTCCTCGGCTAGATTGAGATAGGCTTCCGCTCCCCTGGACCTGGGATCATAAAGCAGAACGGGCTTGCCGAAGCTAGGCGCTTCGGCCAGCCGGATGCTGCGGGGGATGATGACGTCGTAGACGACACCCTTCAAAGACTTGCGAACCTCGTCCGCAACCTGCTTGGAGAGGTTTGTGCGATCGTCATACATCGTCAGGAGGATGCCTTCTATTTTCAATTCGGGGTTGAAATAAGCCCGGACTTCGTTCAGGGTATTAAGAAGATCGGGAATCCCTTCCATGCAGAAAAACTCGGTCTGTACGGGTATGAGGACGGAATCCGCGGCCGCCAGTGCGTTCAGCGTCAGGAATCCTAAAGACGGAGGACAATCGATCAGGATATGATTGAAACGGGACCGGACCTGGGTCAGTGTTTCGCGAAGGACATGCTCCCGTTTGTCCCGCGAATAAAGTTCAACCTCGATACCGGCCAGCTCGGGAGAGCAGGGGCACAGGTAAAAATTATCCAGCTCCGTTCCTTGAATGCAGTCCATGATGTCTTTTCCGTTCATCATGGCCTGGTAGATCCCCTTATTGGGTTCTCTAGCCACTCCCAAGCCGGCCGTCGACATGCCCTGCGGATCGAAGTCGATCAACAGGACTCGCTGCTTCTTGACGGCCAGGGCCGCGGCCAGGTTGATGGAAGTCGTGGTCTTTCCCACGCCCCCCTTCTGGTTGGTGACGGCGATGATTTTATTCATGGCGGACCGATGTTCCACGTGAAACATGGGCAGCCCGTCGGGGCCCTTTTTTTCGCAGGTTGAGGAAAACGGAGACGCTGAAGACATCCGAGGGAGTAAGGCCCGGGATTTTTTTCAGCTCGCGGATGGTGCGGGGTCCGTATTTGCGCATTTTCTCGACTGCTTCCCGGGTCAACCCATGGATATCGCCGAATTCGACTCCAACCGGAATTTTCTGCCCGTCGATCCGGCCCAGCCGGGCGATTTCCTTGTCCTGTTTTTTAAGATACCCTTCGTACTTGATCTCAGCCTCGACGTGACGAATCTCCTCGCCGGCGAGAGGTTCGGGAAGCCCGGCGTATTGTAGCACACTCAACAGCCGATTTTCAGGTTTTTTGACCAGTTCCCGGAGGGATAGCTTTTCTTTTTTCCCGGTCATGATCTTCGTTTTCTCCAGAATGGAGAACACGGTCTTCAATTTGGCCTGTTTTCTTTCGAACGACGCATACACTTCGTCCGCAATAAGTCCCAAGAGACGCCCATAAGGCATCAGGCGGCGGTCGGCGTTGTCGATTCTCAGGTGGAGGCGGTGTTCGGCGCGGGCGGTGAACAGACGATAGGGTTCCTCCACGCCTTTGGAAATGAGATCGTCAATCAGGACCCCGATATAAGCCTCGTGGCGGCCCAGAACGAAAGGCTTGCGGCGCCTGATCATGAGCGCGGCGTTGATCCCGGCCATCAACCCCTGGGCGGCCGCCTCCTCATAACCCGACGTCCCGTTGATCTGCCCGGCCAGGAAAAGCCCCCGGACCAGCTTGGATTCGAGGGTCGGTTTGAGGTCGTCGGGGGCGAAAGCATCGTATTCGATCCCGTAGGCGGGCCGGATGATCGCCGCTTCGTCGAGCCCGGGGATGGTCCGCAGGATTTCCCTCTGGATTTTCAGAGGCAAGCTGGACGAAAGGCCATTCACATAGATTTCGGTCGTCTTCAGTCCCTCGGGCTCGAGGAAGAACTGGTGGCGTTCATGATGGGCGAATTTGACCACTTTGTCTTCGATCGAGGGACAGTAGCGGGGACCGATTCCTTTGATCATCCCACTGAACAGGGGCGATTGGTCCAAGCCCTCCCGTATGACGCGATGGGTCCGTTCGTTCGTATAGCCGATATGACAGACGACCGCATTGCAAAGCGGACCGGTCGTCCGGTACGAAAACGGAACCGGCGTCTCGTCGCCGCCTTGAGGCTCGAAACGCGACCAATCAATAGTCCGGGCATCCAGCCGCATGGGGGTCCCCGTTTTAAGGCGGAGCACTCTCAAACCGATCTCTTTTAAATTAATGCTCAATTCAAGCGACGGAGGCTCGTTGGCCCTGCCGGCAGGGTAATGGCTAAGACCGATATGGATGAGGCCGTTAAGGAAAGTCCCCGGCGTGACGATGACGCAGCGGGCGCGCAAGATGTGCCCGTCGGTCGTCCGGATCCCCGCTGCCCGTCCCTTGTCCAGGACGATGGAAGCGGCGATTCCCTGAAATAGACTCAACCCGGGCTGTTTTTCGAGGCGTTGGATCATGGACGCCCGGTAGGCTGATTTATCCGATTGGACCCGGGGAGCCTGGACGGCCGCTCCCCGGCTGGCGTTGAGGAGGCGGAACTGAATCCCCGTTTCGTCGGCCAGGAGGCCCATCAGTCCCCCAAGGGCGTCGATTTCCCTGACGAGATGTCCCTTGGCCAACCCGCCGATGGCCGGATTGCACGACATCTGGGCCACGGTCTCCAGATGCATGGTCACAAGGCAGACGTTCAGGCCCATTGTAGCGGCCGCCGAAGCGGCCTCGCATCCGGCATGGCCCGCCCCGACCACGATGACGTCGAAGGCATCACCGGCGGCTTTGACTCTCATTTACCCACGCAGAAGCGGGCGAAGACGTTTTCGATGACTTCCTCCGTGCGGATCCTGCCTAGCAGCCTTTCCGCGGCCGGGAGGGCGCGTCGGATCTCCTCCGCCACGACCTCGTATGAGGCCCCGCGGCCGAGCGCTTCGCGGCCGCCGGCAACACAAGCGGCTATTTCGTCGAGAATGGTTTTCTGACGAAGATGCAAAATGATATCCCCTCCGCCCATGGCTTTAGGAGCGAAGGCCTCATGGATGAGACGGCGCAGCTCGGGAATTCCCGCGCCCGTCAGAGCCGAGACGCTGGAGACCTGACTTTCCGGCGCAGACCGTTTCAGGGCGCCGTATTTCAGCTTCGCGGGCCGGTCGCACTTATTAAAGACCAGGATGGCATTCTTTCCCGGGAATCGGCTCACAAGTTCCCGGTCAGCGGCCGACTCCGCCCTCGAACGATCGAACAAAAAGATGATGCCGTCCGCTTCGCCGGCCTGTTCCAGGCTCCGCCGCATGCCTTCTTTTTCGACCGCCGTTGCCGCCTGCCCCAGCCCGGCAGTATCCACCAGGCGAAAAACCGTATCTTCGATGCGGAGCCGCTCGCGCAAGTAATCCCGGGTCGTCCCCGCCTCGGGCGCGACGATGGCCCGCGATTCTCCGAGCAGGGCGTTGAACAGGGTCGATTTCCCGACATTGGCCTTGCCTACGATGGCCAGGGTCAGGCCCTCGGAAAGGGCTTTGCCGGTTTCATAGCTGCGGATCAATCCGCTCAAACGAAAAACGAGCGCGTCCAGGCGGCGGAAGATCGTGCGCTCGTCGACACCCATACGATCGTCCGGGAACTCGATAGCCGCCTCGAGTTCGGCCAAAAGCCCGATGAAATCGGCCCTCAGCTTCTCGATCGTATCGGTCAGCCCGCCGCGCACCTGCCGAGAGGCGATCCGGGCCTGGGTCAGGGAGACGGACCGGACGAGATCGTCGACCGCTTCCGCCTGAAGAATATCGAGTCGGCCGTTCCAATAGGCGCGCAAAGTGAACTCTCCCGGATGGGCCGGGCGGGCTCCCGCCCTGATCGCCAAACGGACGGTTTCCTCCAGGACGGCCCGGCTCCCGTGAAGGCTGATCTCGACGACGTCCTGCCGGGTGTAGGATCGCGGGGCGGGGAAAAAAAGAAGAAAACCTTCGTCGAGGAGTTCCCTGGCGGCCGCGTCGCGCACGGCCCCGAAAACGGCTTTTCTTTCAAGCCAATTCCCGGCTTTGCCGGATCGGGGAACAAAGAACCGGGCGGCGATCGTCCGGGCCCGCGGACCGCTCAGGCGGACGATTCCAATCGCGCCGGGACCGGGAGGCGTGGAAACAGCGACGATGGTGTCGTCCGCCCGAAAATCAAACAAGGGCGCCGGCCCCCTTTCCGCAAAGGCGCTTACAGGTCGTCTTCCTCGTTCTTGGGAGGAACCCGTTTCCCCTGCTTGTCGACCGGGAATACCTTGACCCTTTTCAGGAACCCATCGCCGAGGCTCTCGCTGGTGATGCCCGGGACCTGGTTCACGGCGATGTGGACGATCCGCCGCTCATACGGATTCATTAGCTCCAGGATCTCATTGCGTCCCGTCTGGCGGACATGCTGGGCGGCCTGCAGGGCATATTCGTGGATCTTCTTTTCCTTGCGTTTGCGGAAGAACTCGCAGTCGACCTGGACCTTCTCGCTGGAGATCTTGTTGAGGATGTGCTGAAGGGCCAGAAGGAGCTCGCCGTCTTTCCACAACAGAAGCTGTTTGTCGGGGCCGTCGAATATGACGAACAGAAAACCGTTGCGCCGCTGGATCCGATACGAGATTTCCAGGGGAAAGACTTTGACCAGCTTCTCCAGGAAGCCCTCGATGCCGCCGACCTCGACCGTCTGCTTCGGCCAGGCCCGGATGACGACTTCCTTGCTGATGCCGAACAGCCGCGTCTTCTCGGTGACGACTTCGTAATTGAACTCGGTCCGGGTGAGCTTCAGCTTGTGCTCGGCATGGAGGATGGCGTCCTCCAGGTTCTTGCCTTTGTACTCTTGGTTCGGTTCACTTTTTTCTTGGTTTTCCATTATTCAACTCGCTCTTTTTTTTCTGGATCATGCGGTTCATCAGATACTGCTGCCCGATCTGCAGGACGTTGGACGTCAGCCAGTAAAGGACGAGGCCGCTTTGGAAATTCATGAAGAAGATGGTCATGATGACCGGCATGATCAGCATCATGCGGGCCTGGGCCGGGTCGGCCGAAGTCGGGGTCATCTTCTGGCTGATAAACTGGGTGATGCCCATGAGGATCGGGGTCACGTAATAAGGATCCCGGACCGAGAGATCCCCGATCCAGAGCATCCAGGGGCTGTGGCGGAATTCGATGGCCGCCCGCAGCATGCTGAAGATGCCGAAGAAGAAGGGGATTTGGATGAGCATGGGCAGGCAGCCGCCGGCGGGATTGACGCCGTTCTCCTTGTAGAGCTTCATCATCTCTTCGTTCATCATCCGCCGCTGGGCAATGTCCCTCTTGGCGTTCTTGTACTTGTTGCGCAGGGACTTGATCTTGGGCTGCAGCTCGGCCATCTTGGCCATGGACTTGGTGCTGCTGTAGGTCAGGGGGAAGAAGATGATCTTGATGATGAGGGTCAGGATGATGATCGACCAGCCCCAGTTGGGAACGACCTTGTGAACGGCTTTGATCACGGCGAACAGGCCCTCGGCGAAAATGCCGAAAGTCCCGAAGCGGACGAGCTTCTTGGTATTGTGCCCGAAAGCCGTCAGGACCTCGAAATCCTTGGGCCCGATAAAGGCCCGGCCGGGGCGGCTCACGGCCAGGTAGAATCGCGGCCCGGCTTCGACGTCCTTCCGCAGGAGCGCGGCCGAACCGGCATCGCCCGCCGGTAGGAACAGGGCGCAGAAATAATTGTCGTCGTAGGCCGACCAGGTGGTGAAATTGATAAGGCTCTGTTCCGGTTTGTACTTGGCCTCGTCGACACGGTAGGTGTTGGTCGAGGCCATGGCGGTCATGCCCCCGCCCGCGCCGAAACTCTTCTTCTGATCCTCGGCCGTGGGATTGCCTATGCCGGGGCCCCAAAGGAGCCGGGTTTCGACGGGTTTGCCGCCGCGCAGAACGCGGACGGCGATCTGGAAGTCATATCGCCCCCCCGTGAAGGTATAGGACTTTTCGACCTCGAGATCCTTGCCGTCCGAGAATCGGAAGCGGAGCTCGGCGGAATCCCCGTCCTTGAGAACGGCATCGGTCCCCGAAGTCTCATACAGCGAGGCGTTCATGGGGCTGGCCTGAAGAGCGGCATAATCGAGCGCCGGCGGGGCCGAGGAGATATCCTCAAGAAGCGCAAAAGGGAGGACGCCGATGGTTTCGGCGGCTTTCGGGACGAGCTCCAGGGGTTGCTTGGCTTCGTCAAGGTGCTTCTTGAGCTTCCAGCTCACCAGGACGCCGCCCTTGTTGCTCCAGACCGCCTGGTAGAGCGACGTATCGATTTTCGTTTTGATTTCGCCCGGGGCGCCGATCGCCTTCGAGGCGGGAACGGAGCCCGGAACGGGTTTGTCCGGGGCCGTTTTCTCCGGAGTTGAAACGGGCGCCGCTGAAACCGGCGCGGGTATCGTCGTCTCCGTAACCGCCGGTCCGGAGGCCGGAACGTCGGCCGCCTTTTTCTGAAACAGGAGCTGGTACCCGAACAGAACGGCGAAGGAGAGGACGATGGCCAGGAGCAGGCGTTTTTCCATTCTGCGACCTCTTATGGTACGGGATCCACCCCGCCCGCGTGGAAGGGGTGGCACTTGAGCAATCGTCGGGCTCCGAGAAGGAGGCCTTTGGCGGCCCCGAATTTTTCGATGGCCTGGGCGGTGTAATCCGAACAAGTCGGCCAGAAGCGGCAATGCCGGCCCAGAAACGGGGAGAAGATCTTTTTATAAACCCGGATGGCGAATAGGAAAAAACGCTTCATGCGCTCAATCCGAAAGCGGCCGGCAGCGGGCCGCATAAAGAAGGGCGGCCTGGTACTGCTCACGGAGCTCGCCGAAGGCGGCTCCGTTGGCCCTGGCTTTGGCTATCACGAGTATATCCATGGGAATTGTCAATAATGCCTTGTTTCTGCGGAATAATTCCCGGGCCCGGCGGCGGGCTTTGTTCCTCCGAACGGCGTCGCCGACCTTGCGGCTGGCGACCGCGGACATACGCGAAAAATCCAGCCCGTTGGGGCGGAAAATCAGGTTGAAGAACTTCCCGCGGTAACAACCGCCGCTCTCGTAAAGACCGGCGAAATCCTTTTTTTTACGAATCCTCTCGCGAGGACCATAAGTTTCGGACATCAAACGGCGAGGCGTTTTCTGCCTTTCGCTCGCCGGTTCTTGATTACCTTCTGTCCGCCGGGGGTGCTCATGCGGACCAGGAACCCGTGGGTTTTCTTCCTTCTTCGATTGTTGGGACTAAAAGTAGGCTTCATCGATCTGTCCTTGTCGGTAAGGCGGATATGTTAAACGAGACGAGGGGGGCCTGTCAAGCCGAATTTCCTCCAACGGTTGCGTTTTGAATAAATTAGAACCGCAAAAACAGCGCGCCGTGTTGACTCCCTGGGCCGAAAAGACTATAATAGCATTTCACATGAACGCATTTAAGGTTGGAGATAAGGTCATTTATCCCAATCAAGGCCTAGGGGTCATCGAATCCATCCAAGAACAGGGCTACGACGGAGAGCGATTCCGCATCTACTGTCTGCGCATCAAATGCAACAACACCCTGGTCATGGTCCCGGCGACTTCGGCCGAAGAGATGGGCATCCGCAAGCTGATCTCCGAGCGCACGGTCAAGGAAATCTTCGAATTCATGAGGAACGGGGAGATCGCCGTCTCCATGAACTGGAAGGGCCGCTACAAGGAACATATCAACCTGATGAAAACGGGAACCATCTTGGATATGGTCGCGGTCCTCAAGAGCCTCTATTATCTCAGCCGCCTCAAGCCCCTGTCTTTCCGCGAGAAGAAGATGATGGAGAAGGCCCGGGAGCTTATCGTCACCGAATTGTCCGCGGCCGCGGCCCTGCCCCTGCCCCAGATCGAACGGAAGATCGCCCAGGCTCTGTCCTTCGGATTTAAGGACGTCAAGGCCGGCCTCGAAGCCTAAGCCGCCCGCCATGTCCCTCCTGCCGGTCCTTCTGTTCATCGCCTGCGTTATTTTCAGCGCCTTCTTTTCCTCGGCCGAAACGGCCCTGATCGGGACCAATCCTTACACCCTGGCTTATCTCGAAAAAAAGGGCTCCCGCCGCGCTGCGGTGGTGAAGAAGACCCTCTCCCGGACGGATGATTTTCTGGCCACCATCCTGATCGGCAACACCCTGGCCAATACCGCGGCCGCTTCGCTGTCCATGTATATCGTCGCCACGCTCCTGCCGGGCGTCCACGCCATTGTCCTGTACGCCACCGCCACCACCACCTTTCTTCTGCTCTTCTTCTCCGAGATCAATCCCAAGATCTACGCCGCCTACAATCCCCTCAAGCTGGCCCTGACCTATGCCTGGCCGGTCCGCTTTTTCATGTTCGCCTTCTTCCCCTTCGTCAAGGCCTTCACCTTCGTTTCCAGCCTCATCTTTCGCAACTCCAGGGAACAGCGTCCCCGAATAGCCCCGGCCCTTTCCGAGGATGAAACCCGCGCCCTCCTGACCAGCGGGGTCAAGGGGATGTCCGCCTTCCGCAAGAAAATGATCGACGAGATCCTCGATCTCGGATCGCGTCCGGTCCGCGAAATCATGACCCCCCGGCCGGCCATCAAAGCCCTGGAAATCGGAGCCGGCCGCGAACAGATCCTGGAGACCATCCTGTGCGAGGAATTCAGCCGTTTTCCCGTTTATCGCGGCCGCCTCGACCTGATCGAGGGACTCATCCACACCAAGGACATCATCCCCTTCCTCGTTCGCGGGGAGGAGATCGATCTCCTCCGCTTCCTGCGCAAACCCTTCTACATCCCCGAATCCGCGTCGGCGGAAAAAGCCCTCCTGCAGATGAAGGAGAACGCCGTCCACCTGGCCTTCGTCGTCGACGAATTCGGGAACGTCGAGGGAATCCTCTCCCTGGAGGACATTCTGGAGGAGATCGTCGGCGATATCCGGGATGAATACGACGTGACGGAAGAGGATTGGTGCGCTCCGCTCGCCGGCGGAGCCTCTCTGATCAAGGGCGCCGCCGCGGTCAAGGACGTCAACGAACGGTTGTCCCTGGGCATTCCCGAAAACGCCGATTACACGACGCTGGCCGGTTTCTTTCTCTACGAGTTCGGCCGCCTGCCGCGTGAAAAAGACGCCCTCGTCCATGGCCGCCGCCGCTTCGTCGTCGAGCGCATGAACAAGCGGCACATCAGCCAGATCCGGGTCGAACCCCTCGATTCCGGCCCCGAGGCCCGGTCATGAAATCGATTTCCGTCAATAAAAAAGCCTACTTCAATTACGAGATCCTGGAAAGCCTCGAAGCCGGCATCTCACTTCTCGGCAGCGAAGTCAAAGCCGTCCGCGAGGGACGGGTCACCATGAAGGACACCTACGCCGACGTCCGGAACGGCGAAATCTTTCTTTTCGGCCTGCACATCAGCCCTTATGAGGCGGCCAATCGCTTCAATCATGACCCCCTCCGCGAGCGCAAGCTCCTCCTCCACCGCCGCGAGATCAGGCGACTGACGGGCAAGATCCAGGAACGCGGACTGACGCTCATTCCGACCAAGGTTCTCATGACGGACAAGGGTTTGATCAAGGTCGAGCTGGCCCTGGCCAAGGGCAAGAAGCTCTACGAGAAAAAAGAGGCGATGAAAGAGCGCGACCAGGCCCGCGAGGCCCGGGCCGCGCTAAAGAACGCCAAGCGTTAGGTCCGCGGCGAGGCGGAGAGCCTCGAACATGCTCTGCGGATTGGCCAGGTTCTTCCCGGCGATGTCGAAGGCCGTTCCATGGTCGGGAGAGGAGCGGATGAAGGGCAGTCCGAGCGTTACGTTGACGCCGGTGTCGAAGGCCTCCAGCTTGAAGGGGATGAGCCCCTGGTCGTGATAGAGGGCGATGACGATGCGTCGCGGTCGTCCGAAGGCCAGCCGGAAGACGACATCGGGGGCGTGCGGACCGCTGATATCGGCTCCGGCCACCCGGGCGGCTTCGACGGCCGGCCCGATCACGTCCGTTTCCTCCGCGCCCAACAGCCCGTTCTCACCGGCATGGGGATTGAGGCCGGACATCAGGTAGCGGTAAGCGCCGGGGCGGGCCTTCTCCACGCTGGCCCGTAGAACTGAGACGAAACGGACGAGGCCGTCCTTATCGATCTTCTCCAAGGCCGCCTTCAGCGGAAGATGATGGCTGAGAAGGGCGACGATAAGCTTCTCCGACCAGAACGTCATGATGGCGTCCGGATAGAATTGCTCAAGATACTCGGTATGGCCGCGGAAGGCCACCCCAGCCAGGTTCCAGGCCAGCTTGGAAATGGGCGCCGTGACCAGGGCTTTGATCGTCCCTGAAGCGGCATCGGCGGAGGCCTGACGAAAGAATTCGAAAGAGGCCCGCCCGCCCTCAGCCGAGGCCTTTCCCTTGACGGGGGCCGGAAACGAAGCGGACGCCGGCTTGAGGGAAAAATGCGTCCGCTCGAATTCGGTCCCGGGCTCGAAAGACGTCCAGCCCAGCCGGACGCCGAGCGATCGCTCCTCCCTCTCCATGAGCTCGGCGGTGCCGTAGAGGATATAATGGGCCGGAGGAAGCTCGGGCCAGCGCAGGAGCGCCTTGAGAACGATTTCCGGTCCAATGCCGGCCGGGTCACCCAGTGTGACGCCGATCCTCGGCAGGCTCATTTACGATCATCCGACTCGCCGGCGGCCGCATCCTTGCCCTCATCAAGCTTGTAAAGATATTTGATCTTGCTTTTGTAAACGAGCAGATTCGGGGCATTGTCGCGGTTCAGCTTAATGCAGTTCCGATCGTACCATTCGATATAGCCTTCGATGACCTCCCCATCGGCAAAGACGACGGCCATGGGGGTCTTCTTGCTCATCTGTTTCAAGTAGTAATAACTCTCGGCCGAGGTGTCGGTCGGCGGATGCATTTTCTTCGGCCCCATGCCGCGGGAAGGGGGCATCGATGAGGGGCGTCCGGGAGGAGAGGAATGGCCCGGATGCGGCGGGCGGGGCTGGGGCATGGGTTGCGGCTGGGGCAGGGCCGGAGGTTTGGCCGCGGCCTCTGAAATTTTGATTTTTTCCTTGATTTCAGCGAGATTCGGTCTGATCAATTTTCTGTTCATGGATGGACTCCGCTTTTTATCGGACTTGGATTGTCCTGATTGTCACCTATTCTACCACCGAAGCGGGCGCCGTTCAATCGGCGCGGGTCCCCCGTCCTGCCTCTTTCCCTTTTATTTTCTATCTTTTAAGATTTCCTTGATGGTCGCATACCAATTCCCGGCCATCAGCCGGAATCCATCCCTGGTCGGATGGACTCCGGGCAGCAAATCGGGCCGGTCGAAGAAAATACGGTAATTGTCGACCAGCGGCAGCCCGTATTCGCCGGCCAACCGGGCGATCGCCGGATTGATCTCCTGGCGGACCCGCCGCGCCGATTCCGGAGAGAAGGGAAAGGACGTGTTTTCCGGGATAGGCGGGATCAAGGCCAGGACGATTCGCGAGGGGTCCGCGGTCCGGGAGATGAAATCCTTAAAAAACATGATGATCTGCCGCATGTTGGCGACAAATTGATCCGTGGACAGAAAGTCTCCGTCCAGGCGCACATCGTTCGTCCCGAGTTGAATCAGGATGATATCCGGCCGATCCCACATCAAAGCCTCCGCCCGGCTCGGATTGCGGAGGAAGGACAGGTATTCGCCCGAGGTGTCGCCGCTGACACCGTGATTGATGACCCGGGCGGCGATGCCGTCCGCGTTGAAAAGCCTCTGGAGGAAATGGGGGTAGGCTTTGGACGTCAGCGAATCACCGGCGCAAAAAATGATGACACCGCGCGGCGGGGAGGCGCAGGCGGAAATGAACAAGGGTAAAAGGAGCAACACCGAGCAGCGGCCGATCCGTATCTGCATGGGATCATTCTATCGCCGGGGGCGCGCCGAGACAAGATGCCGGTCTCGGCCGATTGACAGCCCCCGCTCGAGGCGCTACGATAAGAGGATGCATATGCGGCGGATCGGCGTGGCGCGCCATTGGCGAATGACGTTCGTCTTCGTCGGGCTTCACGTCTTCTTCGCCGTCCGCACGTCGCTCCCCCAGCTGGTCATCTGCCACAAAGCCGGAGGAGGCAGCGCCGTTGAATTCGACACCGCCGACGGCGGCTGCCAGTGCGAAGAATGCGAGCATTGCCGCGCCCGCCGGCTGGCGCCCCGCTCCGGCCCGGTCGGGCCCGGATTGGAACCCTGCCATTGCCAGCATGAATTGATCCTTTCGGATATTGGGGATTCCTCGCTCAGGCTCCCCGACCGGCATCTCCTCTTCGACCCGGCCTCCGCGCCCGCCGAAGTCCGCGTCGAAATGCCCGCGCTTTCGGGGTCCTATCGCTCCTTCGAGGCCTCTTCCGTCCATTCCCGAGATCCGGACGGACGCGCNNCTCTTTCGGTCCCGGACGAATCGGAGAAATCGTATGAGACTCTCGATACAGAAACCTATCGCGGCTGCCGCCGCCCTGCTCGTCCTCTTCCTGGCCCCGGGCTTCGCCCGGGCTCAGAACGGCTCCTCCGCCGGCGGGGGCCTGACCCTCGACCAGGCCGTGGAACTGGCCCTCTCCCGGCACCCCGAGGTCCTGGCCGCGCAGCAGGAAATGCGGGCCGCCACCGCCAGGCGCCTGCAGGCCGAGGCCCGTCCCGATCCCAGCCTGTCTTTCAGCACGGACGCCATTCCCTTCAATCTCAAGGGCGGCGGGACCGAGATCAACCTCGGCCTGGAGCAAACCTTCGAATTTCCCGGCAAACGCGCCCTCCGTACGGAAATCGGCCGGGCGGGAGAGGACCTCGCCGCGCTCGACCTCGAGAGGGTCCGGCTGCTCCTGGCCGCCCGGGTCAAACGAGCCTATTTCCGCACTGTCCTGGCCCAGCGGACCGCGGCCGACCTGGAGCGATCCGTCTCCCAATTGGACCAATTGATCGAGGACTTCCGCATCCGCTTCGAAGCCGGACAGTCCGCCTACGCAGATATCCTGCGTGCCCGGGTCGAAAAGGCCCGCCTGCAGAACCGGACGATCGAAGCCCGCCGCGATAAGACCGCGGGAGAGATCGAGCTGACCCATCTGCTCGGCCTGGCCGCGGGGGAAACGCCGCGGCTCCTGACTCCGCTGGCCTATGCCCCGCTCGATAAAACGGCCGAACAGGTCCTCCAATTGGCCCGCTCCATGCGGCCTTCCCTGAAAATCGCCGCCCTGCGTGCGGCCCGGGCCGAGGCCGAACAGAAGCTCGCCGGACTGAACCGCAGCCCCGATCTGACCGCCGGGCTGTTCGTGCCGAGCAAGACGTTCCGCGGCTGGGGAGTGGCGTTCGGCCTGACCCTGCCCCTTTCCCGCAAGCGCTGGGAAGGGCAGCGCGCCGAGGCCGACGCCGTCCGCGAGACCAGCCGGATTTCCGCCGACGCGGTCTCCCGGAGAATCGCCGCCCGCATCGCCGTCGCTCATTCCGAATTGAAGACCGCCGAGGAACAGGTCAAGGTTTTCGAGACCCGGCTGCTGGCCGAGATCGAAGACGAGCTCAAGATCAGCCTCGAGTATTACCGCTATGGGAAGATGGACGCTTATGCTCTCTTGGACCTCTATCGGTCCCTGACTGAAGCCCGCCTCGAACATGGACGGGCCCTGTATCTTTATGCCGTCGCCCTGGCCGATCTGGATGTCGCCGGGGAAGACGGAGAATGACGGAGATTCCATGAATATGCCAAAACTCAAAAATCATATCGGCCTGATCCTCGCCGCCGTCCTGCTTGCCGCCTGCGGCAAATCCTCCGCCCCGCGGCCGGAGGAGGCCGCCAAGGACGAATCCCCGGCCGGCACCGTTCAGCTGACCCCGGCGGCCGTCGCCGCCGGAGGGATCGCCGTCGAACCCGTCCGTTCGATGCCGGCGGTGCGGCGCATCGCCGCGTCCGGCGAGCTGGCCTTCAATTCCCGCCGCCTGGCTCACCTATCGTCCCGCGTGGCCGGACGGCTGGAACACGTTCTGGCTTTCAAGGGCGACCGCGTGTCCCAAGGCCAGATCCTGGCCGAGCTCTACAGCCCGGATTACCTGGCCCTGCAGGCCGAGTTCCTGCAGGCCGCCGAGCGGGCCGCCCGCCTCCGCGGCGATCCGGAAGAGGCTTCCGCGGCCGCTTTTCTTGAAGCCGCCCGCAGGAAATTCGTCCCCTTGGGCGTGAGCGCGTCCGATCTCGCCCAATTGGCGGCAACCCGGACCGTGCGTCCGTTCCTGGCTGTCCGCGCTCCCCTGACCGCCACCGTCATCGAGACCAACGCCGTCGAGGGGGACCGCGTCGAGCTGGAAACCGAAATGTTCAAGCTGGCCGACCTGTCCTCACTCTGGGCCGAGTTGCGCATTTTTGAGAAGGACCTCTCGGCCACGCGCCTGGGTATGGACGTTCTCCTCCGCACCCAAGCCTATCCCGGCGAGGAGTTCCGCGGCCGCCTGGTCCTCCTCGGCGACGTCATGGANNCGGAAAGCCGGGCCGCGCTTGTCGTTTCCGAAGCGGCCCTTCAGGAATACCAGAACAAAACCATCGTCTTCGTCCAGGCCGGGCCCGGGAAGTATCTCCTCCGCCTGGTCGAAACGGGCGGCCGGAGAAACGGCTTGGTTGAGATTGTCCGGGGATTGGCCGAAGGCGAACGCGTCGTCACAGCGGGGAGTTTCCTGCTCAAATCCGAGATGCTGAAAAACAGCCTGGGGGATTGACATGGGGATGATCGATCGCATCGTCGAATCCTCGCTCCGCAACCGCCTCCTGGTCTTTCTCGGCATCATCCTCATCGTCGTCCTGGGCGCCTGGTCGTTCCTGCGCATTCCCATCGACGCTTTTCCGGACGTGACCAACGTCCAGGTCGAAGTCCTGTCGACGGCCCCCGGGCTCTCGCCGCTCGAAGTGGAGAAGTTCGTCACCTACCCCGTGGAGATGTCCCTGCGCGGCCTGCCCCGTCTGACCGACCTGCGATCGGTCTCGCGGTTCGGACTGTCCGTCGTGACCATAGTCTTCGAGGACGGGGTGGACATCTATTTCGCCCGCCAGCTTGTCCTGGAAAGGCTTATCGAAGCCAAGGACAAAACACCCGTTGGCGTCGAAATCGCCATGGGCCCGGTCTCGACGGCTATGGGCGANNGAATACCTGACCCGGCTTCGGACGATCCAGGACTGGACGCTGGCCCCCCTGCTCAAGTCCGTCCCGGGCGTCAGCGAGATCAACTCCTTCGGCGGCTATATCAAGCAGTACCAGGTCACCGTAGATCCCGAACGCCTGATCAAATACGACCTGACCCTCGACGATGTGGCCACGGCCTTGAAGAAGAACAATCTCAACGTCGGGGGAAACATCCTGCAAAGCCATTCCCAACAGTACCTCGTCCGGGGAATCGGCCTCCTCCAATCGGCCGAGGACATCGCCAATGTCGTCCTCAAAGCGGAAGGCGGCGTCCCCGTTCTCATCCGCGACGTGGGGGAGCCTCGCATCGGGCAGGCCGTGCGTCAGGGCGGATCGATGAAAGACGGGCTGGGCGAATGCGTCGGCGCGGTGGTCATGATGCTGCGGGGGGCCAACGGCCGGGACGTCGTCCGGGCCGTCGAGGAGCGCGTGGCCGAAATCAACGCCGGCAGCGTCCTGCCCGCCGGGCTGACCATCAAGCCCTACTACAAGCGGTCGGATATCATCGCCCAGAGCATCCACACGGTGTCCGAAGCCCTCATCATCGGCTCACTGTTCGTTGTCCTGATCCTCTACCTTTTTCTGAGGAGCTTCCGCGGCGCCTTCATCGTCATCCTGGCCCTGCCCCTCTCCACACTGTTCACCTTCATCACCATGCGTCTGGCCGGCCTATCGGCCAATCTCATGTCCCTCGGCGGACTGGCCATCTCCATCGGCATGATCATCGACGCCACCATCATCCAGGTGGAGAACGTCCAGCGCCATCTGGGCGAGGCCGTGCCGGGTGCCCGCAAGCTGTCGATCGTCCTGCGGGCCGTGCTCGAAGTGCGCAAGCCCAGCATCTTCGGCGAGCTCATCATCGCCTTGACCTTCATTCCCATCATCGCCCTGCAGGGGATCGAGGGCAAGATGTTCCTGCCGCTGGCCTTCACTCACGTCATCGCCCTCTTCGGTTCGCTCCTCCTCTCTCTTTTCGCCATCCCCGCTTTCTGTTACCTGATGCTCAAGCCGCACCGGGAGAAGAAGATCCTCCTCATCGACGCCGCCCGACGGGTTTACCTCCCCCTGCTGCGATGGAGCCTGGGGCACAAGGCCGTCCTCTTCTCCTCTTCCGCCATCCTCCTCGCCGGCGCGCTTCTTCTCCTGCCACGCCTGGGCACGGAATTCATGCCCATCATGGACGAGGGGGCTTTCGACATGGACTTCCAGTTCCTGCCGGGCATGTCGCTGCCGGATTCCCTGGAGATGAGCCGCAAAGTCGAGGCCCGCATGAAACAATTCCCCGAGCTGGTCACGATCGTCGGCAAGACCGGCCAGACGGGGATCGCACTGGAAGCGCGAGGGGTCGAAAAGACGGGCTACGTGGGCATGCTCCGGCCCCGCTCGGAGTGGACCTCGGCCAAAACGCGTGAAGAGCTGACCGACCGGATGCGCCTGGCCATGGCCGACTTCCCCGGCATGGCCTTTTCCTTCAGCCAGCCCATCGCCTGCCGCATCGACGAGCTCGTTGCCGGCACCCGGGCCCAGCTCATCATCAAGCTGTTCGGCGAGGACCTCGACGTGCTCAAGGCCGGGGCCGACGAGATCGCCCGGGTGCTCTCGGGAATCCACGGAACCGCCGATCTCGTCGTCGAGAGCGTCACCGGGCAGCCCACCATTTCGATCAAAGCCGACCGGGCCAGAATCGCCCGCTACGGCCTCTCCGTGGAGGACATCCAGTCCGTGGTCGAAACAGCCGTCGGAGGCAAGACCGTGACCCGGCTTTACGAAGGCGAGAAATTCTTCGACGTCCAGCTCCGCTTTCCGGAGGCCCGCCGCGACTCGATCGAAGCCATCGGCAACATTCTCATCCGGACCCCCAGCGGCGCCCGCGTTCCTTTGAGCCAGGTGGCCGATATCGCTTCGGGGGAGGGCCCCGGCCAGATCAGCCGCGAGGCCGGCGAGCGCCGCATCGGGGTCGAGTGCAACATCAGCGGCCGCGACCTGGGGGGGTTTGTGGCCGAAGCCCGCCGGCTGATCAGAAAGAACGTCAAGCTTCCGGCCGGATACTTCCTGACCTGGGGCGGGCAGTTCGAGAATCAGCAGAGGGCCATGCGACGGCTGGCCGTCATTCTGCCGGCGACGATCGGGCTGATTTTGCTGCTGCTTTTCCTGACCTTCGATTCCCTGCGGCTGGCTCTTCTCGTCCTGGTCAACCTGCCCTTCGCCCTCATCGGCGGCGTGCTGTCGCTCTTCTTCTCCGGGCTGTATTTGTCCGT
>PMCY01000053.1:0-3187 GCA_003154255.1 Candidatus Aminicenantota bacterium | reverse complement strand
GCCGCTTTGCCCCCAAGCCCAAAGAGAGGATCGACTAGGATTCGTAGGATGGCCATGGACCCGCATGCTTCCGTCGCGTCGAAACGCCGGTTGAAAGGGGCACTCGCCCTGACCCTCGTCTTCATGGGCTTGGAGATTGCCGGAGGCCTGCTCAGCCGGAGCCTGGCCCTGTTGGCCGACGCGGGCCATATGGCTTCGGATGCGGGAGCGCTGGCGCTGAGCCTGTTCGCCTTCTGGCTGTCCGCCAAGCCCCGCTCCCTGCGGCGGACGTTTGGCTGGTACCGCTTCGAAATCTTCGCCGCCCTGCTCAACGGCTTGAGCCTCGGACTGGCCGCCGTCCTCATCGTCGGAGAGGCGTTTCGCCGCGTGCGGGCGCCCCTGGACATCCGGACCGGCCCCATGCTTCTGGTCGCGATGGCCGGATTGGCGGTCAATATTCTGGTTGCCGCAATCCTTCATCAATCCCGGCACGAAAATTTGAACACCAAGGGAGCCTATCTCCATGTCATCGGGGATACCCTCGGTAGCGTCGGCGTCATCACCGCCGGCCTGCTCATCCGGGCCACGGGCTGGAAGGTCGTCGATCCGATCGTCAGCGTCCTTATCTGTGGATTGATCGCCTGGAGCGGCGTCCAGCTGGTCCGCGAAGCGTTCCACATCCTCATGGAGGGCACGCCGGACCATCTTCCTCTCGAGGAAATCCGCTCCGGGCTGGCCGGCATCCCGGATGTCCGGGACGTCCACGACCTGCACATCTGGACCGTGACTTCAGGATTCGTCTCCCTCACCCTTCACCTGACGGTCGATGATCCGACGCGCTCCTCAGCCGTCCTGGAAGCCGCCCGAGATCTGTTGAAGGACCGCTTCGGGCTGGAGCATACGACGATCCAGATCGAGGGAAAGTCCGAAAGGGCCTGTTCGACCCAATCCTGCGACTAAAAAAAGCCGCCCTCGTCCTTTCGGAGGAGGGCGGCGGATTCTTCGAAACGCTGAATTCGCCGGCGCGTCAGTGCGACGCCGGAGGAGTCGCCGGAGAGGGCGCGGCTCTAACGGCGGTTTTTTTCTTCTTGCGGCCCAGCTTGTCGGCAACCACGTAGAACGCCGGCACGACGACCAGGCTGAGGGCCGTCGACAGAACCAGGCCGCCGATGACGCCGATGGCCATCGGCACGCGGATCTCCGAACCGGAGCCGAGCCCGAGGGCCGGCGGGATGGCGGCCATCAGGGTGGCCGTGGCCGTCATCAGGATGGGCCGCAGGCGGATGGGGCCGGCTTTCTTCATGGATTCCGACGCATCAAACCCTTGGGCCCGGAAGGCGTTGGCGTAATCGACCAGAATGATCGAATTCTTCTTGACGATTCCCATCAGCAGCAGCAATCCGATCATGCTGAAGATGTTCAGCGTCTGGCCGGCGATCAGCAGGGCAAAGGCGGCGCCGGCGATCGACAGCGGCAGAATGGTGATGATCGTGATCGGATCCTTGTACGAATTGAATTGCGAGGCCAGGATCATGTAGGCGATTCCGACGCCCAGCAGAAGGGCGAAGAGCAGGCTGCTCATCGATTCCCGAAAGGCGACGCTGGCGCCGCCCAGGACGATGCGATAGCCGACCGGCAGGCCCTTGCCCAGGCCTTCCACGAAGCGGATGGCTTCGTCCTGGGCATGCCCCGGGGCGACATTGGCGAAGATGGAGATGGCCCGCTCGCGGTCCTTGCGGGTGATGGCCTGCAGGGCCGGCTGTTCGAGGTAGGCGACGAGAGAAGATAAGGGGACCAAGTCGCCGCTGCGCGTGCGGAGCTTCAGACGGGCGATATCCTCCGGGCGCTGCCGCTGAGCGGCCAGAAGCTTGAGGCGGACGTCGATGCGTCGGCCGCCGGAGCTGTACTTGCCGACGCGGACGCCGCCGACCAGCGCGTTGAGCGTCGTGGCCACGTCGTCGATGGAGACGCCGACGTCGGCCGCCCGAGCCCGGTCGGGAAGGATGCGCAGCTCGGGCATGCCGATGCGGTAGTCCGAATCCAGGTCCTGGACGATGCCGCTTTCCCGAAGCTTGCCCATCATTTCGTTGCTCAAGGCGATGAGCTGGTCCCAATTGGACCCGCGCACGGAAAACTCGACCGGAAAGCCCCTTTGGGCGGTGAAGCCCTGCTGGGACAAGTCCTGGATGACCGCCCGGATGCCGGGGATGGCGTTCATCTCCCGCCGCAGGATGTTGGTCAACGCGGCCACGCTGAGCTTCCGCTGCTTGGGCGGGACGAGGGTCACGTTCAGATTCCCGGAGCTCGATCCGCCCATCATGATGAAGGTGAAGGACTGGATGACTTCAGGCCGCTTGATGACGATGTCCTCGGCTTTCTGGACGAGGGCGGCCGTTTCCTTGATGTCCGCCCCGACGGCGGTCTGGATGCGGATGGACATCCGGCTCAGGTCCTGCGAAGGCACGAACTCGGCCGGCATCCGGCTCAGGACGAAGACGGAGGAGACGAAGAGGATAAGGGCGGCGATCAGGATGAGGCCGGGGCGCCGCAGGCTGCGGCCCAGCAGGCGGCTGTAAGTCCGCTCCAAGCCGCTGAAGCCGCGGTCGACGACCTTTCCCACGCGGCTGCGGCCCTCGCGGGTCGTTTTAAGAAATTGGGCGCAGCGGGCCGGGGCCAGCGTAACGGCCTCGACGTAGGACAGGAGGACGGCCAGGCAGAGGGTAATGCCGAACTGGAGGAAGAAACGGCCGATGATGCCCTTGACGAACACGACCGGGATGAAGATGGCCACGACGGCCAGCGTCGCGGCCAGGGCGGCAAAGGCGATTTCCTGGGTCCCGCCCAGGGCCGCCTGGACGAGTCCCTCGCCGCTTTCACGATGGCGGAAGATGTTCTCCATGACCATGATGGCGTCATCGACGACGATACCGACGGCCAGGGCCATGGCCAGGAGGGTGAACGTGTTGAAGGTGAAGCCCAGGAAATAGATGATGGCCACCGTCCCCAGAAGGGACATGGGAATGGCCAGGATGACATTGAGGGTGCTGGAAAAAGACCCCAGGAACAGCCAGCAAACGAAGGCCGTCAGAAGCACCGACAGGAGAATCTCGAATTCGATCTCCTTGACGGACTCCTCGATGAAAACAGTCGAATCATAGACGATGCTGGCGTTCAAGCCTTCGGGCAGGGACTTCTGGAACTCGGCCAG
>PMCY01000245.1 GCA_003154255.1 Candidatus Aminicenantota bacterium | reverse complement strand
TGGGCCAGCTTATATTGGAGCGACTGGTCCTGAGGCTGGGATTTGAGGGCCTCGACGAAAGCGGCGGCGGCCTGATCGAACTGGCCGGCTTCCTTGCGGCACATGCCCAGGCGCTGGTAAATGGTCCAGGCGTTGGCCGGGTTGCCGGCCAGGTACTTTTCATAGGCATCCGCCGCCTTGACCCATTCCCGGGCATCTTCATAGGCGGTGCCCAGAAACATCTTGGCTTCGTTCTTGGAAGGATCCAGGGCCAGGGCCTTCTCCAGGTTCTGGGCCGCTTCTTGGGGTTTTTGCATGCGGATCTGGATATCGCCCAATCCGATATAAGCAGCGGCATTGTTGGGATCGAGTTCGATGATCTTCTTAAATGCCGTCAGGGCGTTGCCATAATCGCGCTGGCGGTTATAAACATCGGCCAGCAGAACCCAGGCCTCGAGATTAGCGGGCTGGGCCTTGGTCACTTTCTCCAGATTGCGCTGGGCGTTGAGGGCCTCATCCATCCATTTGTAGATGCGTCCGGCCAGCCAGGCTCCCTCGATCGTACCCATGTAATCTTCGGGAATCCAGGTTTTCCAAATGGTCAATTTGCCGCTCTTGTTGAGCGCGGCCACCGCGGCGATGGGGACGACGAAACGGAGGCGCCGCTCGCCGATGACCATCATGCCGATGAGCTTGCCGTCCTCCGTCAGGACGGGCCCGCCGTTGAACGGATCGGGCACGGCCACGGACGCGTCGGCGACCTTGATGCCGGTGCCCAGGTCAAGCAAGGCCCGCAGGACGCCGCCGGAAACGATGATTTCCCCGTTTTCGTTGGCGCCGATCACCAAGATTTTCAGGCCCTCGGTCAAGGGCACGGAAGCCGGGACGAGCGGCTCGACCTTGCCGTCGATTTTGATCAGGGCCAGGTCGAGGGTTTTATCCACGGCGATGACGCCCAGGATATCGACTTCCTTTTTTTTGTAATTGAAGCCGACGGCGCTTTGCCCCAGGCTGATCATGTGGTAGCTGACGGCGGCGATCTCCTTGGTCAGAACGACGGCCGAGCCCTTGGCGATTTCCTTCTTGTCCATGTCATAGACGACGACGCTTAGAACGCCGGGGCTGAATTGGGTCAAGGCCTTCTGCCCGGGATCTTCCTGGGCCTGGCCGGCCCGGAGCATCGCCCCGGAAAAAAGGAAGGCTCCACAAAGAACAAAGGCGAGAACGGATTTATGCGACATGATGCCTCCTGAGCGGCCGCGGGAGGCGGCCGCGGATTAAAGTGTATTGTGGCACGACCCCTCTAAGTCTGTCAATGGCGAATCACTTGGCCCGAGAGTTGACAACATCGACGCGCTCAGGTAGTTTTCAATGGACATGCGTTCGACCCGAATTTTTGCCATCCTGGCCGCGACCATCCTATGGACCGCCGGAGAGTTTGCCGTCCTCCAGGGTCGGCTGGGGATGCGCGATTTCCGGGTCAACTGGACCGCCGGTGATCGTCTCCTCCACGGCGAAACGCCTTACCGCGCTTCCGACGAACATTATCAATTCAAATACAGCCCGTTCAGCGCCGCCTTGTATGCCCCGCTGGCGCTGCTGCCGGAGTCCGCGGCCAAAACGGTCTGGTTCGGCCTCATTTTTGTTGCCATGGCCTTTCTCGTCGGCGCTTCGGCCCGCCTGGCCGGGCGCCCCGGACCTTGGCCTAGGGGAACGGGGATCGTCCCGGCCCTCATCCTGGCCAAATATCTATTCCGCGAATTGGAGCTCGGCCAGATCAACGCCCTCGTAGCCGCATTGTTCCTGTCGGCGGCCGCTTTCCTTGTCCCCGCGGAATCGTCTCTCAGGGCCGGCCGGCAGGCGGCGGCGGGCTGTCTGGGTGGACTGGCGGCGGCCATGAAGCCGTATGGGCTGATCATTCTCCCCTATTGGATACTGAAGAAGCGCTGGACGGCGCTGGGCGCTTCCCTGGCCGTACTGGCGGCAAGCTATTTTATCCCCGCCGCTTACTTCGGTTTCCCGGGCAACGCCGCCGTCCATCGGGAATGGATCGCCGGACTTTCCCGATCGACGCCGCCTCTGCTGACTTCCCAGGATAATATCTCGCTTCTGGGCTTCTTCAGCAAATGGCTGGGACCGACCGGCGGCGCGCTGATCGCATTCGGCGTCCTGCTGGTCGTGTTGGGATCGGGAACCCTCGTTTTTATAGCCAAGGGCGCCGGCCAAAAAGAGTCCGCGGTGGCCGAATTCGGACTTCTTCTTCTGCTCATCCCCCTCATTTCTCCGCTCGGCTGGGATTATACTTTCCTTTCGTCCCTTCCGGCCGTGGCCCTTATCATCGCCCACTGGCGAATTTTCCCCCGGGCCGCCCATATCGTCCTGGCCGCCGATTTCATCGTGATCTCCTTGTCCTTGTATGACGTCCTGGGCCGCAGGTTGTATGCCTCATTTATGTCCTGGTCGATACTGACCGTATGTTTCCTCGGTTTGGTCCCGGCCCTGGGCTATCTCCGTTGGAAAAAGCGGATATGAGGCGCCGGAGAATCGTCGGGCTGTACGCGGCCGCCCTGGCCGGCGAATGCCTGTGGCTCGGGGCGATCATCGCCGCGCCCTATCTCCGCAGCCGCGACAGCGGCTGGGCCCCCATCCTCTATTCCTGCTTCGCTCCCCTCTGCCACCAGAGGCCCGATCGGAGCTTTTATGCCTTTGGATATCCCTGGGCCGTTTGCGCCCGTTGTTCCGGAATTTATCTGGGAATCCTCCTGGGGCTTCTGGCCTATCCGTTTCGGCGCGGGTTTGACATTCTCCGCCTTCCCAAGCCCTCCGCCCTGGCCCTGGTCTCGGCGCCTATCGCCCTCGACGCGGCCGCCAACATTCTGGGATTTTGGAATTCGGGACCGCTTCTCCGCCTGTCCACAGGGCTTCTTTGGGGTTTGATTCTGCCTTTCTATTTCCTGACCGGCGTCGGAGAGCTCCTGATCGCAGGCAGATTCTAGAAATTGGCCTCAGCCCGACGCGCGGCCGGCGGACAAGGCGTCGGGCCGGGAAATTTCCTCATTCTCTTCAAGGGAAGGCTGGCCCAGGATGCGGCCGATTCCGGAGCAGGCGGCGACCAAGGTCTTTTTGGTGTCTTGGAGCGCGGACAGCTTGGCTTTCACCAACCGGATTTCTTCCTCAGTCCGGCGATCGATATCGGCGATCTGCCTTTTCATCTCGTCCAGGGCTTTCCTGTAAACTTCGTCTTGTTCCTTGCGCAGAGGCGTAACACCGTCCATCGGTTCATCTCCCTCGCCGTCACCGGATTTTAAAGTCGATGACCACCGGTTTCCAAACCCGCACCGCCACTCCGTTCTTTAAAGCCGGCGAATAGCTCCAGCGCTGTACGGCCCGCTGCGCCGCTTTTACGAATCCCATATCGACGGACGGATCGCCGGAGGTCCTGGACTCGACGACTTCACCTTTCTCGGAAATCAGCACCGAAAGCGCCACCTTGGCCTGCTCCTTGTACCGATAGGCCAATGGAGGATAGGCCGGCTCCACGGAATTCAGCAATACCGGAAGGATGTCGACCGCGGCCAGATCAATGAGATCGCCGCGCTGGATCGGTCTTGGGCCCGGCGCCGGCCCGGCGGCTGTTTTTGAAGCCGCGGGAAAAGCCTCTGCCTTGGCCGCAGGATCTTTCTTCTCCGGCTCGATTTGGAGCGGGAAATTCAATTCCGGGCGTACATCCAGCACCGGTTCCGCTCGCGTAAATGGTGGGGCCGGAGCTTCGATCGGCGCGGGTTGGTCCTTCTCCGGAACGTTGGAAAGGGAGCGCCGCTGCGCTCCGGGCACGGGCAAAGACATTGTCGCCGGCTCGGGTTTCGCGACCTGCGGTTTCGGTTCCTCGGCCGCCGTCCGGCCGGGAGAAGGGGCGGAAATGGGGATTTTTTCGACGGCCGCCGCGTCGGCCGGAGCGGAAGCCGGCATGACCCTCATCGCAGCCGCGGGAGTTGCCGCGCCGGGAGGAGGATATTTTGCTGTCTTCCCTCCGAAACCGAGATAGGTCGCGCCGACAAGCGCGATCACCGCCAGGCCGGCGCCCGGAACCATAAGCTTGGCTCGGTAGCGCTTTTTTATGGTCGAGGGTTCGAACGGGAAGCAAAGGAATTCCGCGTCTTCGGGCATCGGCTCGGGATGAAGCGGCCGGCGGTCCGTCAGGATCGCGTCCGCTGCTTCGATTTCCGTCGGGAGCGGAACCCGTTCCTGGACCTCGGAGAGGGGCTTTTTCTCCGGCGGAGCCGCGACGGAGGGCGTCGGAATCACTCTCGGCGGCAACGACTCCTCCGGAGGATCTTGGCTGCGAGACGTTGCCATCGGCGCCGCCGCTTCGCTTCTTTTCGGCGGAATTCCTAGCTCGGCCAGGGCCGGGCCGAGAAGGCGATCGATTTCTTCCTCGACGACCGGTGCGGCGGAACAGCTTTGCGGGTCCGACAGGGCCGGAGAGTCGTCACGGCGATTCCCCGTTTCGAAGAGATCGAGGACATCGGCCAGGCACGGTTCGCCGTACTGGGGTTCCTCCCAATCCGGCAAGACAAGCTCGATGGCCGCGCGCAGTTTGTTGGGATCCAAGGGCTTGCTCAATATGGCGGCCGCTCCCCGCAGGGACCGCGGAAGGGGCGCCCCGGCGCCCCACATCAGAATCACCGGGATCCGCCGGCCCGGTTCGAGCCATTTGAGGACGGCGGCGGTATCGGGATAATCGGCGTCAATGAGCGCCAGCCGGATCTCTGCCGGCGACGCGGCATCGGCGCTCGGCACGGGCGCCGGCGGCGCGATGACTTTCATGTTCAAAGCGGGCAGAACCATCTTTAACGTCCGCAGGAGCCGCACATCTCCGCTCAAACCCACGGCGCTAGAGGTTGACATGGCGCATTTCCTTCGGACCCTCACGAGTCTTTGCTTCAATCATACGATGCATGCCCTTCCGGTTCATCGCCAGGCCGGATGAACCAGCCGATGATTTCGAATCAGCGGAAGGGGAGCCTCCGGACCGCCGGGGAGCCCTCCCCTGTCCGGCCCGAATGTCTTGTGTCTATTCGGAAAAATCACTAGAATGGATCACTGGAAGGAGACCCGCGAATGAACGGTCCGAAACCCTCGTTGATCACCCCCGCCCTCATTGGAGGGGCGGCCGCCGGCGTTCTGTCCGGCGTTCCGATCTTCCAATGTCTNNGAAACCCCGGACCACTTGACTGCGGGCGACGGGGCCCTGGTCGGGGCCTTCACGGGCGTCTTCGCCGCCGCGGCTTCGGCCCTCATCAGCATTCCATTCGCCCGCATCCAGCTGGCGTTTCTCAAGAAATTCTTTCTGCGTTTCCAGGAATACATTCCCGCCGGCAGCCGTCCGGAAGGACTCGACCGGCTCTTGAATATCGACGTGCGGGGATTTTCCCTGCCCGCCTTCCTCTTCAACCTGGTCATTTTATCGCTCATTTTTGCCGCCCTGGGTGCCCTGGGCGGGGTGATCGGGGCCAGCCTTTTTGGAAGAAAGACGGCGGCGAATCCGGTCCCGCCGCCCCAGCCCGGGAGTCCCGCGTGAGACGCTTCAAGACCCAAGTCATCGTCAACCCGGAGTCGGCCCAAGGCATGACCCGCAGGCGCTGGGGGCACATCCGGGAAGCCATTCGCCATTTCATCAAGGATTTCGGCTACGAATTCACGGAGAAGCCCCTGCACGCCATCGAAATCGCCCGCAGCGCCATCAAGGACGGGACCGAGCTCGTCATCGGCGTCGGCGGGGACGGCACGATGAGCGAGATCGCCAACGGATTCTTCGACGGCGGGACGCTGATCAACCCCGGCGCCCGGCTGGGCATCCTGCCGTCCGGTACCGGCTGTGACCTGATCCGGTCTCTCAATATCCCCAACCGCCTGAAAGAAGCCATGGAAGTCATCACCCAGGGACCGGCCCAAGCCATCGACGTCGGCCGGGTCACTTATCGTGCCGCGGACGGAACAAGCCAGAAGCGCTACTTTCTCAACATCGCCGATTTCGGCGTCGGCGGAGACGTCGTCCATCAAGTCAATACCCGGCGCCTGGAGCGTAAGGCCTCCTCCTACGTGCGCTGCCTCGTCTCAACCATGATCCATTACAAAAACAAGCGGGTCCGGATCCGCGTCGACGGCCGGGAGCTCCCCCGTGGAGAGTACCTCATCGGGGCGGTGGCCAACGGGCGGGTTTTCGGCAAAGGCATGAAGATCGCCCCGGACGCCCGGCTGGACGACGGTCTTTTCGACGCCGTACTGGTCAAGGGCATGAAATTCATGGAATTCTGCCGCAGCGGCTGGCGGCTGATGAACGGGACGCATATCCGGCATTCCAAGGTCGATATCATCCGCGGCCGCCGCGTGGAAGCCGATCCCGAGGACGATGAACCGGTCTTGTTGGATGTAGATGGGGACCAATTAGGGACCCTGCCGGCTGTCTTCGAGATCGTGCCGCGCAGCTTGCCCGTGATCGGCTATCTTTAAGGCCGCCGGGCCCGGCTCAAGGCCAGACGGGGATCATTGGTCATGATCCGCCGCCCTGCGGCGTCGATCACCGTGAAAATGCGCGTTTTTCCCCGGGCCAAACCGCGAAGATAATCGGCCTGGACCTTGGCGATATAATTGCGGGTTTCGGCATATGGGGGGACGCCGTTGTACTTCGTCACCGCCGATTGGCCGGCGTTATAGGCGGCCAGAATCAGGTCCGTTCGCCCGGGATACAGGGCCGCCAAATCCTTCAGATAGCGGACGCCGCCGTAAATGTTAGCCTCGGAGTCGAAAGGGTCGGAAACGCCGTAAAACGAGGCCGTGCCTGGCATCAGCTGCATCAGACCCTGGGCGCCGGCCGTTGAGACGGCCCAGCGGTTGTAGCCCGACTCGGCCCGGATGACGGCATGGATGAGGGCCGGATCCAAGCCATTCTTCAGCGCCGCCGAACGGATGGCTGCATCATATTTGGCCTTGAGGATGGAAAGCAGCTCGCCTCGGGCAGAAAAAGGCGCGGCGGCCAGAACAAGAAAAAGCGCGGCCACGGCCAACGTCCGATTTTTCATCGATTCCATCATGGACCCCATCACCGCTCCGAGTCAATCACCTCCAGGGGTGATTCGGGCGCCGGGCCGGCCGGACGGCTCGGGGCGATCAAAGAAGCTGTTCAACCGCCTGGAGGCTTTCAGCCAAGGCCCGATCCAGGGCTTCGCCATCGGGACCTCCGGCTTGGGCGAATTCGGGGCGTCCCCCTCCCCCGCCGCCTATGATCGGGGCGATCTTTTTTATGATCTCGGCGGCCGATATCCGCCCGCTCAGATCCTTGGTCACCCCGGCGATGAGGAAGGCCTTGTTCTCCCCGGCGGAACCCAGGACGACAATGCCCGACCCGATCTGGACCTTCAACTGATCAACCCGGCCGCGAGCCTCGCCGGGATTCAGGCCTTCGATCTTCCGGACAAGAACGGAAACGCCCTTGATCAAGCGGGGTGGTTCTTCGGCCTCCGGGGCGCTCCGGTCCCGCATCTTGAGGCGGAGGGCCCTGATCTCGTGGTCCTTTTCCTTGAACTGTTCTTTGAGCTTCTCGATCTGTAAAGCGACATCCGGGCGCGGAACGTTTAAAATCCGGGCCGCATCGCCGAGGACGCGCTCGCTTTCCTGGACGTGGCGGAGCGCCTCTTCACCGGTCAGAGCCTCGATCCGTCGTATGCCGGCGGCGACGCTCGTTTCGGAAATGATTTTGAACAGACCGATTTCGCCGGTGACGGGTGCGTGGGCGCCCCCGCAAAGCTCCTTGCTGAACTCGCCGATACGGACCATGCGGACGCGTTCGCCATATTTCTCCTCGAAGATGGCCATGGCCCCTTCGGCCAAGCCTTCCTCCAGGCTCATTTCCCGAATCACGACGGATAAATTTTCGCGGATGCGTTCGTTGACCAGGGCTTCGACTCCGGTGGTCTCTTCGGGCGACAAGCCTTGGAAATGGATAAAATCGAAGCGCAGGCGGCCCGGCGCGACAAGCGAACCGGCCTGTTTGACATGGTCACCCAGAACCTGACGGAGCGCGGCGTGCAGGAGGTGGGTCGCCGTGTGATTGTTCCGAATGGCCTTACGGCGGCCTCGGTCGATGACCGCATCCACGGCGTCGCCGACCCGAAGCCGCCCGGCCACGATCCGGGCCTTATGGGCCCGCACGTCGGGGACCGGATAAAAGGCGTTTTCAACCGCGGCCGAAAACCGGGCGTTCTTGAGCAGCCCGCCGTCCCCGACCTGCCCGCCCGCTTCGGCATAGAACGGGGTATGGTCGAGGACGACTTCGCCGAAATCCCCCGCTTCCAGGTGCTCCAAGCGAACGCCGTCCTTGATCAAGGCCAGGACCTTGGCATCCGAGACAGTCTCGACGTCATAGCCGGAAAATTGGATGGCTTCACCCTTCAAATCCTCATAGGCCCGGCGCTCCTTCATCTGAGCGTCGCCTTTCCAGGACTGGCGGGCCCTCGTTCTCTGCTTGTTCAACTCGGCTTGGAAACCCGCCTCGTCCACGCCCAGGCGTTCTTCCTGGGCCAGGTCCTGGCTCAAGTCGAGGGGAAAACCGTAGGTATCGTACAGTTTGAAGACCGCTTCGCCGGTCAGGGACGTCCGTCCGGCATGCCGGGATTCCGCCGCGAAATGATGGAAGACACGTAGACCCGAGCTCAGTGTCCGGGCGAAGCGCTCCTCCTCGGCCTTGCAGATCTTGGACACCAGGGGCAAGGCGGTTAGAAGCTCCGGGTAGGCCGATTTCATCCCCTCGGCGACGATGCCCATAAGGGCGTGGACGAAAGGTTCATTCAGCCCAAGCCGGTTGCCATTGCGGTAGGCCCGGCGGATAAGCCGGCGCAAAACGTAGCCCCGGCCGTCGTTGGCCGGCATGATCCCGTCGGTGATCATGAAGGCCGCGGCCCGGGCGTGGTCGGCGATGATCCGGACGGAGACGTCGCTTTCATCGCCCGAAGGATATTCCAAGCCGGCCCAGCGGGAGATTTCTCCGATGAGCGGCGCGAAAAGATCCGTGTCCCAGTTGCTCGTCCGGCCCTGGAGCACGGCCGCCATGCGCTCCAGTCCCATCCCGGTGTCGATGGAGGGCTTAGGCAGGGGGTTCATCGCGCCGGAAGCGTCACGATCGTATTGCATGAAGACAAGATTCCACAGCTCGATGAAGCGGTCGCTTCCCGATTCAATCAGGGTCCGCGGTTCGCCGGATTCGAGCTCCGGGTTCAGATCGTAATGGAATTCCGAGCACGGTCCGCAGGGACCGGTGTCACCCATGGCCCAGAAATTGTCCTTCTTGCCGAAACGGAAGATGCGCCCGGCCGGGACGCCAATGTCCTTGTTCCAGAGTGTAAAGGCCTCGTCGTCTTCCTCATAAACCGTGATGTAAAGGCGCGACTTATCCAGCCGGAAAACCTCCGTGACCAGCTCCCAGGCGAAAGCCACCGCCTCCCGCTTGAAGTAGTCACCGAACGAGAAATTTCCCAGCATCTCGAAAAACGTATGATGCTTGCTGGTCCGGCCGACCTGCTCNNCGCGCATGCATTTCTGGACCGTGGCCGCCCTGCGGTAGCTGCGCGCCTCCCGGCCGAGGAAAACCGCTTTGAACTGGTTCATGCCGGCGTTGGTGAAAAGAAGCGTGGGGTCGTCCTTGGGCAGGAGCGGGGAACTGGGCACGATTTTGTGCCCGCGCCCGGCAAAATATTCGAGAAAGGTTTCCCGGATCTGCTGGGCGTGCAAGGCGATCATTCCTCGGTAGGGCGGCTTGTTTTGATCAGGTCCATGCTTTTCTCCATTTCATTCATGGCGATGTCCTGAGTGGATTGGACCCCCTCGACGCGAAGACGGAAGTTGTCCGGGCTGGTGGAATAGTGCAGGCCCTGCTCGAAGGAAATGTATTTCTGCTGGTAGAGGTGATAGAGGGACTGGTCGAAAGTCTGCATGCCGTATTGGGAAACGCCGGCAGCGATGGCGTCGCGGATGAGGAAGGTCTTGCCCATGTCCTGGATGCATTCCTGGATATAGGCGGTGGCCAGCATGACTTCGATGGCCGGGACGCGGCCGAGGCCGCCCTTTCTCGGCAGGAGGCGCTGGGAGATGACGGCCTTCAGGATGGACGCCAGCTGAATCCGCACCTGGTCCTGCTGGTGCGGGGGGAAGACGGAGATGATGCGGTTGATCGTTTCGGGCGCGTCCAGGGTATGGAGGGTGCTCAGGACGAGGTGCCCGGTTTCAGCGGCCAGAATGGCCGTCTCGATCGTCTCCAAGTCACGCATTTCGCCGACCAGGATGATATCCGGATCCTCCCGCAGGGCGCCCCGCAGGCCGCGGGCGAAATTGCGCACGTCCCAACCGACTTCGCGCTGGCAGATGACGCTCTTCTGGTCCCGGTGCAGATACTCGATGGGGTCTTCAATGGTGATGATATGTTTGCGGAAGGATCGGTTGATATAATCGATGATGGAAGCCAAGGTCGTGGTCTTGCCGCTGCCGGTCGAGCCGGTGACCAGGACCATGCCGCGATCCATGGCGGAGATCGTTTCGATAACGTCCGGAAGAAGAAGATCTTTGAAGTTTTTGACCTCGAAAGGAAGGATGCGCAAGGCCACGGCCAGTGATCCGCGCTGATGGAAAATGCTTCCGCGAAAGCGCCCGAACCCGGGCAGGCTGTAGGCCAGGTCCAGGTCGAACTCGTCCTCCAGTTTCTTCCTCTGATATTCGTTGATGATCTGAAAGGCCAGATCCTCCGTATCCTTGGCCGACATTCGCGGCAGCTGGGTCAGCGGCACCAGAACCCCGTTGATACGAAGCTGGGGATGGTTGCCGACCTTGATATGGACGTCGGAGGCGTCCATCTCAATAGCGATTTTGAGGAGATCGTCGATGCGCATGAAGTGAATTCCCCCTTTATTCCGAATGGACGTACGTCAGCCAGTGGAGCTCGTCGGGACGGCGGCCCTCGACGATGTCGAAAAATGCCTCCTGGATCCTCTTCGTCAGCGGGCCGCGAGCGCCGCTCCCGATGGGGATGCGGTCGACCGAGCGCACCGGAGTGATCTCGGCCGCCGATCCGGTCATGAAGATCTCGTCGGCGACGTAGAGCATCTCCCGCGGGATCGTATCCTCGGACACGGGCAAACCCATCGCCCGGGCTAAGATCATGACGCAGTCGCGGGTGATGCCGGGGAGAACCGCCGAAGACAGCGGAGGCGTGATCAGCCGTCCGTCCAGCACGAGAAAAACGTTCTCCCCGCTTCCCTCGCTGACATGCCCGCGCGTATTCAGGGCGATGCCTTCGGCGTAACCCTCCAGCTTGGCTTCCATTTTGATCAGCTGGGAGTTCATATAATTGGCCCCCGACTTGGCCAAAGCCGGGAAGGTATTGGCGGCCATCCGCGTCCAGGTCGAAACTTTGACGTCGACGCCGGCCTCCAAGGCCGCGTCGCCCAGATACTGACCCCATTCCCAGACCAGAATCGCGCAATCGACCGGGTTGGGCGTGGGATCGATGCCCAGCGTTCCGTAGCCGCGGTAAACGATGGGCCGGACGTAGCAAGACTCCAGACGGTTGGCCCAAATTGTGTCCAGAACGGCGCGACTGAGCTCCTCCCGGCTGAATGGAATTTCCATACGATAGATTTTACAGGAATTATAAAGTCGGCGGATATGGGCGCCGAGACGGAAGACGGCCGTTCCTTGAGGATTGCGGTAAGCCCGGAAGCCTTCGAAGATCGAGGACCCGTAGTGAATCACATGGGAAGCGATATGGATGTTGGCCTCGGGCCATGGCACCAGCCGGCCGTTTACCCAAACCATTCCGTCCGTCTTGAAAGGGCTCATGGGGGCTCCTTGCTTCGAGAAGTTTTATCTTAACCGGAGGGTACGCTCAGAGTCAAACCGGCGCGCGATTGAACTCCTCGGTTTCCTGTGTTAAAAGATTGAATGCTATGAATCCTGTGGACCCCCTCATCGGCCGTACCTTGAAGCATTATGCCGTCGAGGAATGGCTGGGACAGGGCGGCATGGGGGTCGTATACCGCGCCCTCGACACCAAGCTTCGTCGTCCCGTGGCCCTGAAGCTTCTGCGCCGCGATCTTGTCGCCGATCCCGACCGCCGCAGCCGTTTCGTCCAGGAAGCCCGGGCGGCCGCCTCGCTGACCCATCCTGCCATCGCCCAGATCTATGACATCGACGAGGCCGAAGGCGATCTTTTCATCGCCATGGAGTTGATCGACGGCCGGACCGTGAGCCGCCTGATTGCGGACGGCGAGCTGGACCTGATGGGCTCGGTCGAGATCGCCCTGCAGGTCTCCGAAGGCCTGGCCAAGGCCCACGCCAAAGGCCTCATCCATCGTGATATCAAATCGGACAATATCATGGTCACCCGGGAAGGGCATGCCAAACTGCTCGATTTCGGCCTGGCCAAGCTTTTCGAGTCCGGGCCGGACGGCGAGGGCGGCGCGGCCGCCGGGATCATCTCGAACCGGACGGCGACCCAAACCCTGGCCGGCACCGGCGCGATGACCCAGACCATGGTTGGAACGGTCCGCGGCACGATCAATTATATGAGCCCCGAACAGGCCCGGGGCAAGGCCCTGACTCCGGCCAGCGATGTCTTTTCACTGGGCATCGTTCTCTACGAAATGGTCTGCGGCGACCGGCCTTTCAAAGGCGATACGCCACTCGATACGATGCATTCGATCGCTTTCGAGGAACCCACACCCGTGACTGTCGTGCGGCGGAATCTGCCTTTCCAGTTGCACCGCATTCTGACCCGCTGCCTGCGTAAGAAGTCCGAGGATCGCTACCCCGACGCGCAGGCCTTGGCCGTCGATCTCAAGAACCTGAAGATGGATCTCGAAACGGGTACGCGTGAAGCCGTCCACCCGGCCGAACGTCTACGGAATTGGCTCGAAAAACTCACTTCAACTTTTCCTCTGGGCCGCAACGGTCTCGTCGTCCTGGGGGCCGCCGTCCTGGCCAGCGCCATCTTCATCGCGGCCAAAGTTCAATGGGGAAACCTCTTAAGCCTGGGGTTGTTCGGACTCTTCGTCTACCGCTCCCGCCGCAGTAAGATGGCCCGCCGCCTCAAAGCCTTTACCGCCCAGATGGCCAAGGACCCCAATGTCAAGGCCATCCTCACCCAGGCCGATCGTATCACCATCGTTTTGGATCGGGCTTCGGCCGGAACTAACATCCACATCACCAGTCTGGTCGATTCGATCAACAAGCGTCGCATTATCGGCACGCGTATTACCGCCGACATCCGGGCCGGCCTGTCCGACGCCGATTATGAGAACGTTTTGAAGACACCCGGGATCGTCTATGCCCGGGAGAATGGGGCGCCGGCAAGCCCTTGATCCGCGGCCCCGCCCCTTGCCCGCCGGGCTTCCCTGGGATAATATACCCGCCTTGCGCCGGGCCTCTCTTCTAAATCCGCCCGGCCCGAAACCGGAATGTGCTTCGGGCGTGGAAGGGCTGCGTCCGTTTCGGAGAATTCGTCATGCCCAGCTTGATTCGGCAGTTCCTCGGGCGCGAGGCGCACCCGGGCATCCAGTTCGTCAAATATGCCCTGGCCGGGAGCTTTGCCACAGCCGTGGACATCCTGACTGTTTTTGTTCTGGCTTGGCGGGTTTTTCCGGCTCTCAAGGCCGAGGAATTCCTGGTTCGCCTGTTCCACATCGAAGCGGCGGCGATGAGCGATTCCATCCGGGCCCGCAACTACGTCCTGTGCAAGATCGTCGCCTTCTTCGTCTCCAACACGACGGCTTATCTGGTCGACCGCGCCTGGGTCTTCCATCCGGGCCGGCATTCGCGGAATCGCGAGCTGGCCCTCTTCTTCTTGGTTTCGTTTCTGAGCATGGCCCTGGGAACGACGCTGGCCTGGATCCTGATCCATCAGTTCGGATTGAGCATGGCCTCGGCTTATCTGGTCAACGCGGTGATTTCAATCTCGGTGAATTTCGCCGGGCGGAAATTTTTCGTTTTCCAACGCTAGGCCGGTCCGGAGCGGCGGCCGCGGTCAGGCCGGCGAGCCCGGACCGAAAAGAGCGGCACGGCTCAGAGCGATCCGGGGCCGGTCCAAGAGAGTCAGCCCGGCTTCCCCGGCCAGCACGATCGTGCGCTCGAAATCGGCCTCTTTGACATGCAGCTTCGGCTCGGCGGCCAGCAGAAATCCTCCGGCTTTGAGCCTGGCCCGCGCATCGGCCAGCAACCTGCGGCGGTCGGGGACCTCGTGAAGCATCCAAAAAGCCAGGACGAAATCGGCCTTTTCCGGGATATCCAGACCCGCCGGACCAGCCAGGTGCAGGCGGATCCTGTCCTCGAGCTTCCGCCTCCGGGCCCGGGCCCGGACCTTGAGCAGGATCGAAGCCAGGACGTCGACAGCGACGACCTTTCCGGCCGGTCCGACGATGTCGGCCATGGCCAGGGAGAAATATCCGCGGCCGCAGCCCAAGTCGACGGCCGTGTCTCCCGGATGAAGCAGCTCCTCGAAAATTACGGCCGGCTTGTGGATCAGCCTCCGCAGAGGATTGTCAAACGTGCAATAGAACCAGGGCGGACATCGATGAGGCCGCCCCTCCTCGGCCGGGCTCAGGATGTCTCTCCGCAATGCGGGCAATGGCGCGAACGGAGAGGCAGCGGGCGCCGGCAATTCCCACAGAGGTCGCCGGCCGAGCGTTCGCGGGCCCGGATGCGACCCAGAATGTCCTCGATTTCCGACTTATGGTGTTTCTCCCCGCGGATGTCAGCCAGGGCTTTGAGCAGATCGCCAGGGCGCTGAAAGCGCTCTTCGGATTTCGCCGCCAGGCAATGCATGATGATTTCATCAAGCTCACGGGGCACGCGGACGTTTTTCAGCCGGGGCGGAGTGATCTTCCCCTCCTGGGCTTTTTCCAGAATCTTGAAGGGATCGGGATCATAGATGGGCGGACGTCCAATGACCATCTCATAGAGGATACAGCCGATCGAATAGATGTCCGCGGCGAAGCCGGCCTTCCCCTGGAACTGCTCGGGGGCCATGTACGGCGGCGACCCTATCCGCGTCGTGGCGTAAGAGACGTTGGCCAGCCAGGCCGAGGTCCCGAAATCGGTGATTTTGACCTGGCCTTCCTCGGACACCATGATGTTCGAGGGACGCAGGTCGCGATGAATGATTTTATTTTTATGAGCGTGATCGACCCCCGCGGCCACTTGGCGGATGTATTCGACGGCCAGGACCACATCCAGCACCTTTTCTTTCTGCAGGATCTTCTCCAGCGTCCGGCCCTTGACATACTCCATGACGAAGAAGAAAACCTTGTCGATCTTCTCGGCTGCCAGCAGCCGCACGATATTGGGATGATCGAGGGCGGCCTGGAGGCGCGGCTCTTTGAGCAGTTTGTAGAGCTCCTGCGATTGTTTGTGGGGGACCTTGAGGGCCACTTTGATGTCCAGCCAGATGTCCTTGGCCAGGAAGACAGAGCCGAACCCCCCACTGCCCAAGGCCCGGATAATCTCGTATTTCCCGACTTTCTGGCCCTGGAGGAACACGTTCACAGCCCCCTGAAATGAAGGACGATGGCCGCCGCGCTGAGCGCCGCCGTTCCCGCCCGCAGGATCTGGGGACCGAGGCTGGCCGCTTCAAAACCGGCCGCCCCGATGGCATCCAGCTCCCGCTCGGACCACCCGCCCTCGGGGCCCAGCAGCAGAACCCAATCTTCCGGTGTTCCTGAAGGCGGCGCGGGCCGCTCGGCCAGAATGTCTTTCAAGGCCCGTCCGCCCTGTTCACTGAGGACGACCTTGTATCCTTCCGGCGGTTCGGCCAGGACCTCCCCAAGCGGCCGGGGCGGAGCGATCGCCGGGACACGGCCGCTCTTGCATTGTTCGGCGGCCGCCAGGGCGATCTGCCGCCAGCGTTCCGCTTTCCGGTCCTGGCGATCGCCGATCTTGACGATCGTCCGCTCGGTCGTAACGGGGATCAGATTCCGGACGCCCCATTCGGCGGACTGTTCGACCACTTCGTCCATGGACTTGTGCTTGAGGATGGATTGGATGAGCGTCAGGCGGAGCCGGGCGTCCCGGGGACTCTCGCGATCCAGAAGGCGGAGCTGGGCCGAGACGGAAGAGATGGATTCGACTTCCGCCCGGGTCCGCGTCCCCTCTTCATCGAAGAGCCAGAGGATTTGGCCGGCCGTGATGCGGGCGGCGCGGAGATGATGGAGATCGGCTCCTTCCAGCCGGAGCATGGATCCCGCCATTTTCACGGCCGGGATGAAAAACAGGCTGGCGGTCAAAGTCCTTCCTATCGCCTCGCCGGCCGGGACCGCCGTATGCTTTGGGCGTCGAGCGTCTCCAGGCTCTCGCCGCGGAGCTCGGCCAATTGCTTGAAAAGGATTTTCTGCTCCTTGGTCAGGTCATCCGGAGTTCGGATGACGACCCGGACATAGAGGTCCCCTGTCCTGCGGCTGTCCGTGTCGCGGATCCCGGCGCCCTTGATCCGGAAGATCTCTCCGGATTGGGTCCCGGCCGGAATCTTGAGCTTTTCCGCCCCGCCCAGGAGAAGCGGGATCTCCACGGTCACCCCGAGCGCGGCCTGGATAAAAGAGACCGAGATCTCACAGGTCAGATGATCGTCTTCCCGTTCAAAGAAATCGTGTTTTCGGACCCGCAGGACGACAAAAAGATCGCCGCGGGCATGCCCCCGTTCCCCCGCTTCGCCTTCGCCCGTCAGGCGCAGCCGGGAACCCTCCGAAACGCCGGCCGGAACGCGGACGCGCAGCGATTTCTTCTGTTTCGCCGTTCCCGAACCCCGGCATTCGCCGCACGGCGCGGTAATGATCTCGCCGGCGCCGCCGCATTGCGTGCAGGTGCGGGCCACGGTGAAAAAACCCTGTTGATGGCGGACCTGGCCCCGGCCGCCGCAGGCGGGACAAGAGGCCCGTTTGGCCCCGGCCTTCATGCCGGTCCCCCGGCATTCAAGGCAGGCTTCAGCCCGGGTCAGGGCGATGTCCTTCTCCACTCCGCCGGCCGCCTCTTCGAGGGTGATTTCCATCTCCAAGGCCAGGTCGCGGCCGCGCAATTCCTGGGCCCGTGAGCGGCGCGAACCGTTGAAGATGTCGCCGAACCCGAAATTGAAACCGAAAAAATTGCCCAGGATGTCTTCAAAATCCTCGAAGATCGTCGAATTGAATCCCTGGAAGCTCTCGCCGCGCAGGCCGCCGTGTCCATATTGATCATAAAGGGATCTCTTCTGGACGTCTCCCAGGACGCTGTAGGCTTCGGCCGCTTCTTTGAAGAGATCCTCGGCGGCCTTGTCCCCCGGATTGCGGTCCGGATGATTTTTAAGCGCTGCCTGGCGGTATGCTTTTTTGATCTCGTCGCCTCCGGCGCTCCGGGACACGCCGAGGATTTCGTAGTAGTCGCGTTTATCCATTCGCCGGGCCTTTGCTCCTCTTATCCGCTTCGCGAACCATGATCGTCTCCATCTGCCGCGGGCTCAGCCCGGAGGACGGCTGAACGATCATCTTCTGCTCCCGGCCCGAGGCCACGTCCTTGGCCGAGACGCGGACCATCCCGTTGGCGTCGATTTCGAACATGACGTCGATCTGCGGGACTCCGGCCGGTGCAGGAGCGATGCCGACCAGATCAAACATCCCCAGCGAGACGTTCTCGGACGCCTTGCGGTTTTCGCCTTGCAGGACGTGAATGCGTACGCGGCGCTGGTTGTCCTCGACCGTGGTGAAGGGTTTGCTCGTCTTGGTCGGTATGGTGGCGTTCTTGTCGATGATCCGCTCGAAGCCGTTGTTCTCGGTCTCGATGCCCAGCGCCAGGGAGGTCACATCGAGCAGCAGGACGATGTCGTTCATTTCCCCCTGGAGAATCCCCGACTGGATGGCCGCACCGACAGCCACGCTCTCATCGGGGTTGAGCTTCTCGTTGGGCTTCTTGCCGAAAAACTCGGCCACCCGCCGCCGCAGCAGAGGCATCCTCGTCTGACCGCCGACCAGGATCACCTCCTCGACCGCCTGGGGTTTGAGCCCGATCTCGCCCAAGGCCTTCTGGATGAGGGGAAAGGACTTTTCCACGAGGTCGCGGGTCAGCTCCTCGAGCAGGGACCGGGT
>PMCY01000010.1:3449-5803 GCA_003154255.1 Candidatus Aminicenantota bacterium | reverse complement strand
GTCCGCCGCTGTAGCGCTTCTCCGGCCGGAAATCGCGAAAGCGGGGCGAATAGACCAGCCGCGATCCGTCGGGCGAGTAATCCCCGGCGCCCGATTCAGGCATGGGCAGGATCTCGGCCGGGCCCCCGGTCATCGGCACGGTGTAAAGATGGGTGATGCCGTTCGTCCAGGAATCGCGCATGGAGCGGAAAAGAATCGATTTTCCGTCCACCGTCCATCCGTAGACCTGGTTGTCCCAGCCCCAACGCGGAGTCAGGGGGCCATGGGCCGGGTAATACGTGAGCTGCTTGGGCGCTCCCCCCGCCGCGGGGATGACATAGACCTGCTCGTCTCCGTCATATTGGCCGGTGAAGGCGATCCATTTCCCGTCGGGAGAAAAATGGGCGAAAACCTCCATCCCGGGATGGGCCGTCAACCGGGTCGCCGTCCCTCCGGAAACGGGGGCGGTCCAAATGTCGCCCGCGTACGTGAAAGCGATCGTATCGCCGTGGATGGCCGGAAAGCGCAAGAGCTTGGTCGGGCCGTCGGCGTCCTGGGCCGATGCCGCTCCGGCGGCCAGAAGAAGCGCGGCCGCGCCGCAGAGCCCTATGAAGCGTCGGGTGATGGACATGGGATCCTCCTTGGGATGATGAAAAAAAAATCATATCGCCCACAGGAGGAGAAGTCAACGCGCCTTATCGTCTACGACATAAATTGGCGAATTGTAGATACGGCCCCCATAGCGAATTGTAGATACGGCCCCCTACTGTTTGAGGGCGGCTTTGAGGGTCGAGCCGATTTCGGCCGGGCTGACGGCCACGTGAACACCGGCCGCGCGCAGGGCGTCCATCTTCTCCGCCGCGGTGCCTTTGCCGCCGGCGATGATGGCCCCGGCGTGGCCCATGCGNNGTCTGGCCGGCGATGAAGCCGACCACGGGCTTCTTGAATTCCTTCTTGATGTAGGCCGCGGCTTCGTCCTCGGCCGTGCCGCCGATCTCGCCGATGAGGATGACGGCCTCGGTCCCGGGATCGTCCTTGAACAGCCGCAGAAGCTCGATATATTTGAGCCCGACGATCGGGTCGCCCCCGATGCCGACCGCGGTGGACTGGCCCAGGCCCTGCTTGGACACCTGCTGGACGGCCTCGTAGGTCAGCGTTCCCGAGCGGGAAATGATGCCGATCGTGCCCGGCGTGTGGATGTGACCGGGCATGATGCCGATCTTGCCCTTGCCGGGCGAGATGACGCCCGGCGTGTTGGGCCCGATCAGCTTGGCCGGCCGGCCCTGCAGGAAGGTCTTGACCTTGATCATGTCCAGCGTCGGGATGCCCTCGGTGATGCAGCAGATCAGGTCGATCCCGGCGTCGGCGCATTCCATGACGGCGTCGGCCGCGGCGAACGGCGGCACGAAAATGCCCGCGGCGTTGGCCCCGGTCTCCCGGACGGCGTCGGCGACGGTGTCGAAGACGGGCCGGTCCAGGTGCTTGGTCCCGCCCTTGCCGGGCGTCATGCCGGCCACAACCTTGGTCCCGTATTCGATCATGCGCGCGGCGTGGAAGGTGCCTTCGGTCCCGGTGATCCCCAGGATCACGACCTTGGTGCGTTCGTCGATCAGGATGCTCATGGCAGACTCCTTACACGCCCTTGACCAGGGCCACGATCTTGGCCGCGGCGTCCTTCATGCCGTCCGCCGAATGAAAGGCCAGGCCGGATTCGGCCAGGATCTTCTTGCCCAGTTCGACGTTGGTCCCCTCCAGGCGGACGACGACCGGGATGGTCGAGCCCACTTCGCGGGCGGCCTTGATGACGCCCGTGGCGATCATGTCGCAGCGGACGATGCCGCCGAAGATGTTGATCAGGGCGCCCTTGACGTCCGGATCGGAGACGAGAATGCGGAAGGCGTTGCGCACGCCGTCCTCGGTGACCCCGCCGCCGACGTCGAGGAAGTTGGCCGGCATGCCGCCGCTATACTTGATGATGTCCATGGTGGCCATGGCCAATCCCGCGCCGTTGACCATACAGCCGATGTCGCCGTCGAGCTTGACGTAATTGAGATTGAATTTGGAGGCCTCGACTTCCAACGGCGATTCCTCGTCCAGGTCGCGCATCGCGGCGATATCCGGATGGCGGGGCAGGGCGTTGTCGTCGAAGTTCATCTTGGCGTCCAGGGCTAGGACCCGCCCGTCCTTGGCTACGATCAGGGGATTGATCTCGGCCAGCGAGGCGTCGGTCTCCATAAAGGCCTTGAACAGGTTGAGGATGAACTTGACACCTTGTTTTAAAGCCTCGCCCTGCAAGCCGAGCCGGAAGGCCAGCTTGCGGGCCTGAAAGGCCTGCAGGCCGGCGCCGGGATGGACATATTCCTTGAAGATGCACT
>PMCY01000010.1:368-3437 GCA_003154255.1 Candidatus Aminicenantota bacterium | reverse complement strand
ATAGAGCTCCCGGGCCACGTCAATGGCCTCCTCGACGAGCAGGAGCTTGACCGCCTTCCCCTCCGGTCCGGTCTGATGGGTCACCAAAGTCATGCCGATGAGCGTCCGGGCCAGCCGTTCGGCCTCCGGGGGGTTTTGGGCNNTCGGCGGGGGTGGAGGCCACGCCGCCGCGGGGCACGGGGACGCCATAGCGGGAAAGGATCCGCTTGGCCTGATACTCGTGAATCTTCATAGGGCACTCCCTTCATAGGAAAATATCGATCCAAGGAAGGCCACGGCTTCCCTTTTCTGCCTGAAATGAACGGTCCGTTTGGACCGAAAGGTCAGCGGATTTCGTCTTCGATCGCGGCCAGAGCCCGGGCCACGGCGCTGCGGAGCTCGGAGGGGAGGAAGGGCTTGGGCAGATATTCGAAGGCGCCGCCCTGCATGGACTGGACGGTCGTTTTCATCGTCGGGTAGCCGGTGACGACGATGACCCGGGCGGCCGAGCCCAGCCGCCGGAGCGACGCCAGCAGGTCCAGCCCGCTCAGGCCGGGCATCATCAGATCGGCGATGATGACGTCATACTTCTTCTGGCCTTCCTTCTGCAGGGCTTCGGCACCGCTGAGGGCCGTGTCGATCTCATAATCATCGCAGGCCAGGGCCTGGCTGATGCTCTTTCCGACGGTCATTTCATCGTCGACGACGAGAATGCGCCGCTTGACCGGATCTGCTGTCATAACTGGTCCTCCTCCAGGCCGGAACTCTCTTCCGGATGAAAGGGTAATTTTACCGTAAAAGCCGATCCCCGTCCAACATCGCTTCTGACCTCGATCGTCCCGCCCTGCCGGCGGACGATCCCATAGCTGACGGCCAGGCCCAGGCCCGTGCCGAAGCTCTTGGTGGAGAAGAAGGGATCGAACAGCTTGGTCAGATTCTCCTTGGGGATGCCCACGCCCGTGTCCGTGAATTCAATCTCCAGGCTCAGCCCGTCGGCCGACCGCCGGCTGGCCACGGTAAGCCGCCCGCCCTCGGGCATGGCTTCGCAGGCATTGATCAAAAGGTTGGAGAAGACCTGCTGAATCTTGTTCTTGTCCAGGTCCAGCGGCGGCAGGTCCGGCGCGAGGACCTTGAGGATGACGATATTGCGGACCAGGGCCTGTTTCTCCAGCAGCTGGACGGTCCGCTCGATGATATCGTTGATCGAGGCCGGGGCCGTGCGCGAGGGGGTCATGCGGGAAAACTCGAGCAGGCCGCGAACGATCTGGGCGCAGCGGGCCGTCTCGTCGGCGATGAGGGTCAGGCTCTCGCGGACCGCGGCGTCGGCCGGGTTGCGCTCGAGCAGGAGATGGGCGTTGATGAGGATCGAAGTCAGGGGATTGTTGATCTCGTGGGCCACGCCGGCGGCCATCTTGCCCAGCGAAGCCAGCTTCTCGGACTGGACCAGGGCGTCCTGCATTCCGCGAAGCTCGCGGGTCCGCTCATCGACCCGTTTTTCCAACGTCCGGCCCCATTGGGCCAGATTGTCCTGGGCGGTTCGCAGGTTTTCAGTCATGCGGTTGAAAGAGGCCGCCAGGTGGCCGAATTCGTCTTTGGTCTCAACGGCCACAGGGTGGCCCAGATCGCCGCCGGCGATCCTCTCGGTGGCCTCGACCATGATCCGCACCGGCCGGGTGATCGTTGCGGCCAGAGCCGAAAGCAGGACGAGCAGGCCGACGACGGCCAATAGGGCCATTACGGAAAACGTGCCCATGACCCGGTTGCGCAGGTCGATGTAGGGCTTCTCCAGGATGCCCACGTAGAGCATGCCGATCGTTTGGCCTTCGACGTCCCGGATGGGCTCGTAGGCGGTGATGAACCAGTCGCGGACGACGAAGGCCCGGTCCATCCAGCGCCCGCCCTTTCCGAGGACCGCCTCCTCGACTTCGCGAGAGACGCGCGTCCCGACGGCCCGGCGGCCGGAGGCGTCCAGGACGTTGGTGGCGATCCGCAGATCGCCCTGAAAAATGGTGGCCGTGCCGACGTCCTGGTTGTCATAGCGCTCGCCTAGGGAGACGATGTCCTTGACCCGGTCGACGATGGCGTAATCGCGATTGAGGAGCAGTCCGGCGTACAAGGCCCCCAAGACCCGGCCCTTCTCGTCGACGACCGGCGAGGCGGCCTTCAGCATCATGCCGTTTTCCTCGTGATCGCCGGGCCGCAGGGCGGCCATGGGCGTGGCGATGATTTTGAAATAGGCCCGCTCGGCCAGGTCGCTGCCCTCCTTCAAAAGCTCCGCGCGGGGGACGATGACCGTCCCCGTCCGGGACCGGTTTTCCAGGGCGGAGCGGACGAACGGATCGGCAGCTTGATCATCGCCTGCGATGAGCGGCCGGCGGGAGCGCAGGACAACGCGTCCCGCGGCGTCGGTCAGGGTCAGGACGTCGAGCTCGAACGCCCGCCGGATCTCGTCCAGAAGCGCCGCGGCTTCCTCGCCCCGGCGCTTTTTCAGGCGCTCGCGCAGAAACTCCCGGGCCGCGCTCATCCGGACGACGTCGCCGATCGAGCGGAGGCGGTCGTTGTAGACCATCCAGGCCGACGAAAGATCGTGGCGGACTTTGGCCTGGGCCAGGGAGACGATGGTGCGGTGCTCCAGCCGCGTGCCGAGCAGAAGCGAGACGACGCCGCCGATGCTGATGACGGCCAGAAAGCCGAGGATCATTTTCCGCCGCAGCGGCCAATCGGAAAAACGGCGGCGCAGGGAAAAGCGGGGCATGCTGTTAGGTCCGCGGGAAACCTTATCACCCTTGCAAAACCGATGTCAACGAGAAGCCTAAGGACGAAACGGGCCTCCGGCTCTTGATTTCCTTTATTTTCTTGCCGATCCGCTAATCAAAGCCGCCCCTACCAGTCTTGACAGCCCTCCCCCAATCCGTCTATATTAGGGNNCCCCGGCGGGATCCCGCCTTCGCCGCCCATCCGTTCATTTCACGAGGAGACAGAGAAAGGCGATGAAAGTTCTCGTATTGAACAGCGGCAGTTCCTCGGTCAAATTCCAGTTCGTCCGCATGGAGGACGAAAGCCTCCTGGCCAAGGGCATCGTCGAGAAGA
>PMCY01000010.1:0-325 GCA_003154255.1 Candidatus Aminicenantota bacterium | reverse complement strand
ATCGACGGGATCGGCCATCGGGTCGTTCACGGCGGCGAGGATTTTTCGGGCTCGGTCCTGATCACGGACAAGGTCAAGGCCGCCGTCCGCAAATGCATCCAATTCGCCCCCCTGCACAACCCGGCCAACCTGAAGGGCATCGAGGCCTGTGAGGCGCTCCTGCCCGGAATCCCCCAGATCGGAGTCTTCGATACGGCTTTCCACCAGACCATCCCTCCCTATGCCTTCATCTACGGCCTGCCCTACGCCCTGTACCAGAAGCTGCGCATCCGGCGCTACGGCTTCCACGGCACCTCCCACAGTTTCGTGGCCGCCCGGGCCGCCG
>PMCY01000038.1 GCA_003154255.1 Candidatus Aminicenantota bacterium | reverse complement strand
TCGGTCATGATGTCGTAGAGCAGTATTTTCTTTTTCTCGGCGGCGGCAAACGCTCTCTTTAAAAGGGCATAGCCTCCGGTGTCGATGGCCATGGGCTTGTCGGCCAATACGTTGAAGCCGGCTTCCAGGGCCTTGACGAGGACTTCAGTTTTTTTGCGGTTGTTCCCGGCCAGGATAACGACGGCGCCCGGTTTTTCCTCGCCGATCATCTTTTCGAAAAAATCGGCGCCGGCGTAAACCGCTTCGTCCCAGTCCGTCGGGTCATCGGGACGTTCATTGTACCCCCGGACGCGGGCCAGATGATCATCCAGCTCGGGGCCGGCCGGGGCATAGACGCGGACGAGAGGCGAGACGCCGAAGGGCCTGGACTTTTGAACCAGGGCGGCATGGAAATGACCCGGATCGACGGTGACCAGCCGGAGCGGTTCGGTCTTCCAAGCCCGGTAGCGGTCCTTGATCGCGGCCTGCGCGGCGTTCCCCGCGTGGACGATGACGCGATAGAGGAGACGCAGCGACTCCCCCGTTTTTAGAACGAGTCCGTTCGCATCGATCCAGTTCAAATTGGTCGGCGAAAAGAAACCATAATCGCGGGTGAACCATTTGGCCGGATACCAGGGATTGCCGGGCGCGTCGAAAATGGCCAGCCCTTCGGTCAATCCGAAGCGCGTTCCGGAATAATCCATCCAGGCCGAAGGCGTCCCGGCCGTCTCCTTCTCCCCCGATCGGCCTTCGGCGTTGACCAGGGCGCCTCCCTTTTCGACCGAAAGCCCGGGAACAACGCGGGCGGCAAAGAAGGAATGGTTCGTTTTTTCAATTTTGATGCCGGTCAGGGCAGTCAGGGTCACTGCGAAATCGATGATTCGCGCGCCTTCCTCCGGCGCCGTGATGGTGATTTCTCGGCGATCCTGAAGGATCGGCTCCCGGCCGGGCTGTTTCCAATCGCAGAGATCGGCGATCTGGATCTCCTCCGGCCCGCCGTCGACGATCTTCGGCCCGCGAGAGACGATCTGGCCGCGGTCGTTGCCTTCCTGCCAGTAGTTTCCGCCGTTGACCCGGTCGCAGCCGAACCAGAGCGAGCGGTGATGGGGATAAGGCAGGCTGGATTCGGTGGTCAGCGACTGGCCGGAAAGCGGCCCGGCGACGGGATAGAAATAAGGCATCTTCAGTCCCGGCCCAAAGCGATAGCTTGTAAAGGTCGTTCCGTCGATNNTTTGGGCCGTGGCCGCGGTATTTGCGCCGGCCAAAACGGCGAAAACGGCCGCGCCCGCCGCGGCCCGGACGAGTATTCCCGTCCGGCTCAAGGACGCTCTTCTCGATCGCGTGGTTTTCACCATTTTCTCCAGGGCCGCATGTCCTTTGCCGCCCGCTTACAAGACCCAGGGGGACCGCATCGGCCGCGACAGCATGCCGTTGGCCGCCTCGTCGCCGATGAACCGCTCCCGGGACGGGTCCCATTTCAGCTTTCGCCCCAGCTTCATGGCGATATGGCTGACCAGGCAGGCCGAGCNNGGTCCGGTGCCCGACCTCGACGGGAGCGATGGGTTGACGCCGCGTCCGGATGCAATCCAGCCAGTTGCCATGCTGATCGGGGCTGTCGTAAAGATGAATCTCCTGCGGACCGATCACCGAGGCCAGGATTTTGGGGTCGCCGGCGTCGAGCGACTTGCGGTTTTCACCCGGGACGACGGGATCGCCGGCCGTGGCCGCGTAATCGCCGCGGGTGACGAATATCCAGCCCTCCGTGCCTTCAAACCGGACGCCGTTGGGGAATTCGTCGCTGACCAGCATGGTCACGCCGTTGGCGTACCGGGCGGTTATGAAATACTTGCCGTGGACGTCCCAGAGGCCGGACTTGGGAAATTCGGCCCGGGCCTCTATTTCGACCGGTCCCGAATATTCCAGGTCCATGGCCCAATGAGCGATGTCGATGTGGTGGACCCCCCAGCCCGTGATCATGCCCGCGCNNCCGAACTGCTCGCAGCGCAGCCAGCCGGGCCGGGAATAATCGTGCTGGGGATGGACGCGCTTCTCGGTATAATAAACCCGGGGGGTCGAGCCCAGCCACATGTCATAATTCAGATCGGAGGGGACGGGCATCTCCGGTTCAATCTCGCCGGACGGATCGATGGGCAGGNNCGTTGCGGACGAGCTCGCAGGCCCGCCGGAACTGGGGCATGGACCTCTGCTGGCTTCCGATCTGGAGGATTCGGCCCGTCTTGTGGATGGTGTCGCTGAGGAAACGCCCCTCGGCGATCGTCAGGGAGGTCGGTTTCTGCAGATAGACGTCCTTGCCCGCGCGGGCCGCGGCCGAGGCCGGAATGGCGTGCCAGTGGTCAGGGGTGCTGATGACGACGGCGTCAATGTCCGGCCAGGCCAACAATTCGCGGAAGTCGTCGAACATCCTGACGTCCGGGACGGCCGGCTGACCGGGGCTGTCGGCATAAATTTTTTTGACGAATTCCCGGCCCTGCTGGAGCCTCTTGCGGTCGAGATCGCAGACGGCCACGACACGGGCCGAGTCGAACTTGATGATGTTGGGGAGATCGTGTTCGCGGGAGATGCGCCCCATCCCGATGGCCCCGATCTGGATCCGCCGGCTGGGCGGGTTGGGACCAANNCTGGTCGTGCTCATGGCGCCTCTCCTTGCAGACCTTATTTTAATTCCCCGGCCGCGTCGATAAAGGCCCGGATATTTTCGGTGGGAACGCCGGGCGGCATTCCGCCGCCGCAAGACAGAATGATCCGGGCGTGATCGCCGGCCGCCGCCCATTGGGCCCGGACGGCGTCCTCCACGTCCCCCGGCGTCCCTCGGGCCAGGACGTCGCGGGGCGGAATGCTGCCCAGCAGGGTGACCTCCGGCCCGACGAGAGCCCGGAGCTCGGGCAAGGGCGTCTCGAAGCCCGGATTGAAAAGATTCACTCCCATCTCCGAGAGAAAGCGGGCGGAGGGGCGGACCTCGGCGTCGTTATGGAGAAATTTGACCGCGGCGGGCGGAGCGAAGATTTCCTTGAAATAGGGAAGGCCGAACTCCCGGAAATGGCCCGCTCCCATGAATCCGATGATATCGTCGAGGACCATGATCCCTTCGATCGAAGAGACGGCGGCCCTCTGGCGGGCGTGCCAGCGGAGAAGATAATCCGTGATCAGGTCTAAAAGCCGATGGACCCGGGGAGGGTCGGTGACGAGCGCGGTCAGAAAGCCTTCAACCCCCATGAGGAACGAGGCCACGTTAAGCGGCCCCCGGGACACGGAGAAGCGGATCTTGTGACCGGCCGACTCGATGCGCGGACGGAGACGGACGAGCCGCGACAGGACGAAAGGGGCCAGGCCGTCCGAAACCGGGTCGGGCGGATGGAGGCCGTCGATTTCCTCAACGGAGCGGATGACGGGACGGGCAAAAGGAAATGCGTCCGCTGGAAAATTGCAGGGGGCGCCGAATGCCGACGGCTCCGTGCACATGCCGAACTCGGCCCAGAATCCGGGCAGGAATAGAAGTTCCGGAAACTCGGCCTGGGCCCGCAGGTTGGCCATTAGCCAGAGCTCATCGCCGGCTAAATATTCGAGGATGGTCAGGCCCGCCCAGCGGGGAAGCCAGGGTGAATCAATAATGAATCCGGCCGGAGGCGGAGACGAGATGCGCCCATCCAGGGTTTCGAGCAGGCGCTGCCATTGGGCGTCGGTCATCGGAGGAACCTTAGCACATCGCCCGGCCCGTCTTCAACGCCCCCCGGCTGGATTGCCGGAGGCATCCCCCTATGCTAGGATAAGGTCCCATTCGGGACCGGAGGAAGAAGCCATGGGCAAAGACATCAAAGATAAAATCGTCGTCATCACCGGCGCGGCCGGCGGGATTGGCTCGGCCACGGCCCGCCTCCTGGCCAAAGAAGGGGCCATCCTCGTGCTGACCGACATCAAGAAAAACGAGCTCGAAGCCCTGAGCCAAGAACTGGCCGCCGCTGGCGCCAGAACGCTCGTCCACGTCCACGACGTCCGCGACCCCGCTTCCTGGAAGGCTCTCACCGACCGCGTTCAGGCCGAGCTGGGCCCGATCGACATCCTCATCAACAATGCCGGTGTCGTCCACCCGGGGGCCGCTGATGAGCTGTCCGAGGATAAGCTCCAACAGCAGATCCAAGTCAACCTCATGGGGACGATCAACGGCTGCCGGGCGGCCCTGCGCGTCATGAAGCCGCGCGGCCGCGGCAAGATCATCAACGTGGCCTCGCTGGGCGGCATCGTGCCCATGTCGGGTGAGGCTATCTATAGCGCCACCAAGGCGGCCATCCGCTATTACACCCTGTCGCTGGTTGCCGAGCTCCATGGCTCGCCGGTCGACGTGGCCGTCGTCTGCCCCGATTCCGTGGACACGCCCCAGCTGGCCTACGAGCTCCAACATGATGAAGCCGTCCTTTCCTTCATCGGCAAGGCCATGAAGCCGGAGAAAGTGGCCCAAGGCATCCGCAAGGCCATACGCAAAAACAAGCCCGAGATCCTGGTGCCGGGCGGATTCGGTTCGATCTACCGCCTGGCCATGGCCTTCCCCCGGTTGTACTACGTCCTCTATCCCACGCTGAAGAAGTCGGGCGGCAAGAACATCCGCAAGCGGAGAGCCGCGGCGAAAAAGTGAGCGCGGCGTCGTTTCGGCTTCTTCCACGCCCGGCGGAGAAAGGCGGCGCCTGGATCGCCGCCCGCCTGGCCCGCGTCTTCATCGCCCTCCGTTTGACGCCCAACGCGATAACCGGGCTGGCCCTGGCCGCCGCCTGCGGCGCGGGATATTTCCTGGCCCGCGGCCGTCCCCTCGGCGCCGGCCTGTTGATCCTCACCTCGGGCTTCCTGGACATGCTGGACGGCACCGTGGCCCGCCTGACCGGCCGCCGGACCCGCTTCGGGGCGATGCTCGATTCGTCCCTCGACCGCTATGCCGAATTCGCCCTTTACGGCGGGCTGGCCTATCACTTCCGCGGCCGTTTCCCGGAAGCTCTGGCCGCCCTGGCTTTCCTCGGCTCGGTCATGGTCAGCTATACCCGGGCCCGGGCCGAAGGATTGGGTTTCGAGTGCCGCAAAGGCCTAATGCAGCGGGCCGAGCGCCTCGTCACCCTAGGGCTGGCCTGCCTGGCGGCCTGCCTATTCCTGATCTATGACGCGGCCATGATCATCGTCCTGGTCCTGACCGCGGCCGCATCCCAGGTCGCCGCGATCCAACGCCTGTGGCTCGTCCGGAAAGAGGAACGATCCGGTGCGGGTCAATCGAACACGCCGCGGACATAGGGAACCCGGGACGGGTAACCCGACGTAAAGGACGCGAGGACATTCCGGAGCACTTCCCGGCCAGGGAAAGCGGGATGGCATGCGGGGCATTGGCCGGGGGCATGCCGCCCGTGGCGCAGTGGTCGACCGCTCCGGGCCGATTATTCCACGGTCACGCACTTGGCCAGATTGCGCGGCTGATCGACATCCGCGCCCCGTTTGGCGGCGATGTAATAGGCGAACAGCTGCAGGGGCAAGACGGCCAGGAACGGCGTCAGGAGGGGATGGGCCGCCGGAATGGGGATGACCGCGTCGACGTGATCATGAATGAGCGCGTCGTCCTCCGTGGCTATGGCCAGGATCGTCCCCGCGCGGGCCTTGATTTCGGCGATGTTGCTCAGCATCTTGTCATAGACCCGGTCCTTGGGGACGATGGCCAGGGTCGGCATCTTCTCGTCGATCAGGGCGATCGGCCCGTGTTTCATCTCNNCCATGGCCGTGGGCACGTTGACCCACCGTCCCAGATAGAGAAAATGGGAGGCCATGGCGAAGCGCGCGGCCAGTTCCTCGACCGCTTTGGCCCCGCCGAGCACGCGCTCCATTTTATGGGGGATCCGGTACAGCTCCTGGATCAACTCGATCCGGGCCGAGGCGTCGAGCGTCCCCCTGATCTGGCCGAGATAAAGGGCGGTCAGGGCCAGGGCGGTCATCTGGGCGGTGAAGGTCTTCGTCGCGGCGACGCCGATCTCGGGACCGGCGTGGGTATAAAGGACGCCGTGGGCTTCGCGGGCGATCGAGGAACTCACGGAATTGGTGATAGCCAGCGAAGCGGCGCAGCGGTCTTTGGAAGCGCGCAGGGCGGCCAGGGTGTCGGCCGTCTCCCCCGATTGGGAGACGACGATCACCAGGGTGCCCGGATCGAGGATGAAATCGCGGTAGCGGAATTCCGAGGCGAATTCGACGTCGGTCGGAATGCCGGCCAGCGATTCAAAGAAGTATTTCCCGGCCAGCCCGGCGTGGTAGGACGTGCCGCAGGCGATGATGACCACATGGCTCACGGATTTCAGGATTTCCGGCGCGATGCCGATCTCGCCGAGGGCGACATCGCCGGAATCGAGGGAGGTCCGGCCGGTGATTGTATCGCGAACGACCTCGGGCTGTTCAAAGATCTCCTTGAGCATGAAATGCTTGAAGCCGCGCTTCTCGATCATCATCGGGTTCCAGGCCAGGGTTTCGACTTTCTTCTCCAGGGGGCGGCCGG
>PMCY01000024.1:1399-2768 GCA_003154255.1 Candidatus Aminicenantota bacterium | reverse complement strand
CGCTGACGCCGGTGACGACGATGAGCTTGTCCAGGGGGATGTCCAGACTGACGTTCTTGAGATTGTTGACGCGGACGCCCCGCAGGAGGATGTTTTCGTTCATCGGTCCTCTGGGGGAGGCGCCAAACGCCTCCCGGAAATGTCATATTATACACGTTTCGTCTTGGACAGGACAAGGATGCGTTGATACTAAGCCGGGTAGAAATTAATTGACTTCAGATTTCTAAATCGCCTGGCTAGTACTCGGGGAGCAGTAAGGAGTATGTAATACAATGACTGCTCCCCGTAGTATAATGCCGCCGGCGACGCGGAGGCGCGGATGAGCGGGCGTATTCGCTGGTCAGTCGTGCTGGGCAGTGTGCCCTTTCTGACCCTGGTCCTGGCCCTTCCCTTCGTCAATCGCTTGCGCCCGTTCATTTTGGGTCTGCCCTTCGTCCTGTTCTGGATTTTGTTCTGGATTCTGCTCACGCCGGTCCTTCTCTTCGCCGCCTATCGCTTTGAATCGCGGCGCGGGAAACCCGGCCACCGAGGCCGCCCGTGACCGCGGCTCTGGCCATCATTCTTTTCACCGTGCTGGCTTCGACCGCGGTGGGGGTCCTGGCCGGGCGCCGCCAGCCGCTGGACCTGGAAAACTGGACTCTCGGCGGCCGGCGCTTCGGGGTCCTTTTGATGTGGCTGCTCATGGCCGGGGAGGTCTACACGACCTTCACCTTCCTGGGCGNNTGGGCGCCAGCGGCTGGGCCTATACGCGGGGCGCCCCGGTCTTCTACATCCCCATCTACGGCACGCTGGCCTACGTCCTCGGGTTTTTCGTTTTGCCCAGGCTGTGGCGGATCGGCAAGAACCGCAACCTCCACACCCAGCCCGATTTCTTCGTCGCCGTGTACGGCAGCCGGCCCCTGGGCATCGCCGTGGCCCTTATCGGGATCGTCTCCATCCTCCCTTATCTCCAGCTCCAGCTTAAGGGCCTCGGCCTCATCGTCGAGGTGGCCAGCGGCGGCGCCGTGTCGTCCTCGGCCGCGATCCTCGGCTCCTTCGTCCTGACCTGCGTCTTTGTCTTCACCAGCGGTCTGCGGGGCACGGCCTGGGTCTCGGTCATCAAGGACGTCCTCATGATCGCCGCCGTGGGCATCGTCGGCATCGGCGTCCCTCTCAAATATTTCGGCGGCATCGGCGCCCTGTTCCGCGAGTTGACGGCCCGCCATCCCGGCCATCTCGTCTTTCCCGGGGCCACTCCCGACATGAACGTCCTGTGGGTCATGTCCACGGTCGTCGTCACCGGGGCCGGTTTTTATATGTGGCCGCATATGGTCGGCTCAACTTTTTCGGCCAAAAGCGAAAAAGTCCTCCGCCGCAACGCCATCATCAT
>PMCY01000024.1:0-1326 GCA_003154255.1 Candidatus Aminicenantota bacterium | reverse complement strand
GAGCGCTCGGTGATGCGGCTGTCGCGGGCGCTGGTGATCGTCATCATGGCCGTGGCCCTCGTCTTCGCCTTGATCTTCCCCAGCGCCCTGGTCAACCTGCTTCTCATCGGCTACGACGGCGTTTCCCAATTTTTTCCAGGCACCATTCTGGGTCTTTTCTGGGGGCGGGTCCGGGCGGCGGGCGTTCTGGCCGGCTTGGCCGCAGGCATCGCGGTAGTCGCCGGGCTGGTCTTCACCGGACACGATCCCTTGGCCGGGCTCAACGCGGGTTTCATCGCCCTGGCCGTCAATACCGCTCTTGCGGTCGGCATCAGCCTGGCGTTGGGCAAAAAACCGGTCCGCTTTTTGTGACGCCCGCCGACCGGCGGGGGGCTCTTTCCTTTCATCCGTAAATTCCGATAATATTTAAAGAAGGAATCGTGAAAAAAGAAAAATTTCTCTTCTTCCTGTTTCTCATCATATTTTGCGGTCCAAACTGTAAAACCCGAATCAATGCCAAGGTCAACTTCGATTATCAGGACAAGATACCGGGCTGGTTGGCCGAGAATAACGTGCCGGCGGTTGGGATCGGCATCATAGAGGACGGGAAGATAAAGTCTGTCAAGGTATTTGGAGAACTTCAGAAGAATGTCCGCGCTCCCGTCAACACCATATTCAATATAGCCTCCCAGACCAAACCCGTTGTCGCCATGCTGACCTTGAAATTGGTAGAGTCCGGACAGTGGAGCCTAGATGAACCGCTTTGCAAATATTGGGTCGATCCCGATGTTTTGAACGATCCGCGGCATAAAAAACTGACTACACGGCACGTCTTGAGCCACCAAACAGGTTTTGTCAATTGGCGCATCGATCATCCTTCAAAAAAATTGACCTTTGATTTTGAACCCGGAACGAAATTTCAGTATTCGGGAGAGGGATTCGAGTACTTAAGACGGGCCTTGGAAAACAAGTTCCATGAACCTTTGGAAAAACTATTGGACTCACGATTATTCAAACCGCTAGGGATGAAAGATACCCGGTATTGGGATGAAAATTTGGATATGACTCGATTGGCCCGTTGGCATGATGCAACGGGGAATGAATATAAAACATCTTACAAAACGGCGGTTAGCGCCGCCGACGATCTGCTAACGACCATTGAAGATTACTGCAAGTTCGGAATCGACGTGATGAATGGCGCAGGTCTGTCCCCCCATCTTTTCAATGACATGATCAGCCCGCAGGTGGAAGTGAAAAAACATTATTATCATGGGTTGGGATGGGGTTTGGTAAAAGATTTGCCCCATGGGGAATACGCTTTGGAACATGGAGGTTCAGACATCGGGG
>PMCY01000143.1 GCA_003154255.1 Candidatus Aminicenantota bacterium | reverse complement strand
GGGAGCAAAAACTGATGCCGACATACATCTGTTTGTTGCGGGGAATCAACGTCTCCGGACAAAAACGGATCCGCATGGCCGAATGGAAAGCGAGCCTCGAAGCCTTGGACATTGAAGACGTGCAGACCTACCTGCAAAGCGGCAACGCCGTCTTCCGCGCGGCCGCGACCGCTCCGGAAGCGGCGGCCTCCGCCGTCAAGGCCGGCATCGCCAAGGACTTCGGCTTCGATGTCGAAGTCCTCGTCCTGAGCCGGAGCGAAATCGACCGTATCGCGGATGCCAATCCTCTCTTTCCCCGCTTGGGCACCGATAAGACCCTGTTCCATGCCACATTTCTATTTCAGCCCGTATCAAAGAGCGACGTCGAGAAGCTCAAACTTCCCGCCCAGGCCGGAGAGAAGGTCGTCGGGGCCGGCCGCGTGATCTACCTCTACTGCCCTCACGGCTACGGCCGAACGAAGCTCAACAATACATTCTTCGAAAAGGCCCTGGGTGTCCCCGCGACGACCCGGAATTGGCGCACCGTGCTTGCTTTGAAGTCCCTCTGTTCGGAACTCTGAATCGGAGGGGCGGACCCGCGCTTTTTTGTGGTAAGATGAAAAATTGAAAGCCGGGGCCCGCTCGGCCGGAAGGAGAAGGCATGAAGAAATCCATCTTCCCCATCATCAAGATCATCATCCTGACGATCGCCATCATCATCGCCGCCTTCCTGCTTTTACAGGGGGAAGTGGCTTCCCGGGCCCGGACCGCTTCCGCATCCGATTATCCCATCAAACCTGTGCCCTTCACCCGGGTCCATATCGACGACGCCTTCTGGGCGCCGAAGATGGAGACGAACCGCACCGTCACGGTGCCCTTCGCCCTGGACAAGAATGAGGAGACCGGCCGCGTCGACAATTTCCGCAAAGCGGCCGGCCTGATGAAAGGGGCTTTCCAGGGCAAGCGCTACAACGACTCGGACGTTTTCAAGGTCATGGAGGGCGCATGCTACACACTCATGCTCCACTCCGATCAGGGCCTCAAAAAGAGACTGGACGACCTGATCGTCATCATCGGCAAGGCCCAGGAGGCGGACGGATACATCTATACCAACCGGACGATCGATCCGAAAAATCCGGCGCCCGGCGCGGGGAAGGAGCGCTGGTCCAACCTGCGCGTCAGCCACGAATTCTACAATGTCGGCCATATGTATGAGGCGGCCGCGGCCCATTTCCTGGCTACGGGGGAGCGGAGCTTCCTGGACATCGCCGTCAAGAACGCCGACCTCCTGGTCCGGACGTTCGGCCCCGGCAAAAAGCGGGCCTTCCCCGGCCACCAGGAAATCGAGATCGGGCTGTCCAAGCTCTATCGGGCGACGGGCAACCGGGCCTACCTTGAATTGGCCAAGTTCTTCCTCGACGAGAGAGGCCATTATTTCCAAGGCGAACACCACACTGCCGACGATCCCTTCGCCGTGTACGACGGGGACGAATACATGCAGAACCACAAGCCCGTTCTGGAGCAGGACCAGGCCGTCGGCCACGCCGTGCGAGCCATGTACATGTATGCGGGCATGGCTGACGTCGCCGCCTTGGGCGGGTATCCTGAGTACGTCAAAGCCATCGACCGCTTGTGGGCCGACGTCGTCGGCAAGAAGATGTATGTCACCGGCGGCGTGGGATCGCGCGGCGGGACCGAGGGTTTCGGCGACCCCTATGAGCTGCCCAACCGGACGGCCTACACCGAGACCTGCGCGTCCGTCGGCAATGCCCTCTGGCAGCAGCGGCTCTTCCTCCTGCATGGCGAATCGAAATACGCCGACGTCCTCGAGCGGGTCATGTACAACGGCCTGATCTCCGGCGTTTCCCTCGACGGATTGGCCTTCTTTTATCAGAACCCACTCGAATTCAATGGAAAAACCAAGCTCTATCAAGGGCAGGTCGTGCGCGCGCCTTGGTTCGAAGTTTCCTGCTGCCCGCCCAACATTACCCGTTTCCTGCCGTCGGTCCCCGGATATGTCTACGCCGTGAAGGACGATACGCTTTACATCAACCTTTTCATAGGCGGCACGGCGGATGTGGAGATTGCGGGTGCTAAGGCGGTCCTGAAGCAGGAAACGCGTTACCCCTGGGACGGCGCCGTGAAGATCGCGGTCGATCCCGACCGGGAAAAGATCTTCCCCTTGGCCGTCCGCATTCCCGGCTGGGCCCGCAACGAGCCCGTCCCAACGGACCTTTACCGGTTCGCCGACGCCATCGCCGGGGCGCCGTCCCTGAAGATCAACGGCGCAGCCTTGGCCATGGATCTCAAAAACGGCTATGCCGTGATCCGCCGGACATGGAAAAAAGGCGACGTCGTGGAGCTCGATCTGCCCATGCCGGTGCGCCGCGTCATCGCCCACCCATCCGTCCAGGCCGATGCCGGCCGCGCCGCCATCACGCGTGGTCCGCTTGTCTATTGCGCCGAGGGAATCGACAACGGCGGCCAGGCCATCTCTCTGGTCCTCCCTGAAAACACGGTCTTTCAGCCGGAGTTCCGCTCTGATTTTCTCAAGGGTATCGTCGTCCTGAAGGGAAAGGCCGCCGGTCGGGAGATCACCTTGATTCCCTATTATGCCTGGGCCAACCGCGGCCCCGGCGAAATGGAAGTCTGGTTCAAGACCCGCTAAAATCGAAAGGGGGGCACGATACCGTGTCCCTTTTTTATGATGGGAATGCGGAACGCGGAGGCCTGAATATGAAAAAAATCCTGACCCGAAGAGATTTCCTGCGGTCGAGCGCGGCCGGCGGCGCGGGCGCCCTGGCGGCCTTTCCGCTTCTGGCCCGGCCTCTGGCCGCGGCGGCCCAGTCGTCGCCCGGCGTCTGCCTGACCATCTGCAATCATTGGAGCTACATCGGCATCGGCTGGCAGCTGGGGATCGAGTCGTGTGTCCTCTCGGCCACGGACGCCATGGAGATGGCCGACCGGCCGCCCCACGCCAAAACGTGCATCAACCTCGACGCCCGGGCCTACGAGTTCATGGCCGAAAAATTCCCCGAAGTCGCGGAGCGGCTGAAGAAATACCTGGCCGCCGGCAAGGTCGAGCTCATCGGCGGCACATACGGCCAGCCCATGGGCACGACCATCAGCGGCGAGTCGAACATCCGCCAGATCGTCTTGGGCCGCCAGGTCATCAAGAAGGCCCTGGGTTACGACATGGCTACGTTCCTCGAGGAAGAGGAATTCACCCATCCCCAGATACCGCAGATCGTGGCCTTGGCCGGATTCCCCTATGCCAGCCTGGCCCAGCTTGACACCTGGGGCCGGGCCGGCTGCCCGCGCCTGGACGTCAACACTTTGATGTGGAAGGGGATCGACGGGACGGCCATCGCCTGCGTGCCCAAGAACGCGCTGTTCGGATACGCGCCCGACCTTAAGAAGCTGGCCGCTTCGCCCGAGTTCGCCAAGCTCAAGGGTTTGGGCAAACCGCTCATCTTCGCCTGGGAGGAATTCGGCTGGGAATCGCCGGAGACGCCGGCCTACCTCACCGCACCGGAGCGCTATCGGGCTCTGGAGCAAGTGGAATTCGTCACCATCAAGGAGTATCTCCAGAAATACGGTGCCCAGGGGAAGGATAGCGTTTACCTGCCCATGGACGCCTGGAACAAGTCGCTGACCTGGGGTCTGGGCGGGGATCAGATCCGTATCCTCGACCGGAAAGTCGACGCATTGCTCCTTGCGGCCGAGATGTTCGACGCGATCGCCGCGGCACACGGATATGCCTCGCAGGCGGACACGATGGAAAAAGCTTGGCGCGATCTTCTGGCCTCGCAGAGCCATGACGTCGGCCTNNAATACTCGCGCTGGCAGGGCGACCGGATGGCTCCTTTCGACCGTATCGAGGATCTCCATAACTTCACCTGGGGCGCGCTCGGATACAACCATCTGGACGCCGCCAGAAAACAGGGCCAGGCCGTCATCGATGGGGCGCTGGATTATCTCGGAAGCCGCGCCGATACGGCGACGAGTCGACCCGGCGAAACGGCTGCCCTGGTCTTCAATCCGCATACCTGGGCCAGGACCGATCTCGTTTCGACCGGCCGGATCTATCCCGTGCCGCCCAAGATCCTCGACGTGGTGGTGCGCGACCGCGCGGGCCGCATCGTCCCTTCGCAACTGGTCAAAACGGATAAAAATGCCGACGGGAATCTGGATATGGCCGAAGTGTCTTTCCAGGCCCGCGAGGTTCCCTCGGCGGGGTACGACACGTATTTTCTGGAATTTTTGCCCCAAGGTTCTTCGCCCTTGAAGACCGATCTTCGGTTCGACGAGTCCCAATTGACCATGGAGAACGAATTCCTGCGGGTCAAGCTGGATCCCAAAACGGGAGCCGTGGCCGGGCTCGTTTCCAAAGCTTCGGGAGACGAGATGCTCGATCCCGCACAGGGCGCCTTCCCGCGCTTCACGGGCAGACCGGCCCCGGGAATGTCGACCCGGCCCGAACCTCCGGCTTCTTATGACAGTCGGGATTCCAAGGCCCAGATCGACTGGCTGGCCAAAGGGCCGCTCTTCTCCACGATGCGCGCCCGGCATACCTGGAAATACCTGAATTTCGAAACCCGCATCAGCCTGTCCGCCGGGCAGCCCTACCTCGAAGTCGTCAGCCGCATCCTGGCCGTCGTGCCTCCCAAAGCCGACGTCGTTCCCCCCGACATCAAGGAGGGCTACTGGTTCTCTCTCCTCCCGAATTTCCCGGTAACGAAGATTCTGCGCGATTTTCCCTTCGGCATCGAGGAGACCAAGAACCAGGAGTTCCACGCCCTGACTTTCGCCGACCTCATCGGCCGTGATCGCGGACTCCTCGTGCTGCACATGGGCACGCAGTACTTCCAGCGGGACGCGGCCGGCCGGATCTCCAACCTGGCCATGCGGGAGTGGGAATCGTATTTCTCGCACGAATACGGCTGGCCGATTTATGCCGAGTACCGACACGCCTTGCTGCCCCATTCCGGGAACTTGGACAACGCCGCCCGGATCCGCGCCGCGGAAGCCTTCGCTCGGCCGCTTCTCTGTGTCCAGAGAAAACCGAAAACGGGAGAGTGGCCGTCGACGGGGAGCTTTTTCGGAGTTTCCGGCGCGGGCGTTCGATTCTCCTCATTCAAGAAGAAGGCCGCCGGCGGCTATGAGCTGCGCGTCGTGGAAACCGAGGGTCGTCCCGCGCGGGCGGACGTGGCCATCCATCTCCCTTTGAAGCGGGCGGTTTCGACCGATTTGCTGGGCAATCGGCTGGCCGACGCCTCGCTGCGCAACGAAAAGCTGGAGACCGCCGCCGAGCCCTGGAAAATTCTCACCTTTCATTTAGATTAGCGGAAGTATTGGAATAGGGGGAGCGACGCGACGGGCGAGATAGAAGTCCGGCCATCGCGCCATTAAAGGACGAGTGGGGCCAAACTAGGGCTACTCCTTTGAAGTTTATCGGACATCCACCTCGACGGTGAAGAACTTGAAGTCCTTGTAGGCGACGTTCGTTTCTGAACGGACGAAGGCCCGCCCGCGCTCATTGACGTAGGCCTCCTCGATCCAGAGTTTGCTGGGGAAGCGGATTCCGTTCTTCTCCGTCCGGAATTCCGTGCGCAGGGTTAGGCGAAGCTTGCCCTTGATCTTCTCCTCGCGCTGGGCGAAGATCTCGGCCCGATCGGCCGGTTTCTGGGTCCATTCGATCTTCAGGATTTCGGCCGTCCGGGGATCGATCCAGGCTTTGCCGGAGAGGCAAAGCGGTTCGAGACCGCCCGGCCGGGGTTTGGCTTCGATGACCGCGACCGGGCGTTTTTCTATTTTCTCCGTCCCGGCGAAGCGGAATTCATAACCGTTCTGGGAAAGATCGGAAAAGAGATTGACCGGGCCGAGGAGGGCGTTGCGGTAAGCGATGCTCGTGGTCATGAGAGGCACGTCGGGATCACTCCGTTTCTTGCCGTTGAGCTCGATGAGCGTGCGGGTCTCCCGGATGACCCGGTTCGCCCGGACGCATTGATAGTCGTAGAGAAAAGCGTTTTTAATCGGGCGGAAGACGCTGTAGATCGTCGTCCGTGTCCCTCCTTGCATTAAATTCCAATCATGCTGGGGGGCGAGAGGCTTGGCCTTGTCGCGTGAAGGGTCGGCTTTCTCGACGACCTCCTCGCGACAGACAAAGTCGAGCACGGAGGACTCGAGCCTGCGGCAGTAATCGGCCGCCTTTTTCAAAACAATTTTCAGATCAGGCGGCGGAGCTTGGCCCGTCGCCGCAACCCCCGCCGGGGAAAAGACGGAACCGAAGATCATGACCAGGAGGAGAAGACCATGGCGCATGGATAGGAGGTTTCGAACGTTTTCCGGGCGCCGGGCCGTTTTTTCTTCAATTCCGGAGTCCATTCTTTTCCTCCCCTTCAATCGAGGACGAAATCCCGGATGATCCTGGATAACGGCCCGTCGGGCCCCGCGGCGGTAAAAATCAGGGAATACTCGTCGGGCTCGAGGTCCGGCACTTGGAAACGGACAAAGAATATCCGCACCCTCGCCGACATCTTCTCCCCAGCCGGAGCGAGCGGGACATCGTGCGGCTCGTTCTTGAACTTGTCCAAGAGAACGGCGGTAAGCTTGATTTTTTTCAATAGATCCGGGGGACCGGTGCATGAAATGATTCCTGCGATTTCCGATCCGCGCTTCAAAGCTGTCCGAAAATCGGGGACGTACTGGGCGGGATCGAGGAAGAACGCCTCCGCGGGCGTCGCGGAAGCCGCCTCTGCTGCGGCTTTCGCGGGTTTCGGGTTCTTCAGGATGAATTGATCTCTCTCCCCGCGCAACAGGAGCGGCGGCTGGACGCGGACCTCCGTTTCGGTAGAGACGGGGCTGTCCAAGGAAGTCCCCGCCACGGCGGACCGGCCCGATTCCAGGTCCCGTATGACGATGCGGCAACGGACGTGTCCGGGCGGCGCCGTAAGGAGCGAAGCCAGGACCGCCGTCCGTTCCTTTCGGGCTCGGAGATCCTCCTCCGTGCGCCGGGAATCGACGATTTCGTCAGCGGCATTGAAGACCAGGCGCA
>PMCY01000094.1 GCA_003154255.1 Candidatus Aminicenantota bacterium | reverse complement strand
CGTAGGCCATCCCCAGATAGGTCAGAGCTTCGTCCTTTCCCCAGGACGGCCGGAGAGGATCCGTGACGGCTTCCTTTTCAAAAAGCGCCACGGCCTTGGCCAGGGATTCCAGGGCCCGATCGGCGCCGCCGCCGTAAGCCTCGGGCACATACATCAAATAACTCCCGTTGAGATATTGGATGCGCGGGTTATCGGGCTCGAGGGCCAGGCCGCGGTTGAGGTATTCGAAGCTCTTCATCCCCAGTTCCATGGCTTGGTCCGGATGCAGGGCCACTTCGATTCCGACAAGATACCCGTTGAGGGCCAGCGCCTCGGCGAACTTGGGATCGACCTGCGTCGCCTTTTCCAGATATTGCTGCCCTTCCGAAGCGAAGCGGTCCGCCTCGGCGGTTTTTCCCGAAGCCAGGTAATAGGACGCCAGCCGGAAATCGGCCAAGCCGACGTAGTAAGACAGGAGCCCGCCCGACTCTTTCTGCATGACCAGAAGGCCGAGGAATTGGTCCCGGGCAGCCAGGAATTTGTCGGGATCCCAGGCATCCATTCCGGCCTGCAGCGTTTTTTGAGCGGAGCGCAGGCCTTGGACGAGGGCTTCCTGTCCGGCCGTATGGCCGGACGCTCCGGCCGCGGCGAAAACCAGGGCCGCCAGAACGCCCCACAGCGCGGCGGCTGCGATCCGACGCTTCAGCCGGCCCGGATGATGTCCCCGGCAGTTTTTGATAGGCATGTCGTCCTCCTTTTGAATTTATCGGACCTCCCCTCGTGGGAGAGTCAAGACGCCTTCGATTTTATTTCTTTCGGCAGATAATCCTCGAGGGCCTTGACATAACGGGACAAGGCCGATCGGCCTCTCTCGGTGAGGATGCATGTGGTCAAGGGTTTTCGGCCCTGGAAAGATTTTTTGATCCGGATGTATCCGGCTTCCTCGAGCTTGGCCAAATGGGTGCTGAGGTTTCCGTCCGTCGTCCCGGCGGCGCTCTTCAAGAAATTGAAATCCGCCTGCGCGGCCGAAGCCAAGATGGACAGCACGGCCAACCGGACCTGGGAATGGATGACCGGGTCCAGGGGCGCGAATTTATCGGGCGTCATTCGGCCGCCCTGTCTCCGCCGCTGCGCCGGAAACGAGCCCGGAAGATCAAGCCGGGGACAAGATAGCCGAGGACCATGAGGGGGATGAGAACGATCCCCCGCCATTCGCCCGGAACAAAGGCCATGACCACGGCGCCTACCCACCACAGGATGCCGGCGGCCCAAAGAAGAGGCCAGCGGAAAATCCCGCCCTGGACAAACTGCATGATCCCCGAAATCAGAGCGATGTTGACGGGGATCGCGGCATAGGGATAGATATGGAGAAGAGGAAATACGAAAGCCGTCAGGAGGAAGCCGATGGAGCAGCCGATGCTGACGAAAGCGGTCGCGCTCTGGGCATAGGTCCGCATCCGGGCTTTCCGGCCCCGGCGGATGCTGTAAACGGCGGAGACGATCCAGCCGGTCAGGCCGAAGAAGGCCCAATTCACCCAGATCCAGTCGTAGCGCTGAAGGAACAAAAGGGTATACTGACCGGCCAAGCCTAGAATGAGCCAGACCCCCCAGAAAATGAACAGGGCCCCGGACTCGGCCGAAGCCCGGCGGGTCCGCTCGAGCATGTCGCGGATGAGCTTGATGTCTTCGCGGGCTTGTTGTTCGTCCATCATTGCCTCTTATTTATAAAGTACTTTGTTTTACAAAGTCAGCATAAGCCCGCAAGGCGCCCTTGTCAAGCGGAATGTCGAAGGAGCCGGTCCGAGCGGAGTCGGATCAGATCGTCAGCGACAGCCTGCAGCGAAGGATGAGCGCGGCCCCAACGATCACGCCGAGGAGGTAAACGACGGCCCCTCCAAAAAGAAGCGGCCCGACGGCCGCGCGCTCTTCCCGGGATGCCGAAGTGCCGGATACGGGGAACGGAAAAGGGTCCCAGGGAAGGCCGTAACGATCGGCCAATCCCTTGACATAGAGAAGGTGGATGACCGGAATGCCCCGGGCGGCCATCTCCTGGATCAGGCCGCGGCGCCCGGCCGGCGGGACGAACACGGTCGCCGCCGGATTGAACCCAGGCCGCAGCTTGAGGATCTCGGAGTCGGTGCCCATATTGACCCAGCTACCGCCGACGTTGACGAAGGCCTTGAGGGCGGCCCCCGCGGCGTGTTTTTCAAAAAGCTCCCGTCTCAGCCGGACGTCATCGACCAGGGTCTTTTCTTCAATCAAGAGGAGCCCTGCTTCGCGGATTTTCTGCTTTAGATAAGCCCGCCCTTCGGCCGTCATGTCGCGGCCAATGTCCCCCTCCCCGCCGACGGCCGCGGCCAGAAGTCCAATTTCAAGAATTCCGCTACGGTTCAGGCAGGCGACGGTCTCCAGGCCCGTCCAGCGGGGATCGTTGCCGCCCCAATTCGAGGCTCCCAGGGACAGGATGGGCAGGATCTTGACGTCCAGGGCCCGCGCGGCGCAGAGTGCGGCGACGATCAGGCCGGGAAACGAGCTCGACGCGCTCAGGGCCACCGTGTCGCCCGGCCGGACTCCCGCCTCGCGCAGCATTCGCACGACGGCCCCGGCAAATTGCGGATTGGCCGCCGTCCGCTTGGCTTCGATCTGGCCGAGGGAGGTGGTGATGGAAGAATTCTCCAGTCCTACGAGCCCGGTGCGGTTGAGATCGGTCCGCGGATCTATGGGCGCCTCGGCCGAAAGGCGGCCGGACCGGATCGCTTCCAGCGAACGGGTCATCAACCGGACCGCCAGTTCCTCGGCCTCATCCGCAAGGACGCGGCCGCTTGGGACCAGGAGGAGAAAAAACAAAAAGAGGGCGCTCCAAACGCCCAGGGCCGCGACCAGGGCGGCCGATGACGGCGGGAAGCGGCGGCATTCCATTTCAAACCCGGAAAACGAGCCGGGCCAGGACGATCGTGACCGCCGTGGCGGTGGCCAGGGAAGCCAGGGTCGGCCAGAATTTCTGGCGGGCCAGAGTATTGGCCAGCAGGCCGGGGATGATCCAGCCGATGACCCGGAGGTCGAGAGGAGCGGAAAATAATTTCGGCCAAAGAACGAGCCAGATCTGGCCGATGAGCCCCCCCAGGAAAAGCAGAAACACGAAACGCCGGCGGCCGAAAAGAAGAAGGCGCCCCGACAGGAAGCGATAGGCCCCGACGGCCAGGACGGCCGCCCCCAGGGTCGCCGCGATCCGCCAGGGTTGACCGGCGTAGAGGGCGAAATAAGCCGGGACGATGATTCCTCCCGGAAGGAGACCGGTGATTTCGACGCTGAGAAGGGCCACCGCCAGGCCGATCAGAAGCGTGGCCGCCATCAGGCCGTCTCCCCGGAGCGGTCCCAGAGTTCGACCAGAGCCGCGCCGGCGCCGGCGATATTGCCCATTCCGATGAATACCGCGGAGAGAGACCCCGCCCGCGCTTCCGCGGCGGCCATGATCCGTTCGGCATCGGACCCGGCCACTCCGAGGATGAAGCGGTCGGCCGGAGCCGAGCGGCGCAGCCGCCGGGCGGCGGGCGAGGCCGGCCGCCCCACCACGAGAATCCCGGCGAATCCGGAAAAAAAACCCGCGGCGGCCGCTTCCAGCCATTGGCGGGTCCGGTCCTCGCGATCCTGGCGCAGATTCAGGATCCCGATCCGGCGCTCCGCCAAGCCCGGCCGGATCTCCGCCAACCGGTCCAGAACCCGGCGCGTCGATTCGGGCTCGTTGGCGGCGAAGGCGCTCACGGTGTAGCGGGGCGGATCGGCGGGCCCGCGATTCAGCCGCCAGATCCGCAGAGCCCCGAAGTCCGGGACGGCTGCGTCCATTCCCGCCTCGGCCCGATCTCGAGGCACTCCGAGCATTTCCGCCGCGGCCGCGGCCAGGAGCCGATTTTCGGGGAATTCGAAATCATCCCCGGGCCGGGCGGCCGTTTCGCCGTCCGGCGCGCGGCCGGGCACGAGCACGATCCGGGCGCCCGTCCGGCGGGCGGCGGCGTGGAAGGCCGGATGGTCTTCGGTGGCAGGAACGAGGACCGTGCATCCGGGCGGGATCGCCGCGCTCAGCGCGGCGGCGGCGGAGTCGGCGGTCAAACCCATCTCTTCGCGGTGGTCGACGCGGGCGTTCGTGATCACGAGGACATCCGGTTTGAGGATTCCGGCCGCCTCGGCCCGCAGGCATTCCGGCCGGATGCTCATCATTTCGGCGACCAGGGCGTCGGCCCGTTCCCGGGCGGCCGCTCGCAGAACGCGCTTTTGCTCGAGGATCGAGGGCGGGCCGGCCCGCACGATCAGGCGTTCCGCTCCGTCCGTCCTCGAAAGGATGGGCCTCGACCCCGTCGTCTTGGCCAGGACCGATCGACCGTCCGCTCGCAGAGCCGCGGCGATGAGCCGGGTCACGGACGACTTGCCGCGCGTCCCGGTCACGGCCACACACAACCGGACGCGGCGGCGGGCGGAGTCAAGGGAACGGCGTTCGGCCAGCAGCAGGACCAGGAAACCGGCCAGGAGGGCCGCCGCGGGAAATAATCCGTTCACCCCGGTATTGTATTTTTTCTCCGGCCAAATGAACAGGGCCGGAAAGGCGGATCGGCGCCGGCCGGCGCGATTGGCGCGGCTAATAATTGAAGAGAAAGCTGACCTTCAGCATCACCGTGCGGTCCTTGATATAGCCCGCCGGGCCGATCCGGCGGCTCTCATTATAGATGAAATAGACGTTGGCCCCGGGCTTGTAGATCCAGCGGACAAGGAGATTGCTCTTGAACATCTCGTCCGTGTCGTTCCATTGGAGAAAAGCCTTGGCGTAGAGGTCGGGCGAGAACGAGTAGACCAGCCGCGCCGCGCCGATGTTGGTGTTGAAACGACCGCCGGGCACGGGCAGGGCGAAGGCATTGTGGTTGTAAATAAATTCCAGGCTGAAATTCCGGCTGGCCTTGACGTCGCCCTGGGCCCGCAGGCTGGTCAGGCGGCCGTTATAGAACCCCCCGGCGTCGAGCTCGGCCTCGGCCGAGAGGTCGCGGCTGCGGTCGGAATTGAACATGCCCACGAACATGTCATAGCTGTGGGCGCCCGCGGGAATGAAAACTCCGCTCTCGATCTCGAACGGCTCCGTCAGGAACTCGTAGCTGGACATGAGTCCGAAGAAAAGTTCCGTTCCGTTCTGGAAGATGTTGAAGGCCCCGGCCATGTTGTTGCGGGACTGCAGGACCCCCGCATGGTCCTCGATATAAGTGAAATTTTCCATGAAATAGGTCTGGCGGAGCCCCAGGAAATCGGGCCGCGGAGCCAGGCCGAAACTGGCCTTGAATTTGCGGATGTCCGTCCGCGGCACGAAACCCATCTCGGCGTCGAACCCCGCCCCGATATCCGTATAGGACATGTCCCCCGAAAGGAGATCGCTGTTCCAGATGAGGTCGAGGTGGCCGGCCCAATCCTTCCCCGCGCTTCCCGGGCTGAAGGTCTTGGCCAGGAAGCCGGCGCCCTGGAAATTCGGTCCGAAAGCCAGGCTGAAGTCCAACCCGGCGGCCCGATTATAGGGATCGGCCCCTCCGAGGGGATCCTTGCTCAGCCCGATGACGCCGATGGAGCTCTTCTCAAAGATGTCGCTTTTCAGGCGGACCACGGAAAAATTCGTGCGGGCCAGGGAGACCCGGTTGTCGTCGTCGTCCAGGTAGGACAGGCGGTCGGTGATGATGTTCAGGACGCCCAGGTCGAACGGCCCGGCCTTACCCGTGACCTTGACTCCGCCCAGAAGCGGCACCGTCCGCCCGTCCTCGGTCAGGCCGATCGTCCGGCTGAAGAAGAGCATCGTCGAGGGCGGTTCGCGCTCCTGAAACCGTTCCCCGAAACGGAAGATGTCCGCGCCCTCGAGGAAGAATTCACGTTTTTCCGGATAGAACAAGCTGAAACGGGTCAGGTTGAACTGCTCCTGGTCGGATTCGACCTGGGCGAAATCGGTGTTGATGGTCAGGTCGGCGGTGATGTTGGACGTCAGCCGGGCTTTCATATCCAGGCCGGCGTTGGCGGTGCCGGCCAGCGGCTCGCCGCGGTCGGCTTGGCTCGCGCCTCCGATCAGGTAAGGCATGATTTGCAGACTCTTGCCCTGGCGGATGTCCTCCAGCCCGTCCAAATGGCCGAAAAAGGAGGCCCGGTACTTGCCCATGAAGCCGTAATCGCGCAGGACGGGGACCCAGAAGTCCTCTTCTTTTTTGCGGGCGATCCGGCGGCCGAAATTGATTCCCCAGACCGGCCGGGGGTTCTTGCCGAAACGCAGGGTGTAGAACGGGATGGCGATTTCGGCCGTCCAGCCTTGGGCGTCCCGGGCCGCCCGGCAGAGCCAGATCCCGTCCCAATTCTTGTTGATGCTGGCCCCATCGTCCCGAATCTGGGCGTCGAGCTGGCAGCCCAAAGGGTTGGTGGCGAAATAAAAGGCGTTCCGGCTGTCATGGTAAGTGTCGATGAGGATCTCGAAGAAATCGTTGGATTCAAGCTCGGCGTCCCGCCGCATCTCGTTGGCCACGATCCGGTCCGGTTCCCGGTCGAAGCAGCGGATACCGAAATAGATGTTTTCCGAGTCGTAGAGGATGCGGACCTCGGTGCGTTCGGTCGCCGGCCTGCCTTCCTCGGGCTCGCGCTGGACGAATCCCCCCGCGCCGGCGGCGCCGGCCCAGGCCGGGTCATCCAACCTCCCGTCGATCGTGACCGGCGGGGAAACGCGGATGGCTTTGGCCCGATAGGCTTCCGGATTGACGGCGGCGTGCAGCGCCCCGGGCAGGGCGGCAAGAACGAGCAGGGCGGCGTATGCTCGTTTCAGGTTCGATCCGGTCATCGGGCGATCATCCTTTATACTATCGCCGGGCATTCTAACCGCCCTTGGCCCTGGATTTCCAGCTAAAAAAAAGAGGCGAAAGAGTTTGGGGCTCTTTCGCCTCCCCACTGAAAGGAAGAGAGTTGAAAGGTTTATGGGAGGCACTCTTAGGTGCCGCTTCTGCCCTGATTAATGCATGTTCCGTGCCATGTTCGCCATAGAATCCAAGCTAATTTCACCCTGTAAAAATATTTCATCGACTCCGAATCCGGGGNNTTGGGCGCCCCGGTATGGCGGGCGACGACTTCGCATTTGACCTTGAGAAGGAAGAAGATCGGACGCCCGGACTCGGAAAGAGCCTCGTAATTGCCCTGGCCCTTGCTGATGATCAGGTCGGCGGCGCGGAACAGCCGCCGGAATTCCGGCGAAGTCCGCGGCAGAACAATTCCCGGCGTGCCGCACCCCGATTCGACGATACGGGCTAGGGCGGATAAACCGGACGCCCTGGCGTCTTCGGCCAAAGCGTCGTTGATGATGGGCGCGGAGCGGACGGCATAGTCCACGGGCCTATCCAAAGCTTCGATCAGAATACGGTCGAAGACCGTCTCCCCGGCATTGTCCCCCAGATAGAGGATACGGCCGGCCCGGGCCAGGCCCGTTTGGAAATCCCTATAGTGATCGATGACCGGAATCCGGTCGAGAAGGTCGGCGACGTCGGCGGCCATATCGAATTCCTCTTTGACCCCGAAATCGATGACGTTGCCGGCCAAGGCCGCCTGGATCGCGGCCCGCAAGGGATCGGGGCTCGCCGCCACCCGTTTTTTCACCTCCGGATAGAGCCGCAGGGCCTGCCGGATGCAGCGGCGCTTCAGCTCCCGATAAGGATCGGCCGCGCCCGTTTCCCGGGTTATGATCCGGTAAATGTCCTCGGAGAGAACGGGAGGGACGACGTTGAAAGGATGGAATTGCAGGTAGGAGGCGACTTCGTCCAGGAGGGCCTTCAAGCGCCTTGGATCATTCGTCGACAGGCGGGCGGTCTTGATCGTCTGGTTCAAAAAACAGGGATAGCACTCGGCTGCGCTCTGCATAAGGGACGATTGTAACAGAAAAGCAAAAACTTGGAGAAGCGCGGCCCCTTGGCAGCCTTTAGAGACTCTTGCCCAGAAGATCGTCTTTGGTCAAGAGGTAATCGATCGAACGGCTCAGGGCATCCAAATCGAGCGGCTTGGCGAAGAAATGGCCGATCCGCAGCCGGCTCAGCACTCCGGGATCGACAAGCTCGGCGTGGGCGGAAATGAGGATGACCTCGCCCCGGTAGCCTTTGCTCCGGAGCTCGGAGACCAGCTCCACTCCGTCCTTGCCCGGGAGGCGCAGATCGGCGATGAGCAGGTCGAAGGCGCCGCTCTTGAAGCGTTCCAGCACTTCCTCGGCGTCTTTGGCCGGGTAAACCCGGTATTTCTTATTCAGAAGGAGGAAAAAGGTCTTGCGGATGGATTCCTCGTCGTCGACGAGGACGATTTTTTTGCCTAACATTTCAAATCCTTTCTTATATCTCTGACATCCAAATTAATAGCAATATTTATGCCAACCTTCCAATCTGGAGATCAGGGGAAAATTCCGGCCGGCCGTCCTCCGGAAAGGACGTCCGGCAAGGTAGTTTACAGGAGCGGGTAAAGTCCCTTTGCGAGCCTAGATTTCCAGGCCGTAATCCTTGATCTTTTTATCCAGCGTCGGCCGGCTGATCTGCAGGATCTGGCTGGCCCGGGTCTTGCTTCCCTTCACCGACACCAGGACATAATGGATATATTCCTTTTCCACCTCTTCCAGGGAGGTCAGCGTCCGGGCGAAGAGCTTCTTGTCCTCGATGTCGACCGGCAGATTCTCCTTCAGGACGATGTCGCCTTTGGCCAGGATGACCGCCCGGGTCAGGGCGTTCTCCAGCTCCCGGACGTTCCCCTTCCAGGGAAGATCGGTCAGCATCTTCATGACGTCCGGCGGCACCTTGCGGACGTTCTTACGCAGCTCGCGGTTGATCTTCTCCAAAAGATAGGCAACCAGGTCGGGAATGTCCTCTTTCCGCTCCCTGAGGGACGGCAGGTTGATCTCCACGACCTTCAGGCGGTAATACAGGTCCTCGCGGAATTTCCCGGCCTCGATGAAGGCCCGCAGGCTCTGGTTGGTGGCGGCGATGATGCGGGCTTCGGTCTTGAGGACCTTCTCCCCGCCGACTTTCATGAAATCCCGCGACTCGATGACCCGCAGGAGCTTGGATTGCAGGTTGGGTGAGACGTCGCCGATCTCGTCCAGGAACAGCGTCCCCTTTCCGGCGATCTCGAATTTGCCCTTGGTCTCGCAATGGGCGTCGGTGAAGGCCCCTTTGACATGGCCGAAGAGCTCGGATTCGAGCAGGGTGTCCTGGATGGCCGAGCAGTTGATGACGATGAAAGGCTCGTCGCGAAAGGGGCTGTTGTAATGGATGGCCTTGGCCACCAGCTCTTTGCCCGTCCCGCTCTCGCCCTGGATGAGGACATTGGTCCGAGTCCCGGCCACCGAGCCGATCAGCTTGAAAACCTCCCGCATGCGGGATGAGCGGCCGATGAGGTTGTCGATCGTATATTCCTTCTGCTTCTCCTGGACGAGGTAGCTGACCCGCTCTTCCAGGGCCTTGACCTGAAAGGCCTTCTCCACGGTCAGATCGAGGGCCACGTAATCGAGGGGTTTGACCAGATATTCGAAAGCCCCCAGCTTGACCGCCTCGACCGTGGTCTTCATGTCGTCGAAGGCGGTCATGATGACGACGGTGGCCGGGTTCTCGTCCTCCTTGAGCCGGCGCAGCACGTCCAGGCCGTCCCGGTCGGGCAGGCGGATGTCCAGAAGAATGAGATCGGGCCCCATCCCGGCCGCCCTGGTCAACCCGGACTCGCCGTCCTCGGCCGACTGGACTTCGTAGCCCTGCTTGCCCAGGTGGGAAGCCAGCGTTTTACGAATAAGGGCGTCGTCGTCGATGATCAGGATGGATTTCATCTCGGTTCCTCGCAGGGCAGCAGGATTTCGAAGGCTGTCCCGGGCCCGCGTTTGAGGACGACCCGGATGGTGCCTTTGTGCTGTTCAACGATCTTGCGGGCATTGGCCAGGCCCAGGCCGAAGCCCTGGGGCTTGGTCGTAAAGAAAGGTTCGAAAATGTTCTCCCAGTCCTTCTCGGGGATGCCGCTGCCGTTGTCGGCGATGCGGACGCGCAACCGGCAGGCGCCGTCATGGTCGATCCGGGCGGCGGAGATGGACACCCGGCCGCCGGGCTCGACGGCCTCGGCCGCATTGCGCAGGACGTTGGCGAAGACCTGGCGCAGACGATCGCCGTCCAGGACAACCTCGGGCAGGCCCGGGACATAGCGTCGTTCCACCGCAATCCGCTTCTCGGCGAAGACGCCGCGGAGGAGCTTGAGACTTTCGTCCAGGACCTGCTCGATGGAGAAATGGGCCTTCTGGAGCTCGGAGACCCGGGTGAAATTGAGAAGCTCCTTGATGAAGCGCTCGATTTGGACAATGCCCTCCCCGGACAGGGCCGCGTGCTCGCGCTCGGTCTCATCGAGATGAGGGCTAGTCTGGATCTTCTGGATGTTCAGCTTCACCGAGGTCAGGGGGTTGCGGATCTCATGGGCGATGGTCGCCGCCATCCGCCCGACCTGGGCCAGCTTCTCCGATTGGACGAGCTTCTTGTTGGTCGCCTCGATTTCCTCGAGAGTCAGGCGGAGTTTCTCGCTCATCTCATTGAACCTGCGGGCCAGGTGGCCGATCTCGTCCGTGGAATCGATGTCGATCTTGTGGGCGAAATCGCCGCGGGCGATGCGGACAGTGCCCTCGGACAGGCGTTTCAGGGGCCGGGTGATCCGGCGGGCCAGGACGGTCGCCCCCAGGATGCCCAGCAGAAGTCCGGCGGCGCCGAGGAGGATGAGAACCAGGCGGATCTTGCGGATCTCGGCCGGCAGGCCGGCCAGGGACAGGCCCAGCTTGACCGAACCCCAGCGGCTGCCCGAGCTCCGGTCAAAAATGGGGATCTCGATCTCCAGAACACGGCGGAGAGTCTTGTCCAAAAGGACTTCTTTGGCCTGGATGTAGGCGCTTTTCGGGACGATCTCGCCCTGAAGCTGGCTCTGGCTGTAAATGGCCCGGTCCGAGGCGATTTGGCGGTTGTAGACGATCGGCGTGGCGTACCGGTCATAAATGATGATGTACAGGCGGTTCTCGTCGATCTGCTCATCGACACTGGACTGCAAAGCATCCACGTCCCAGACCAGAAGCGAGCGGAGGTTGAGCTCGGCCATGCTCCGGGTGAAGAGCAATCCGCGGTTGGTGTATTCGTCGAAGATGGTATTGACTTCGCGCTTCTCGATGACCCAGAGGATGGCCCCAACCAGGAAGATGACCAGGGCGGCCACCCAAATGGTGAAGCGCTTCTGCAGAGACAGCCGGAACGTCATGGCCTCTTGTCCTTCGGCTCCAACCAAACAAATCTGGTGTCAAGGTAGGATAAGCCCAAGGCCGGGATTTTCAGGCCGCGGACGCGGCTCTGGAGGGCAAAACGCTCCTCGGCGAAAAAAAGAGGCAGGGCCGGCACGTCCTGGGCCAGGACCTGCTCCATGCGGCGGAAAAGATCGACCCGCCGGGTCCAGCTCTTTTCCACTTCGGCCTCCTCGAAGAGCTTGTCGAAAGCCGGCGAGGCATAGCGGCAGGCCGAACGGTTGAATTCCGCGCCCGACGTGAAAAGCGGCTGAACGATGTTTTCGGCGTCGGGAAAATCCATGCGCCAGGGGACGAAGACCAGAAACGGCTGTTTGATGTCGCGCAAGGCGGCCACCGAAGGGATGAAACGGACGGACACCGGAATGCCGACGGCTTCAAGCTGGGACTCGATCTCCCGGCCCAGCCGGACCGCCTCGTCGGAGCGCGGAAGAGGGATGAAGAATTGCAGCTCGGGAAAGCTCCGCTCCACGAAATAGCCGAAATCGGAGAGGAGGCGGCGGGCTTTCGCGGGATCGCCCGACAGCGGATCGTCCACGGGGAAGAAGCCGGGCAGCGCGGGGGGGATGAAATTGGCCGAGGTGCGCAGCGTACCGGCCGGACCGCCCCAAGCCCGGGCCAGCTTGTCCTTGTCGACGGCGGCGGCAATGGCCAGGCGGACCGCGGCGCTGTCCAGAGGCGGATTCTGGCAGCTCATCATCAGGAAGGTCATGTTGAAGAGCCCGCCTTGGACGATCAGGGAACGGGAAGTGGCCATTCGCTCGGACAGGAAGGGCATGACATGGACGTCGCCGTCCATGAACTGGTCGACGGAAAAATGGGGGCTGAATTCGACGACATCCAGGTAGGGCCGGCGGTCATGATAGAGGGAGAAACGCTCCAGCCGGACTCCGACCACATCCAGCCGGGGGCTGCGGATCCAAGAGTCGAATTTGAACGGCCCCGTGCCTACGGGCTGCCAGAAGAAATTCCGGCCCTGATCGAGGACGAGATCGCGGGGCATGATTTTGCAGAAGCTCATGCTCAGGAGATACAAGGCCGAGACATAGGGATTCTTCCACTGGATCTCGAAGACAAATTTCTCCGGCGCCCGGAATCCCGAGACCTCTTCGGCCTTGCCGTCCCAGAACTCCTGGGCCCCCGCCACTTTACTTATAAAAAGCTGGGCATAAGGCGACTGGGTGTCCCGGCGAAGCAGCCGCTCCAGGGAGAACTTGACGTCCTGGGCATTCATCTCCCGGCCGTTGTGGAATTTCACCCCGCGCTTCAGAATGAACGTCGTCCGCCTTCCGTTTTCGGAAATGATCCAATATTCGGCCAAGGAGGGAACGATGTCGAGCTTGGCGTCGAGGCGGACAAGGCCTTCATAAAGCTGTTCCGTGGCGAACGTCCAGGATTGCACGGCCGGGTCCAGGTAGGGTTGAAGGGACACGCCCTCCTCACGAACGCGCAGGACGCCGCCGTATTTGGGGATGTCTTCGGAGGAACGCGGGACTGCCGGCCGGGCGGCCAGAACAACGGCGGCCAATACGGCCGCCGCGGCCGCCGCTCCCCGCTTAAAATGGTGTTTTAGCATGTCGTGAAAGGAATTACTTAGAGCAATCTTTATGCCAGAACCAAAGACGCCCTCCCCTGCCTTAACTAAATGAAAAGACGGATTTTTGACGAGCAGAATCCATATTTAATGTAAATTTATTTTACATAATTTCGGCTCGTTTTGAAAGCGCCACGATTACCGCGGCCAAAAAACTCCGGCCTGTCCCTATTTATTCGCTTTTGCTTCAGGCCATCGGCCGGTCTCCCGGCCGTTTTCGTCGAGGAATCGAACGCCGGGTGCGCCTTCCTTCGTCACTTCCAGGATGAGCCGCTCACGGCCCTGATTGTCGTTGAGCCGCAGGGAGACGGAGCCGTTGCCGCTGCGTCCCGGAAAAAGACGGGGCTGGGCTTTCTCGCGCCCGCCGCAACAATTAAAATCTCGGCGGGTAACGCGACTGATGTGTCGTTCGCGCGGGATTGATTTAAGCGGCGGTTCGGGTGACCCGGAGCAAAACCCGTGCGACGGGCTTTGCAGTCCTACGCCTTAGCTAGGAAACGAGCCTGTTTTGATCCGGGTCACCCAAACCGCCCGGCGTCCAATCGAGCCCGAACGGTACGGCGGAAATCATTCACCCGCCGACCTTTTTTATTAGCCCGTTTTCACGCTTTGGCCGCCACGTCGATCGCCTTCTGGAGAACGCGCATGATGTTGCCGCCCCAGATCTTGGCGATGTCCTTTTCGGAATGGCCCCGGCGCAGGAGCTCCATGGTCACATGGAACATCTCGCTGACGTCGCCGCAGCCGGAAACTCCGCCGCCGCCGTCGAAGTCCGTACCGATGCCGATATAATCGACGCCCACCAGATTGATGACATGCTCGATATGGTCGACGACGTCCTTGACCGAGGCCCGGTCGTCGGGATATTTCTGCAGGACGGCCTGGAATTCCTGCTGGACCTTGGCCCGCTGGGCCTCGTCCTTGATGTTCTGCTGGATCTGGCGGCGCGGTCCATACTTGGCTTCAAGCTCCTTGAGGGCCGCTTCGCGTTCGGGATTGGGCTTGGGGGCCTTGAGATAGGCGGACAGGAAACACATCTGGATGACGCCGCCGTCCTTGGCCAGGGCCTTGATCATGTCGTCGGACAGGTTGCGCGGGTTGTCGCACAAAGCCCGGCAGCAGGAATGCGAGGCGAAAATGGGAGCCTTGGAAGCCTGCAGGCAATCATAAAACGACTTGTCGGACATATGCGAGACGTCCACGAGAACTCCCAGCCGGTTGCATTCGGCGACGACCTTGCGGCCGAAATCCGAAAGCCCCTTGGCGCCGGGAGCGCGGCGGTCGGTGCTGGAACCGCAGATCTGGTTGTCCGCGGAATGGCAGAGGGTCAAGTAACGGACGCCGCGTTTGGCGAAAGTTTCGACGAGAGAGAGGTCCTCGCCAATGGGGTAGCCGTTCTCCATGCCGACGAAGGCCGTGAGCTTGCCTTCCCGCTTGATCCGGTAGGCCTCGGCCGGGGTCGTGGCCTTGACGATCAGATCGGGGTGCGTCCGGCACATCTTGTCGATGGCATCCAGCATCTGGACGGCCCGGTCCCGGACCTTGGCGTAGCCCTGGGGCGTCAGCTCGCCCTGTCCGGTAAAGACGCCGAAGAAGAGCGCGTCAAGCCGTCCCTCCTTCATCCGCGGCAGATCGATCAGCCCGCTGCCCGGTTTGCCGGGTTCATGCCGGTCGCCGATGTCCCAATTGGCCCGGGTCATGGCGCCGGGCGTGTCGCAATGGGTATCGACGGACAGGATGCGGTCATGAATTTCCTTGGCCCTGGCCTCGAGCGACCGGTCATCGAGATGAACGGCCCGCGGGGCGCAGGCCCAGAACGTCAGAACGCAAAGCGCGGCATAGACGAGAATGAGGGGGAACGATTTCTTCACGGACGCCTCCTTCCGGCCTCCCGGCCGAAAAAATGATTATATCAAACCCCGCGTCGGCGTCTACCCGTCGCTCGAATGATAGCGTTTTTTAAAATGAAGGCCGGGCTCGAAGCATTCGGGGAAAAACACGCTCGTTTTCCCCGGCGAGGAAAACTCGCTCCGACGCTCCTCCTTCGCTCNNCTCAGTCGTCGCACGGGTTTTTCCCCGAACGCCCCTCGCCCGGCTTTCTTTTAACTTTAGCTAAAAACTTGGCGGGTGACGCGACGGATGCACCCGGATTCCGCTCGCAGAAGGGCCCCACCGGGGGATGGGTGGAGCGAGCGGAATNNCGGAGCAGGCAGGACCCGCCGACATTTCTTTCGGACTTTTATTCATGCCGGAGAGCGACGGCGGGATCCACCTTGGCCGCACGCTGGGCGGGATAGAGCCCGGAAAGCAGACTGACCAGGCCGGCGAAGGCGATCCCGCCCAGGATGAGCCAGGCCGGGAAGCGGAAATACTCCATCGCCGGCAGATCCTGCCGGGCGCCGAAATAATTGATGACCGGATTGATGGCCCGGCTGACCGCCCAGCCCAGCAGGATGCCGCAGACGCCCCCGCCCAGTCCGATGAGGCTGGATTCGAAGACGAAGATCTTCTTGATGTCCCGGGGCGAGGCGCCGACGGCTTTCATGATGCCGATCTCCGAAGTCCGTTCCAGGACGGCCATGACCATGGTGTTGATGATCCCCAAAGAGGCCACGAAGATGGCGATCATGGCGATGGCCGCCAGGAACATGTCCATCAGCACGAAGCCGGTCTTGATCTGCTCAAACTGGTCNNCCCGCGCGGAAGAGATCCCAGAGATTGGTAATCGGCAGCTTGGACAAGCCGGACGCCGGACCGGGCGGCAGGAGGACGTCGCCGCCCAGGCCCATCGGCCCGCCCCCGCCGCCGCCGTCAATGACCCCGGCCACTTTGAAGGAGGAATACTCCTTCTTAAAGGGCAGCTCCCGGCGGCTCAGGAGCGCGCCCAGCTTGGCCGGCTCGAGGGCGCTGAGATCCAGCGAGAGCGGCGCGATCTCAATGCGGGCTCCGACCGCCGCGGCCGGATCGGATATGCCGAGCTGCCGCAGAAGCCCGCGGCTGACGACCACCGCCCGCTCTTCGTCGCTTCCGTACATGCGGCCGGCGGCCAGGGACGACCCGCGGGACGCGCCGGGCCCGGCCGGAAGGACCTGGACCAGTCGGAACTCCTCCTTCCCCTCGAAGCGGATGACGGCGGGGAAGCGGACCTCCGCATAGGCGCTCTCGACGCCCGGGAGAGCGGCGATGCGGGCCACCGCGGCATCGTCGAGCCGGGCCGCGTCCGCCTTGGCCGACGCGGGCGTACGGCCGGCGGGGCCGCGCCCGCGGCGGGCCGGAGCGGCCGGGCCGGCCCCTTCGGGCAGGACAGTCAGGGAGTTGAAGAGGTCCAGCTTCCGGAAATTATCACTCACGTTTCTCTGCATGCCGATGCCGAATCCGACCATGGCGACCAAAGCGCCGATGCCCACGGTCACGCCGAACGAGGTCAGGAACGTCCGCAGTTTGCGCTGGGCCAGGTCGGACAGGGCGAATTCAAAATAATCGCGGAGGGGGATGCGGCGGAAACGGACGGCCATGGGCTCAGCTTCGCCGCAGGATATAGCCCGGGCCGGACTCGCCGGGGAGAATGTCGAAGTAGGCGGCGACGCGAAAGCCGCGACCGAACAAGGTCTGGAACGCCTCGCGGGTGCGCAGCCTCCAATCCAGGGGAATGCGCCGGACTTCGGGGTCTTGGACATCCGTCTCCCGAAGCAGGAGATAGAAATCGGCCGGAATGCGCAGCCGCGCGGAATCCGATGCGGCCTCGAGATTGAGGGCTCCGGCCTTTTCCAGCTTGATCGGACCCGAGAGGCCGACGACCGTGCGGCGCTCGGCGGAGAGTACGCTCGGAATATCCCCCGCGCTTCCGGCCCCGGCCCCAGCGGGACGCGCCGCGTCATCGCCCAGGTCCCAGGCCATGAAGAAGCGGTCGCTGGGGACATCACGGCGGTTGAGCCGACCGCCGAACTCGCCATAGATGGCCGTTCGGTACTCGAGCACGGCCATACCCAGGCGGAGGACGTTGCGATGAGCGTTGACCGCCGTCAGCGGATCATAGGTGCAGACCACGGTGCGGAGGCCATAAAGGTTCCGCAGAATGTGCCTCTGGAATTCTTTGATGGCCAGGCCCAGCCCGAAGCCCTCGGCTTCCGGCCGGATCCCGGTATATTGCGAATAGAACCAAAAGTTTTCCAAGGAGCGGAAGCCGGCGCCCTTGTCGCGCAGGCCGACGAAGCCGTAGGAGAATCCGGCCAGGCGGTCGGCGGACTCCTCCAACTCCCCTTCCGGTCCGGCCCCATAGGCGGCAATGATCAGGCTCGTCCCGTCGTGGAAATAATTTTCGCAAAGGAGGTTGCGGGTACCGGCCAGGCGGTCTTCGGGGAATCCCCAGATTGCGTTCCTGATTTCCTCGTAGCGGGCATAATCCGCGGCCCGGGAGGACGTTTCAACGTGGAGAAGAAACTTGGCCGCCCCATGGACGTGGACGCGGGAGAGGTCGGCCGGATTGAACATGGCGATCGCTTAAGCGCGAATTGTAGTTCAAGCGTCTCTCCGGATCAATCCGCCGCCCCTGCGCCGGACGCGCGGGAGGAAAGGAAGGATTCGCCGTCCGGAGCGTCCAAAGGGCGGGTCGGTTCGAAGCCGATAAGGTTGGGATGGGCCGACAGGCCCAATATTTAGTATAATAGCGGAAATGGAACGGACCGGTTAATCATGCCTCACCGCAAACGACCTTCACTGCTGGCTCAGAAACGGGTCGCCGTCGTGGTCAACCCCTATTCGGCCCAGCGGCGGTGGGAACGCAACCCCAAGCTTCGCCAATATCTGCACAGAAAATTCCCGGGCCGGGTCTTCGATCAGACGGGCGACAAGGCCGGGATGATCGAACAGGTCAAGCGCCTCAGCATGGAAAACGATGTCCTCATCGCTCTGGGCGGCGACGGCACCCTGGCCGACGTCATGCAGGGCATTTACGAAGCCGGCCGGGAAAAGGAAGTCCTGCTCGGAATCATCCCCTTCGGCAGCGGCAACGCCCTGCGCAAGTCGCTTCTCATCCCCAAGGCCTTGAAGAAGGCCCTCAAGCTCCTGTCCCGGGGCGAGCCCCGCTGGATCGATCTCATTGATCTGGGGGGGAAAGTGGCCAGCTTCCTGTCCATCGGGGCCACCGGAAAGGTCACCCACCGCCAGTCCCAGAGCAAGATTCCCGGCCTGGTCGGCCACCTGCTGGCGGCCAGCGTTCTGCTCTTCCAGCCCCGCGACCCGATGGAGATCGAGCTCTTCGACGGGATGGACGACAAGGGCCGTCCCTTCGTTTACAAAAAGCTCAATCTCAAGCTGTTCGACTGCATCATCAACAAGACGAACCATTTCGGATACAACTGGGTCATCGCTCCCAAGGCCCGCATCGACGACGGCTTCCTCGACGTGACCTTGTTCGATATCCGCGCCTACAACTACCTGCTCGGCTTCCCTCTTATCTACCTCGGTCACTATCAGAAGGTCCTCAAGCACTTCAAGGCCCGGCGCGTCATTGTCCGGGGCCAATCCCTGCATATCCAGTATAATGGAGAAATCCTAGATAAAAGGCCGGAGCTCGAATTGAAGGTCCTGCCCAAGGCTCTGCGCGTTATCGGACCTCCGCGGGCGCCGCGCGTCAAACCTTTAGGGGTCGGGTCGCAACATTCAACGTAAAATGTCCAAGCTTTCGATATTTAGCGGGTGACCACTTCTCCAGTCTCATTTTTTCAACATCTTTGAAAATATCATGTTGTCTATTGAGACCTGACCCCTATGCGGATAAAGGGACGCGAGCCCAATCGGCACATTCAATCGGCGGTGATCACAAAGTCGGGCGGATGCAGGATATGAGCCTTGACGGCGCACGTGTCCGCGGCCTTGATCACGGCGGCCCGGTACTTTTCGGGGAACCCGGCCGGCAGATGGATGACGATGCCGATCTTGGTATAGAGCTTTGAGCCTTGGGGCTTTTCCATGGTCATCGTCAAGGTGATCCCGTCCGTCGGGATCTTCCTCTCGCGGCAGAAGGCCAGGACATAATATCCGGCGCAGGTGGCCAGCGATCCCAGGAACAGGTCGAACGGCGCCGGCGCGGTGTTGGTACCGCCGTCATGCACCGGCTGATCGGTGGCCATGGTGAAGCCGCGATACTGGGCATCCACGCGGCTGCCCCCCGGAAGCGTGACCCGGATTTCGTGATCGGACATGGGATTCTCCTTCAGGGTTCTTTGAGATCGACGCCCTTGGTGAACAAGGCCAGCAGGAAGCGGCGGTCCTTGGCCGTGATGGCCATCCGCCCCAGCAGATCGTGCATGATGTCCGCTACGTGCTCGCGATTGCCGCCATGGACGAAGCGCTTCTCCTCCAGCTTGCGCAGGATGAGGCGGATGACCTCCTCCTGCTCCCCGCGGAGTAGGGGCGGGTCGGCCGCCGGGCGGGGCGCTCCGGCCGCCGTGAACAGGGCGAAGAGCGTGAGCAGCACCGCCCCGCCCAGATTGTAGGACGGCTGGGGGCCGGCCTGGGGAATGGTGAAGACGTAGTTGGCCCGGCGCAGCTCGTCGCCCGTCAGCCCGGTCCGTTCGTTGCCGAAAAGCAAACCCACACGGGTCACCGGCGGAAGGGCGAGCATCATCGGGACGGCTTCCGAGAGCGCCAGGACGCGGACGACGGAGCGGATACGGGCCGTGGCCGCGAAGACGGCTCCGCAATCGGCCACGGCGGCGTCGAGATCCGGGAGAACGCTCGCGGCGGCCAGGATATCCGCCGCATGGACGGCGGTCTTGGCCGCTTTGGCGGGCAGACGGCCTTTTTTGACCACCCGCAGATCCGAGAACCCGGTGTTCTTCATGGCCCGCGCCGCCAACCCGATATTCTCGGGATTTTCCGGCCGGGCCAGGATGACGGCAAACCGCGCCGGATCGATCGGCGCGGAATTCCCCGATAATGCGGTCATGAGCATCATTCTAAACCAAGATGCCTCCGGGCTCCACTGCCGGGACGGCCTAGCGGGCCGGGCTCGAAGCAAACAGCCTCTCCGTATTTCCATTTTTCGACCTTTGGATATAATAGGTTTCGAAATTTAACCGAAAAGGATTATCGATCATGACCGACCGCCAAGCGCTCGAAAACCTGTTCGCCAAGCACGATTTTTCCGACTTCCGCTGGTTCGACCCGGCCTCGATCGTGGTGGCCCAATGGGTCCGTATGAAATGCCTCTACGGATGCCCGGACTTCGGCAAGTCGGGCATGTGCCCGCCGAACACCCCGCCGGTGGCTGATTGTGAGCGTTTCTTCCGGGATTACTCAACCGCCGCCCTCTTCCATTTCGAGAAGACCGTGCCCAAGCCCGAGGACCGCCACGAATGGACGCGCGGCATCGACCGCCGTTTGAGCGACCTCGAACGGGACGTTTTCCTGGCCGGACACGTCAAGGCCTTTCTGCTCTTCATGGANNTTCACCACGATCCTGCGCGCGGGCTATCCCATCGAGGTCCTGACGGATTACAACCGGGCCATGAACCGGTACGCCTTCCTGCTCATCGACTGAACCGGGGCGGCCGCCCGAACTCGCCCGTGGTCTGTATCCCCGCGCGAGTACGGCGGACGCGGACCCCCGGGCGCGGCCCGGAGCCCCCGCCGCCGCAAGGAGGTTTGAAATGTGGTTCGAAGAAAAAATCATGCGCACCTTCCGCTGCCGGCTGCGGTCGGTGCCGGGGACCCTGGGCCGGTTCCTAACCGTGATCGGCCAGGCCGGCGGCGATGTCGGCGAAATCAAGATGATCCACCAGGGCACGACCCATACCCTGCGGGACATTGTCTTCTTCGCCGACGACCTGTCCCACATGGACCGCCTGATCGCCATCGCCCACTCCACGCCGGACGTGGAGCTTCTGGAAATCCGCGATGACGTCCTGGAGCTGCACCAGGGCGGGAAGATCGCCATCCGCAGCCGCTACACGATCGACAGCCTCGATGTCCTGCGCAAAGTCTACACGCCCGGCGTCGCCGAAGTCTGCCTCAAGATCAAGGAGGACCCCGGATTGGCCCGGCGCTTCACCGCCATCCGCCATTTCGTAGCCATCGTCACCGACGGAACGGCCGTGCTCGGCCTGGGCGATATCGGGCCGTTGGCGGCCATGCCGGTCATGGAGGGGAAGGCCGCCCTGATGGAGACGTTCTGCGGCTTGTCGGGCATGCCCATCCTGCTCAACACCAAGGACACCGACGCCATCGTCGAGGCCGTCGTGGCCATCGCCCCGACGTTCTCGGCCATCCAGCTCGAAGACATCAGCGCGCCGCGATGTTTCGAGATCGAGCGCCGCATCCAGGACCGCGTCGACATCCCCGTCATGCATGACGACCAGCATGGGACGGCCTGCGTCGTCACCGCCGCCCTCATCAACGCCAAGAAATACGCCGCCTGCCGGGCCGACGAGAGCTGTCAGGTCGGCGTCGTCGGATTGGGCGCGGCCGGGCTGGCCATTGCCAAGATGCTTATGTTTTACACCG
>PMCY01000257.1 GCA_003154255.1 Candidatus Aminicenantota bacterium | reverse complement strand
GCCGGGCAGAGATATTTCATTTTCCAGGCCAAGCACCATGATGGGTTCTGTCTCTGGGACACTAAGACCACTCCCTACAACATCATGAACACGCCCATCCACCGGGACCTCCTGAAGGAGACCGCCGCCGCCTGCCGCAAAGCGGGCATGCCCCTCGGCATCTACTTCTCCCAGCGCGATTGGTATCATCCCGACTATTTCGGCCCGGGCCACACGCGCTATATCGAATATATGCACGAACAGGTCCGCGAGCTGCTGACCGCCTACGGCCCGATCCGCATCCTCTGGCTTGATGCCTGGTACCCGGGGGTTTTCACGGCGGCCGATTGGAAATCCGAGACGCTTTTCGAGATGGCCCGCCGGCTCCAGCCCGGCCTGATCATCAACAACCGCTCGAGCCTGCCTGGGGACTTCGATACGCCGGAGGACTACATCGGCGAGTTTCAGATCGACCGGCCGTGGGAACATGATTTTCCGGTTTCCGAACAGTGGGCCTGGAGGCCGGACGACACAGTCAAGCCGCTCCCGGCGATTCTCCAGATCATAGTCGAGTGCGCGGTCCGCGGCGGCAACGCCCTCCTGGGTCTCGGCCCCAGACCGGACGGGCGGTTGGATCCCCGGCAGGTGGAACGGACCCAAGAGGTCGGCCTGTGGCTCGGGAGATACGGCGAATCGATCTACGGTACGCGCGGCGGGCCTTTCGTCGCCGCGGATTGGGGCGGCGCCACATGGAAGGGGGCCAAGATCTATATTCATCTGCTGCGCTGGAGCGGCGTCCGGGAGAGAGGGGGCGCGCGGGAATCTTGGAGCATCGATCAAGCCCTCGACCTGCCTCCCCTGGCGCAAAGGATCACGGCCAGCCGGGTTCTCACGGGAGGGACGGCCGCGGTGACGCAGACGGAGACGGGCATCATGATCCGCGTCCCCCGCGAGTCTCGGGATCGGGTCGATACAATCGTTGAACTGACGCTCGACGGGCCCGCGGCTCGAAACGGACGGATGGAATTCCCCCGGGGACCGGAAGCGCATGAGGCCGAATCCCGCCTCCGATGAAGAGAGCCCCAATAATGCCGGCCGGACCTATTTTTCCTTGGGCGAGAAGACGCCGGCCCAGCCGCCGCCGGGGGCCAGCTTGATGGCCAGCTTGTCGGCCTTGGTCACCGTCCGCTTGATCATTTTATAGTCGTTGCCGCTGCGGTCGGCGTTGATGCCGTCCTGGTAGAAGGTCAGCGCATAGGCGCCGTCGCCCAGGAACGAGCAGTCGATCGTCAGATCGCGCGGCGTCGCATCCGTCATCGCCCCCACCCACCATTGGACACCGTTCCGCCGGGCGACGAGAATATCGTCGGCGATCTTGGCCTCGAGGACGTGCGTTTCGTCCCAAACGCTGGGGACCTTGGCCAGGAACTCCAGGCATTCGGGCTCGCGCAGGTAATGGGTCGGCGAATCGGCCAGCATCTGGAGCGGGCTCTCGTAGACGACGTACATGGCCAGCTGGTGGCAGCGCGTGCCCTGGCTCATGGGCTCGTTGTAGATGGGCTGGAAATTACGCAGGCCGCCGTTGAGCATCGATCCCGGAGTGAAATCCATGGGGCCGGCGAACATGCGGGTGAAGGGCAGGGTGACGTTATGCTCGGGGGTCGCGTTGCGAGCCCACTTGGATTGTTCCAGGCCGTAAACGCCCTCGCTGGTGATGACGTTCGGGAACGTCCGGTACAGTCCCGTCGGCTTATAGGCGCCATGAAAATCGATGAGGAATTTGCGCCGGGCCCCCTCGGCCGCGACCTTGTAATAATACCGGACCATCCATTGGTCGTCCCGCTGCATGAAATCCACCTTCAGCCCGGCGATGCCCCAGCGGCTGAACTGGTCCATGGCCTTCTCGAACTGGTCTTCCAGCGTCTTCCAGGTCGTCCAGAGAATGATCCCGACTTTCTTGGCCTTGGCGTAGGAAAGCAAGGCGTCCATGTCGATATCCGGATTGACCGAAAGAAGGTCGCCCTTCTTGTACCAGCCTTCGTCCAGGATGATGTATTCAATCCCGTACTTGGAGGCGAAATCGATGAAATATTTATAGGTCGCCGTGTTGACTCCGGCCCGGAAATCCACGCCGTAAACATTGAGGTCGTTCCACCAGTCCCAGGCCACCTTCCCCGGCTTGACCCAGGAAAAATCCCCCGTCGACGGCTTAGCCAGCCGGTAGATAAAGGGGTGTTCGATCAGGTCGCCGTCCTTAGCCGCGATCATCAGAACGCGCCAGGGAAAAACGCGGCGTCCCTCGGTCTTGGCCAGATAGGGCGCCCGTTCGGCCACCAGGACGTCCCGATCGCTCTTGATCTCTTCCTTGAGCGCAAAGGCGGGGAATTTGCCGACCAACTTGAAGGGCGAATCGTCCGCTCCAGTCAGCCATAAGCCCGCATAATCCTCGAGGTCGGCCTCGCTGATCGCCACTTTGGGACCGTCGGCGATCTCCACCACAGCCGGCGCGGAGGAGAATTTTTTTGAGCCGATCTCGCTCAGGGACATATACTTGAAGATCCGCTCCTGGTGGGACTGGAAGCTCTCCTCCTCGGGGAAATAGAGCTTGCGATCCTGGCCGAAGGCGAACTCGGCCTGCTCGGAAACGACCGTGATCGGCTTGGCGAACGCGGTCGAAAAGCGGTAAGCCACCCCGTCGTCGTAGGCCCGGAAAATCAACGCGTACTCGCCTTTGAACGCGAGAGTCAGCTCGTTGCAACGATCGCTGATTTCGGCGGACTTCTGCCGGACGACCGGCCGCAGAACGTCATTCACGCTGCGCCGCTTTTCGTCGCGGACCTGGGCGGCCTGGCCGAGGATGACGCCTCCCTCAAGAGTCATTGAAACCGCGGAGGGGACGATGATCGGCCGGCCCCGGTATTGGACGGCGTAGGTGATATTCGG
>PMCY01000237.1:2762-2975 GCA_003154255.1 Candidatus Aminicenantota bacterium | reverse complement strand
CACCGCCAGGATGGCGAATCGCATGAGGGGACGGATGATCATAGGACCTCGCGGGGAAGGGAATTACCGGTCGGCCTGATGTCCAAGCCGGGTCACGCCCAAAAAAGCGTTTGCTCGGGCCGGATCGGCGGAACCACCCAGGGCCCGGCGCAAGCCGCGAGGAGCGCGGCCGAGGAAATCGACAAAATTATTCTAAGCATGAAGTCTGTTTAT
>PMCY01000237.1:0-2751 GCA_003154255.1 Candidatus Aminicenantota bacterium | reverse complement strand
GATTCGTGGCCTGTTCGTAGGCATAGGCCAAGCGCAGGAGCAGCGGTTCGCTCCAGGCCCGGCCGAAAAAGGAGAGCCCGACCGGCAGGCCGAAGACGGCGCCCGCCGGGACGGTGATGCTGGGATACCCGGCCACGGCGGCCAGGGTGGAGCTGCTGACGAGAAAATGGTCGCCCAGTACGAAATCCGTGAGCCAGGCGGGCCCGTCCGTCGGGGCCGCCAGGGCGTCCAGGCGATGGGCGTCCATGACCGCGTCGATCCCGTCCCGCCGGGCCAGGGTCCGGCAAACGGTCCGCGCGTCGAGATATTCCTTCTCGGTCAAGGGACCCTTGGCCTCGGCTTTGAGAAACGTTTCCTGGCCGAAGAAAGCCATTTCCTCCCCCGCGTGTCGTTCGTTGAAGGCGATGATGTCGGCCAGTGAACGGACGGGGGCGGCGGGTCCGCGGCGGGCCAGGTAAGATTTCAGGCCGGCCTTGAGCTCATAGAGAAGGACCGTGTTTTCCGCTTCGTCGAAGCGTCCCAGGGTCTTGATCTCGGCCGGATCGACGAGCACCGCGCCCTTGGCCTTCAGCACCGACAAGGCCCGGTCCATCAGCCGGTCCACGCCGCGGTGGAGGCCGGAATATTGGCGGACGAAACCGATCCGGGCCCCGCGCAAGCCGTCCGAATCGAGGAACTTGGTGTAATCCTCGACGGTTCGGGCCCGGCCCTCCCCCGTCGCAGCATCCTCGGGGTCCGCCCCGGCCAAGGCCCCCAGCAGGATCGCGCAATCGCGCACGGTCCGGGCCATGGGGCCGGCCGTATCCTGGGTCGCCGATATGGGGATGATCCCCGTCCGGCTGATCAGGCCCACTGTGGGCTTGAGCCCGACGATCCCGTTCAGCGAGGCGGGGCTGACGATGGAGCCGTCGGTCTCCGTGCCCACGGCCGCCGGACAGAGGCCGGCGGCGACGGCGGCGGCCGAGCCGGAGCTCGAACCCGACGTGTTGCGGTCCAGGGCATGGGGATTCAAGGTCAGTCCGCCCCGGGCGCTCCAGCCGCTCGTCGACCGGGGCGAGCGGATATTGGCCCATTCGCTCAGGTTGGTCTTGCCCAGGACGATCGCCCCGGCCCGGCGCAGCCGGCGCACGAGGAAGGCGTCACCTGAGGGCCGGTCGCCGGCCAAGGCCAGCGATCCGGCCGTGGTGGCCATGCGGCCGGCCGTATCGATGTTGTCCTTGAGCAGAACGGGGACGCCGCGCAGCGGACCGCGTGGCCGGCCGTCTCGGCCCTCCCGGTCGAGGGTCTCGGCCTCGGCCAAGGCCTCGGGATTCGTTTCCATCACCGACCGCAGGGCCGGCCCGCGCCGGTCGACGACCTCGACCCGGGCCAGGCATTGCTCGACGAGGGCGCGGGCGGTAAAACGTCCGGAATCCAGACCGGACCGCAGGGCGTCGATACCCATTGCAGCAATTTCGGAGGGAGGGATTTCGGCCGGGCGCGGCGCCGGGCCCGGCCCGTGGGCGGCCGCGGCCGCTCCCCCGGCCAGCCCGGCCCGGAGGAACCGGCGCCGGCTCCAGGTTCCGTTTTCTAGAGGACGCGCTTTTTCGTCAGCCATGACTCCGGCCTCCTGGATAAAAAAAGCCCCCACCCCCCTTACGGGGGGTGAGGGCGGTTCGCTTACTGCGCGAAGAGATCTGCTTAGAACGAGAAGCGGGCGCCGAAGCGCATCGACCACGCACCGAAGTAACTCGTCACCAAGCCGTAGCGAGGATCGGGTTCGTGCGAGGCGATCTCGGTGTGCCAGTCGACGTAATTGGTCTTCTGGGCCAGGATTTGCGCATCGGACCAGCGCAGGGTCTGAATGAACGGGGTGTCGAAGTAGCCTTGCGCCGTGGACGTGTTGGTAATGTTGCTGATCGTCACGTTCAGATTCACGACGTACCGGGTGGCGATCCGCAGGTTGTACTCAACATACATGTCCGCCCAAAAAGTGAACGGGGTCCGTTTGCCGGTGTCGAAATAGCCATCGGCGTACGAAGTCATGTCGTTGAAGGGGATCGTCGTCGTCCGCGGCAGGCCGCCGCGGCCATAGGCCACCACACCGACCGTCAGGCCGAACGGGAACGCGTACGAGCCGTAGGCCTTGAAGTAGTGCGTCCGGTCGGAAGGCAGGTTGCCGTCCAGCGGCCGGCCGTGCAGATCGTAGCGCTCGAAATACAAGTCATAATACCGTTCGACGTTCGGCGACACGCGGCCGGCTTCGTCCGAGGAGGCCAAGCCGCCGTAGTTCCCGTACAGCTTGCTCCAGGTGTAGTTGATGCCGCCCTGCCAGTTGTCGCTGAACCGTTTTTCCAGGGTCAGGTTGACGCCGTAGTATTCCCGTTTCGGCTTGGGCGTGGGCCAGAACATGTCGTTAAATCGGCCGCCTTGGGAAATGGGACGGGCATAGCCTTCACTGGGGTTGGCGATATAATAGAACTCGTTGAAGTTGGCATCCAGGACGCCGACGTCTTCGATCGTCCGGATCAGGTGCTTGTAGACCAAGCGGGCGCTGAAGCTGATCTCTTCCGTGATCTTCTTCTCGGCGCCGAAGCTGAACTCGGACTGCGAAACGGGCTTCAGGCTCGGATCCGTGCTGTCCCAGGAAACAGCCCGCCAGTTGCGGGTCATGCCGAAGGCGCCGCCCGCGGCCTGGTCGGCCTTGTTGTTGATGTCGCCGGAAGCGGCGATCGACGGCCAATTGAAGGTGTCCAGAGCATAGTACGTGGA
>PMCY01000083.1 GCA_003154255.1 Candidatus Aminicenantota bacterium | reverse complement strand
AGGACCATCCGCAACACATTTCCCCTGATCGCCGAAACCGATCTCTATTGCGCGTTCTTCGTCCTGGAACAGGAGCCCGGAGCGCGCATCCTGGCGCAGGCCGCCGGCGACCGGCTGCTTCTTTCCGATGCCGACCAATTCTGGGGCGGGCCCGTCGGGGAATGGCGCGAAGGGCTGATACTCCAGATCCTTGAGATCGGGACGAACGTCCCCGGCGTCCGCGGCAACCTGGGCTACGGCCGCGGCCGGGCCCGGATCGTACGCGTCGAGGGCAATCGGTTCCTGGCCCAGATCGAAAAAGCCTGCGGTCCCGTGCGCCTCGGGAACGGACTCCTGCCCTTCGAGAAAAAGACCACCGTCGAGGGCAGGGATCTAGGCTATCGGGGGATCCTCCAGGGCGGAGGCGTCCTGACCGGGCATATCATCGTCCTGCCCGACGATCACGACCAGATCGGAGCCAACGGCTACGCCCTCATCGACCGGGGTCTCGAGGCCGGCCTCCAGCTCGGTCAGCAGCTCACCGTGTTCGGAGCCGAGGTCGGGGACAAATCCCCTCAGGCGGTCGGAAACGCCGTGGTGATCGGCGCCGGTCGGGAAACCGCGACCATCAAGATCCTTTCGCTCAAGGACGTCATCCGAAAGGGAGACCTGGTCCAGGTCAAATAATCGGTTGTTGACAGAATGCGGTCTTTTTGCTAGTTTAGCCCAGTATTTCCCTGACGGTCGGTCGGGGATTTCGATCGATGCGGGCGTAGTTCAGTGGTAGAACGTCTGCTTGCCATGCAGAAGGTCGTGGGTTCAAGTCCCATCGCCCGCTCCAATTCCATTCCACGCCCGGCTCTCTCATGTTTATGACGGCGCGGTACCCAAGTGGCTAAGGGAGAGGTCTGCAAAACCTCGATTCGCCGGTTCGAGTCCGGCCCGCGCCTCCACTTCCCTCTTTCTCGAAGCCGCCGCGGCCCTTTATTTGACAGGTCTATTCGAATAGTATAAAGTTTTAGAAGACATCTGAAAGGAGATTGACACAATGGATTTAGTCGCCCGCGCACAAGGTCTTATCCTCAAACCGAAAGAGGAATGGGTCAAGATCAAAGGGGAAGAAACGCCGGCCATGCAGCTCATCACCGGCTACGCGGCCCTGCTCTGCGCCATTCCGGCCATCGCCCAGTTCATCGGCTGGAGCCTGATCGGCGTCCGCATCCCCTTCCTGGGCTCGTACCGATATCCCCTGGGAAGCGGCCTCCTGCGGGCCGTGCTGTATTACGTCTTCACCCTGGCCAGCGTGTACGCCTTCGGCTTGATCATCAACGCCCTGGCCCCCAATTTCGGCTCCAAACAGAACCCCCAAAAGGCCATGCAGCTGTCCGTCTACAGCATGACCATCCCCTTCATCGCCGGGATCTTCTACATCATCCCGTCGCTGGGTGTGCTGGCCGTCATCGCCGGCCTCTATGGTTTGTATGTCCTCTATCTCGGCTTCAACACCCCGATGATGGACACGCCCAAGGACAAGGTCATCGGCTACCTTGTCGTCTGTTGCATCGTCGTCGTCGTCCTCATGCTGATCATCGGCTTCGTTCTCGGCGCGATTTTCGCCTATGGAGCCGTCTCAGCCCTTTAATTCGTCTACGATCTTCTGAAACGCCTCTCGCGGGGAGGCCGCTTGCGTGATCGGCCTCCCCACGACGAGGTAATCCGATCCCCTCTCCACGGCCAGCGCCGGCGTCATGATCCGCTTCTGATCCTGGGCCGCCGACCAGGCCGGCCGGATGCCCGGTGTCACGATCAGGAAATCCGGGCCCACTTCTTTCCTCACGATCTCGATTTCCTGGGCCGAACAAACCACCCCGTCCATCCCCGAAGCCTTGGCCAGCCCGGCCAGCCTCAGGACCTGGGCCGATGTGTCCGGCGTCATGCCGATCGACCGCAGGTCGTCGTTTTTCAGGCTGGTCAGAATCGTAACGCCCAGCAGGATGGGTTTGGCCGTGCCGAGTTTGGCCGACTCTTCGCCCGCGGTGGCCGCGGCGCGGGCCATCATTTCGCCTCCGCCCGAGGTGTGAATGGTCATCATCCGGGCCCCGTGGCGGACGCCGATGCGGGCGGCCTCGCCGACCGTATTGGGAATATCGTGGAGCTTGAGGTCCAGGAAGACGCCCTTGCCCAAAGCCCTGATCTCCTGAAGGAGGGCCGGGCCTTCGGCGGTGAATAACTCCAGGCCGACCTTGAAAAGAACGGCTTGTTCAAGCTGATGGACGAGGGCCAGGGCCTGGGCCTTNNGTTTCGACATCCAGGGCGGTGATGATGCGGTGGGCCGGGGGGATCGTGCGGGTCATGGGAAAAACCTCCAGTGTTGAATGTTCAGGCCTGGAGCGTCCCGACGATGTCGGAGACACGGGCGACGCCATGCGCGTCGCACCAGGCCGCCATCTCTTCGACGATGCGGAGGGCCGCTCCCGGTTCGACGAAATTGGCCGTGCCGACCTGCACGGCCCGGGCGCCCGAGACCATGAATTCGAGGGCGTCGGCGCCGTTCATGATCCCGCCCATCCCGATGACCGGGATATGGACCGCCTTGGCGACCTGGTAGGTCATGCGCAGGGCGATGGGCTTGACGGCCGGACCGCTCAACCCGCCGAAGATGTTGCCCAGCTTGGGCCGCCGTGTTTCGAGATCGACGGCCAGGGCCAGGATGGTATTGATGAGCGAAAGGGCGTCCGCGCCGCCGTCCTCGGCGGCCCGGGCGATGTCGACGATAGAGGTCACGTTGGGGGACAGCTTGGCGATGAGCGGCCGGCGGCTGCGGGCCCTGGCCGCGGCGACGATCAAGCGGGTGGCTTCCGGAAACAAGGCCGGGCAGGCCCCGTTCTGTTTGACATTGGGGCAGGAGATGTTCAATTCGTAGCCGGCGATACCGTCCTGCCCTTCCAGGAAATCGATGACCCGGAGATATTCTTCATTGTCCGCACCGCAGACATTAACGAACACCGCGGTGTCGTATTTTCTCAGCTCCGGCAGGACATCGGCGGCGAAATGCTCCACGCCGACCCCTTGGAGGCCGATGGCGTTAATCAAGCCGGACGCCGTTTCGACGAGCCGCGGGGGAGGATTCCCTTCCCGGGGTCCGTAATAGAGCCCCTTGACGACGATGCCGCCCAGGCGGTTCAGGTCGAGATAAGGGGCGAACTCCAGGCCGTACCCGAACGTCCCGCTGGCCGTCAGAACGGGATTCCGGAGCCTGAGGAAGCCGAGGTCCGCCGAGAGATCGGCCATGTCACGCCTCGTCCCAGATGATTTCATCGGCCGCGAAGACCGGACCGTCTTCACAGATTTTGCGCCATTTCCCGCCGTCCTGGCGCTTGATGCGCTTGACGCAGCCCCAGCAGGCCCCGAAGCCGCAGCCCATGATGGCCTCCAGCGAGATCTGGGCCGGGATGTTCCGGGCCTGAGCCAGCCGGGCGGTCCGTTCCATCATCGGATCCGGTCCGCAGACGAACAATCCGGCGGGGGGGCCGGCGGCGAGCTCTTTTTCGAGGAGGGCGGTGACAAAACCGCGGTAGCCCAGGCTCCCGTCGTCCGTGGAGCAGGCCACGTCGAATCCGGCGTCGCGGAATTTCCCGGCCAAGGGGATTTCGGCCCGCGTCTTGCCTCCATAGAAAACACGCACGCGGGCGCCTCGCACTTGCAGCGCGCGCCCCAGGAAATACAAAGGGGCGATTCCGCGGCCGCCGCCGACGAGCCAAGCTTTGCGGCCGGACCATTCCCCGTCCAGCTGGTAGCCGCCGCCCAGCGGGCCGATCAAATCGAGGGTCTGGCCCTCTTTCCGCTCCGCCAGGAGCGCGGTGCCCCTTCCGGCGACGCGGAAGAATATTTCCATCCATCCGTCGCCGCCGTCGTGCAGGCTGATCGGGCGGCGCAGCAGGGGATCGGTTCCCTCGGCTGTCCGGACCATGACGAATTGGCCCGGTTTGGCCGAGGCGGCCAGGGCCGGCGATTCGAAGCGAAAAAGATGGAAATCGCCCCAGCTCTGTCGGCGGATGATGCGGGCCCGGGGATCGTGGGGCATGGCGGGGACAAAATAACAGAACGGCGGAACGGGGTCAATCGGTCCGCGCGGTTCCGGCCTTCCCCGCCGTCCGCCGGCTTTCTTTTTTAAGCCTCAACGCCCCCTTCCCGACGGCCAGGTCGAGCAGGGTCTTGACCTTCTCCGGCGCGACCCGGCCGTAGTAAAATTCTCCGGCCGATATCGCCTCGGCCTGGACGGCCCGGAAAATGTCCAGATACGTCCGCTTTCCGTCGACGAAACAATAACATTCCTTGGCCATGATCGGATGGAGGCCCGGGAAACCGACCGACCAGCCGCGTTTGGAAAGATATTCGTCAAGGGAATCGGCGTTGGCGGGGATGAGGACGGACATCTCCCGCTCCAGCGGGGTCAAGGACGGCGCCGGCGGGGTCTGCACGCCCGAGGCCAGGATGTATGCATCGCCGAGCTCTCGGATCAGGCCCGCGGCGAGCGCGCGCAAGCTTCGGCCTTGTTTTTCCAAGGCGGCGGCGTTTCTCCCGCCCTCTTTGGCGAAGATCCGGATGGAGGCCAAAGCCCGCGCTTCCCGCTCGGCGGCTTGCTCCAGAAGATTGAGCGCGTCACGGTAGGATTGGGCGCAGCTCCCGCTTTTTTTCTCGCGAATCAGCGCCGATCCGGTGGCCAGGTCCTTACCCAATCGCTTTACGGCCCTGGAAAAGACTTCGGCCCCCAGTAAGGGGACATCCGCGTCTCCGGCGTTGGCGACGAAAAGCGTCGCGGCGGCTACAATGAAGGCGTTCCGTTTGAGCTGCGTCCGGTCGATGTTCCAAAGATCATCGTCGCTCGAATGGATGTAGGGGTCGGGGTTATTGATCAGGGCGACGCCCGGCACGCCGACGACGCCTTCGCAAAAGAACTCCTGGTCGGATCCTCCGCTGTGCGGGACGACCAGGGCGTCAAACCGCTCCCGCGATCCCAGAAAAGACAGGATGGGCTTGGGAAAGGGCTGGGGCAGGCCCCCTTCGTCCGAAGCCAGGAAGGACGAATTGGAGTCGATGACATATTCGGCGACGGATTCGATCACGTCGCTCAAATAACTGGACAGGGAATACGGGGTTCGGATGATGTGCTGGACCCGGGAGCCCAGGCTCTGGCGGGCGCCGACCATGTCCTGGTTGATGGCCGCCAGCCAGTTCTTCCGGACTTCGGGGTGGTCGCGGAGATATTGATATTCGGAAGTGTGTTCGTTGGGCCACCAAAAGACGATATCGCGCTTCGGCCGGGCGATTTTACCCTGCCCGATCAGCGCGTTGAGGGCTCGCCCGATCTCCAGGACGCTGGCGCAGCCGCTGCCGTTGTCATTGGCCGATGTGCTTTCCTCGTCCAGATGAGCGGTCAGGACGATGTCCTGGTCGTGAATCTCGGAGCCCTTGAGCCGCCCCCAGAGAAAAGCCTGTTCGGCCGGTTCGCGGACCTCGGTGTCGATGTCGGCTCGGACCCGCACGGCCCGGCCCTCCGATCTGGATTTTCGCAGGAGTTCCTGAAGCCGGCCGTATTCGCGGGGAGAGATCATGAAGGCCCAGGGCGGGGTCTTCCCCGCGGGCACCGCGGCCGGGACCTTGATATAGGCGATCTCGTCGGGGGTGTCGAAACGGGCGTCCGGATGGATGCCGGCGCAGGAGACGACGCCCAAAGCGGCGCGTTCCCAGACCGCCGTTCGAACGGCCAGGGCGGGGGCCGCCGTCGTCAGAACGATTCTTCCGGCGACGTCGAGATTGCGGAAATCCGCCGGCGCCGCGCCGCCGACGTCGACGAGCTCGGCTTCGGCGCGGGCGGACCGGCTGAAGACGGCCAGGGAGACTGCGACGTCGGCGAAATCGGCCAGCTTCCTTTCTTCGGGCTCGAGGAGCCAAAGCTGCGCCGACCGCGCGTCCCAGCTCAATCCGCCCTCGAATTTTTGTTTGACGATCTCGACGTCGACGAGGCCCGCGTCGCGGGCCATTTCGGCCAGAGCTTCGGCCGCGGCCAGGAAGGTTCGCGAGCCCATGATCCGGTGGAAGGGGGTCAGGCGGCGGACGGCGTTGAAAGCGCGGTCCCCCGAGATTTCGTTGTTCAGCAGACGGTGAAGCTTTTCCGGAACAAAGGAGCTTTCTTGGGCCCCGGCGGGCGCGGGAATCAAGAGGGCGAATCCGGCGGCCAGGAGCAGGATGCGGGCTAGACGGCTTATCGGCATGGCGGCCTCCCGGACGATGTTAACGGATCGGAATCGGTCAGTTCAAGTGTTTTGACAGCCCCCGCGGGTTTGGGCCATAATCCTCCCGTGCATTCATAGCCCTCTTTTCCCAGGAGTCATCCATGGAGATTTCCAAGCGCGGGCGGACCGTCCAAGCCTCGCCCATCCGAAAATTCAAACCGTATGCCGATGCCGCCCTCAAGGCCGGCGTCAAAGTCTATTTCCTCAACATCGGCGATCCCGACATCCCGACACCCAAGCCCATTCTGGATGCCGTGCGCAGCTTCAACGATCCCATCCTGAGCTACGGTCCGGCCCAGGGTTTCCTGGAGCTGCGCGAAGCGATCGCCGCCTATTTCGGCGGCTATGGCATCTCTCTCACGGCCGACAACGTCATCATCACCAACGGCGGATCGGAGGCCATCCTTCTGGCTTTCGCCACCGTCGCCGATTCCGGCGACGAGATCATCATTCCCGAGCCGTTCTATACCAATTACAACGGCTACGCCTCGCTAGCCGACCTGAAGGTCGTCCCGCTGACCCTCCAGGTCGAGGACGGCTACCGCCTTCCTCCGGCCGCGGAATTCGAGGCTAAAATAACACCCCGGACGCGGGCCATCGTCCTCTGCTCGCCCAACAACCCGACCGGATCGGTTTATTCCCATGATGAGCTCCGGCGCGTCGTCGAGATCGCCGTCAAGCACGACCTCTTCCTCATCGGCGATGAGGTCTACAAGGAGTTCATCTACGACGGCCTCAAACACATGAGCCTGATGGAATTCCCGGAGGTCCGGGACCGGACGATCGTCGTGGACTCGATCTCCAAGCGCTTTTCCTGCTGCGGCGCCCGCATCGGGGCGGCCATCACCCGCAACGAGGCTGTTTACGGGGCCATGCTCCGCTTCGCCCAGGCCCGGCTGTGCCCGCCCTCGATCGAGCAAAAGGCGGCCATCGCCGCCTACAAGATGGGCATGGGCTATTTCGAATCCGTCCGCCGGGAGTACGAACGGCGGCGGGACGTTCTTTATGAGGGATTGGCGGCCATCCCCGGAATCGTCGTGCGCAAGCCGCAGGGCGCTTTCTACATGAGCGTCCGCTTGCCGATCAAAGACGCCGAGAAATTCGTCCTTTTCATGTTGAATGATTTCCGGCTCGACAATGCGACGGTCATGGTCGCTCCCGAAGCCGGATTCTACGCCACCCCGGGCAAAGGCCGGGACGAAGTCCGGATCGCTTACGTCCTCAAAGAGGAGGATATCCGGCGATCCCTGGTCATCCTCAAGGCCGGGCTGGAGGAATACAAGGGCAGGGCCGAGGCGTGATCCCGCCGCGGTGTCCCCATTTTCCTTGAAAAAACCCTCCTTTCCGGGGTATAGTCTAGTGTTTTCATAATCATTTTTTCGTAAGGAGACGATTCATGTCTAGAAAGTACGTGTATTTCTTCGGCGCCGGCTCGGCCGAAGGCAACAAAGAGATGAAAAACCTGCTGGGGGGAAAGGGCGCCAATCTGGCCGAGATGGCCGGGATCGGGCTGCCCGTCCCTCCGGGTTTCACCGTGTCCACCGAGGTTTGCGAGCTTTATAATAAGAACAGGAAAAGGATCCCCGAGGCCGTCAAGCAGGAAATCGAAAAGAACCTGAATAAGCTGGAGAAGGCGGTCGACCAGGGCCTGGGCGATGTCAGAAACCCGCTCCTCGTATCCATCCGCTCCGGCGCCCGGGCCTCCATGCCCGGCATGATGGNNNACAAGGACGACATCGATCCGTTCGAGGTCATCATTGAGGAGAAGAAACACAAGAAGGGCGTCCACAGCGACACCGAGCTGACGGCCGAGGACCTCAAGGACCTGGTGGCCCGTTTCAAAGCGGCCATCAAGAAGCAGAC
>PMCY01000090.1:16280-21315 GCA_003154255.1 Candidatus Aminicenantota bacterium | reverse complement strand
TCGGCCCGGATATCCAATTTGTCCAGATGCCAACTCTGCGGCGAAGGCAAGGGGGACAACGGAGTCGCCGCGGGCAGGACGTGGAGATGCGGCAGTTCCAGCAGCACGGGTTTGCCGAAGGCGACCGCGCGGCGCAGATTCCCGCTCGTCTGGTCGAAGGTCAGCTCGAAATCTTTCCCCACGACGCGGATGCCCGGCCCGGCCAGATAATTTTCCCGGATGATCTTAAGCGGTGATGGCGCCGGCCCGCGCAGGTCGGGCATTCCGGCGATATATTTTCCGAGGGGCAGCCGATAGGCGTCCACAAGACGTCCCGCGGCGTCCGTGAATTCGAGGGCCAGCGAGTCTCCGATCGATACCGGTTTCCCGGGGCGGATTTCCAGCGTCCCGTTAGAATGAGGGGGAACGGAGGCGCTGACCGGACCGCCCTCCGTTCCGACGCGCCAACGGATGGCCAATTCGGACAGATCGGCGAAATCGTACTGGTTCTCGACGGCCACCCGGATCGGATCGCCCGGCGCGGGAAGGGGAACGGGCACCTCTTTGATCTTGACCGGAGAATGAAGCTTCTTGGTGATCCAGAATTCCGGCTTTTTCCGCCGCCAGCCGTCGACCACACCCCAGGGGGCATCGCCCACCAGCCCGCGGCCGGGCAGACGGTATTCGTTCTCGATGAAATGGCTGGCCGTCGTCCCGCGGCCATATTCTAATCCCCGAGCGGGCACAGCGAAGATGTCATCCGACCAGGCCCAGATCTGCGTTCCGGCGATATTGGGAGTGCGCATCATGCGTTCATAGATCGCAGGTAGAGGCTCGGCGTAGTAGTCGCGGATGCCCGGATCGACCCACATCTCGGCCACGTCGTTCCAGATGCCCTGGTAGATGCACCAACTCTCGTCCCAGAGAACGGGCCGCTTTTCTTTGGCCATGACGTCCATTTCGGTGATCGTGATGGGATTGTGGCGGGCCAGGACGTCCAGCGAGCCGCGGTCGTAGCTGCCGGCGTCGGGCCGGCTGGGGTCGGCCGCCCGCATCCATGCGCGGCTGCGCTCGAAGCCCTCCCCGAAGTCGCTCTCGTTGCAGACCGACCAGAGGAAAACCGAGGGATGGTTGCGGTCGCGGGCCAGGAGCTCGGCGTTGATCTGCATCAGCCGCGGGGCCAGGCGGAGGTCGTCGGAAGCGTCGGCCCAGCAGAACGAGCCCTCGTCCTCGACATAGATGCCGAGCTCATCGGCGTCGTCGAGAAGCTCGGGAATGGGGGGATAATGCGAGGTGCGCAGAGCATTGAGGTTGGCCTCCTTCATGAGGGTGAGGTCAAGACGGGTGAGCTCGGCCGTCACCGCCCGGCCCATGAGAGGATGGGAATCGTGGTGGCAGGTGCCGCGGATCTTGACCGCTTGGCCGTTGACGAGAAGCCGGCCGTTTCGGATGTCGGTCTGACGGAAGCCGATCCGCCGGGCCGACGGCTCGACGTTGCGTCCCTCCGCCTGGAGATCGAACGTCAATGTGTAGAGACGGGGGTGTTCGGCGTCCCACTTCTCGGGATTGGAAACGGGCAGGGAGAAAACGAACTCGGCGCGTGTCCATGGCTTGATGGAGGCCTCCGCCTTCGTCGTCGCTTGGCCGATTTGAATCCGGCCGTCCCGGCCGATAAGCGAGATCCCGACCCGGACCTTGGAAGCGGGCTGGTCCGATTCGTTTAGGACGGACAGCCGCCCCTTGACCACGGCGTCATGGAACGAAGCGTCGAATTCGGTCCAGAGCTTGGCCGCGCCGACGTGAATTTCGGGAACCCGATAGATCCGCACCGAGCGCATAATGCCGGCCAAGGGGAAATCGGCGTATTCGCTCATCTTGTCCAGATGGACGCTGACCGGAGTGGTTTGCGCGGCCCGCACGGCCAGGACGTTGTCCCCGAGCCGGGCGGCGTCCGTCAGATCCGTTTCGAAGGGCAGGGCGCCGCCTTCGTGGGCGGCCAGCCGCCGGCCGTTGAGCCAGACTTCGGCGCCGCTATAGACGCCTTCGAAACGGAGCTTGAGCCGCCCGGGGCCCTCCGGGGGATGGAAATGCAGGCGGTATCCGCCGACGCCGCTCGAAGGGTGAAAACCCTCCATCTCGAAGTGGGCGGGAACGGCGATGTCGGCCCAGCCGCGGTCGTCGAAATCGGCCTTCCAGAAATCGGCCGGGGGATCGGGGGCGAAACGCCAGCGGCCGTCCAGCTTGGCCGCCGGGCGCAGAAGATTTTCCGGCGTCAATCCGTACTGGAATCCTTCGGCCTCGAACGAGGCTGAAACAGAGATGGGACCGGCCGCGGAAGGGACCTTGGCCGACACCGAAACCGTTCCCGACAATCCCGCCGGCATGGGCGCGTAAAAAACGCCGTCGGCGCCGCTCTTGGCCGTCTCCTGCCATTCGCCGCCGCGAGCCCGTCCTGCCAGGACGATCTCCGCGCCATCGCATGGAGTGTCGCCCCGCTCGTCGCAGACCATGCCGATAAATCCGCCGTCCGCGTCTGAGGCCAGGGCTACGACCGGCCGGCGCACGGCGGAAGCGGACCGCTCGAAGACCTTGACCTCGAGGAAGCTGGGGCCTCCGGTGATGGCGGCGAAACGCAGCTTGCGCACAGTCCGCGGCTCGATGGAACAATCGACGATCCGGGGAAGCTTGGCTCCGGGCCGGCCGAGGTGGCGCAGGGTGATCCAATCCCGCCCGCCGTCGTCCCAGACCTGGAGGTCCATCTCGTCGACGTAGCGACCGTGCTGAACGACGATCGCTTCGGCGATCCGGACCGGGCGATTCCAAACCAATTCGAACCAGCCGCCCTCATTGTGGCCGGGCACCCCGGACCAGCGCGTTTCTTCGACGCCGTCGATGGCCAGCTCCGGGGTCATGCCCTGGTAGGATTCGAAGGCCGAAGCTTTGGCGGACAGGGCCAGGTTCAGCGGGTCGGCGGCAGGGGCCCCAGGTTTTTCCTGGGGATCAGATTCCGCAGTAATCGCCCGCGGATTAAGATCGCGGGCGATTGGGTCAATTTCCGCGGTACTCGGATGCGGATTAGGGCCGCGGACGAGTGTCGCTCCGGATGATCCAGGCACCGATGGCGCCGGGATAAGCAGGAGCAAGCCTGCCAAGGTGAGCAGGCGACAGGGAGTTCGCTTTCGTTGGGGATGACTCATGGGGCGAACATAGTCCCGCCCGCCCCACTCTGTCAATGGAAGGAAGGCCCCAACGGGGCCGTCGCGAGGATTGAATTATCACTCGAAAACCTATATAATACTTCCTCTTTCTTCGTTTGGAATCCCCCCCGAAGGAAACGATTGTGAAGATCTGTATCGTTGGTCTGCCTCTCTCGGGCAAGAGTTCGCTATTCGGTGCCCTGACCGGCGCGTCCCCCGACACATCCGCGGCCAAAGGAACCGATCCCCTCGCCGTGGTCAAGGTCCCGGATGGACGGCTGGAAAAGCTGGCCGGGCTCTTTCAACCCAAGAAAAAAACGGCGGCTTCGATTGAATTCATGGAGCTGGCCGGTATTGCCGCCGGCGAGAACAAGAAAACAGGATTTTCGGAACAGTTCCTGGGCAAACTAAGGACCGCCGACGCCTTGTTGGCGGTGGTGCGCGCCTTCATAGACCCGGCCGTTTCCCATCCCCTGGATTCCGTGAACCCCCTTCGCGACTTGCGGGCCCTGGAGACCGAATTCCTGCTCAGCGACCTGGCCATCGTGGAAAACCGGATCGAACGCCTGGTCAAGCAGGTGGCGGCCAAGAAGAGCGACCGCGACGTCCGTGAATTGGCCGCCTTGGAGAAATGCAAAGTTCTTCTCGAAGCCGAGACCCCGCTTCGCCGGGCCAAGCTCAAGCCCGATGAAGAAGTGCTGCTGCGGGGGTTCCGTTTCCTGACCCAGAAGCCGCTCATCGCCGCCGTCAACCTGGACGAAGATGATATCCGCCGCGAAATCGAGGTCCTGGCGCCGTTCGCGGCTTGGACTGAACAGGAGAGAACGGCCGTCATCGGACTGTCGGCCCGCCTGGAGCAGGAAATCCGCCAGTTGTCCGAAGAGGAAGCCCGCCAATTCCGCTTCGACTTCGGCATCGAAAGCTCGGCCCTGGACCGCCTTATCGCCTCGGCCTACCGCATGATGGGGCTCGTCTCCTTCTTCACCGTGGGAAGCGACGAGGTCAAGGCCTGGACGGTCGGCGAAGGCACCGCCGCGGTTCGCGCGGCCGGGGTCATCCACTCCGACATCGAACGGGGATTCATCCGGGCCGAGGTCGTGTCCTATGAGCATTTCGCCGACCACGGCAATATCGCCCGCTGCCGCACGGAAGGGACGCTCCGCCTGGAAGGGAAGGAATATCCCGTCCGCGACGGCGACATCATCAACTTCCGNNTCCAGGGCCGCTATTTAGCCAAGAAAACATACACCGCCCGGCCTCTGCCGGGCTTCGCTGAAACCCGGGCCCTGCTTCCGTCTCCGCGGTATGACGACCATCCCGGATATGTGGATATGTATTGGAAAGCCTGGGAACTGGCTTTTCGCAATTTCCACGAACCCGCCCCCGGCACCGGATTCGTTTCCCAGTTCATCGACGCCGCTTTCAACGAAAACATCTTCGCCTGGGACACCTGTTTCATGACCTTGTTCTGCAACACCGCCCACCCCCTGGTCCCCGGCATCGCCTCACTGGATAATTTCTATGCCCGTCAATACGAAGACGGCGAGATCTGTCGGGAGATCGTCCGGAAAACAGGCGTCGATTTTAAAGCCTGGATCAATCCCGGGAAGCCCTTTTACAGCACGTGGGGTTTCAACATCGATTCCCCGCCGCCTCCCGTGACGATCACTTACGTCGGGCGTGAGGCTCCCAAGGTCCCTTCGCGCGTGACCCTGGACGGTCTGGATCACCCCCTTTTCGCCTGGGCGGAAATGATCAGTTTTAGGACGACGGGAGACAAGGACCGACTCCGGCTGGTCTATGAACCCCTGGTCCGTTTCCATCGCGCCCTCCGGGAATACCTCCGCCAGGGCAACGGC
>PMCY01000090.1:0-16218 GCA_003154255.1 Candidatus Aminicenantota bacterium | reverse complement strand
ATCAACGGCCTGATGTGGGACCCGGAAAAGAAGTTTTATTACGATCTGACCGTGGACGGGAAACGGGCTCCGATCAAAACCATCGCCGGGTTCTGGGCGCTCGTGTCCGGCGCGGCAACGGGAGAAAGAGCGGCCGCTTTGGCCGCCGAGCTGGACAATCCCCAAACGTTCGGCCGGCTCCATCCCGTCCCCACCTGCGCGGCCGACCAGCCGCTCTATAATCCCAAGGGCGAATATTGGCGCGGCTCGGTCTGGGCTCCGACAACGACCATGGTCATTCGCGGTCTGGAGAAATCCGGCCGCGCCGGGAAGGCCCGATCAATCGCCTGCCGCGATCTCGATCTCACCTATCAGGTTTTCCAAAAGACCGGAACGGTCTGGGAGAACTACGCCCCTGATGCGGTCGAGCCGGGCAACCAGGCCCAAAAGGACTTCGTCGGCTGGAGCGGAATCAGTCCGATCCTCTATCTGTTCGAATACGGGCTGGGCCTTAAGCCCGATGCCGTCCGCAATGAGCTCAACTGGGACATTCAGGCGCGCGGAGCGCTGGGCTGCGAACGGTATCGTTTCAACGGCCATGTCGCCGATCTGGTCGCGGAGCCTGCGGCCGAAGGGACCGGCTGGGTCCTGTCGGTCCGCTCGGATGGAGAATTCACCCTCAAGGCCAAGGCGGCGGGAGTGGAAAAAGTTTTCTCCGTCCGCAAAGGGGCCAACCGATTTGTTCTCGGCTAACGCCCGGCCACCGCTCAGAACAACTGGCCGAAATTGAAATAGACCCCCGTTGAGTCCGTGCCCAGCCCGACATCCAGCCGGACGATGAACGTTTTCATGGCCAAACGCAGTCCGAACGTCGGATTGGAGGCCCAACCCTTGAAATCGAAGCGGCGCAGGGAAGGCCAGACCTTGCCGGTATCCCAGCCCACGACGCCCCCCAGCCGCCAGACGAGGGGAAAGCGGATCTCGGCGTTGAGTAGAAGATAGGACTTGTCCAGATAGCGGTCCTGGGGCGAACCCCGCAACGTCTGGTTGCCGCCCAGGGGGAGAAGCGCCTGGACGGGCAGATTGTTGCCGAACAGGCTTTGTCCTCCGAAGCGCAGGGCGAATACGGTTTTGGGCTGGAACAACACGGCATAATACTGGAGCCATCCGCCCAGTCTCTGGAAATGGACGTTTGTCCCTTCAAGTCGGGGGGCCGTCTCGGCTTCGGCTTGGGCGACGAAGCCTTCCGAAGGGTTGATGTAGCTGTCGCGGCTGTCGTAACGCAGCACGGCGAAGAGGCTGGCGTATCGGGCAGTCCCGGTGTTCAGGTCCGGCGGCTGGCGGGCCAGGACGCTGCCGTCCGCGAAATGCGAGTTCGACACCGATTTGTAGCGCAGGCCCAATTGGGCGACCAGGCGCCCGGTCAAACCACGGCTCACGGTCAGCGAGAGGTCGACCGGCTCGCGCATATAGGTTTCGCGGTCGCTCCAGCGCGTGCCGTTCCCGACGCCGAAAAAGTTGTTGCTGATCATTTTGTCGTAATCGATCGTCAGGTCCAGAGCCCAGGGATAGATCTTTCCCTGGCGGGACTCAAAATCGGGCAGGGAAAAAACGAATCGATACCAGCGCTCGCCCTTGGTGCTGTTGAACAGGGTGATGTCGAACGACTCCGCGAGTCCGAGGGGATTCAGGAGGAACGATTTCAACCCGTAGCCGAACCCGATGTCTGTGTCCCACATGGCGATGGGCAGGAATTCGGGGGTGAAACGGGCCGGACGGACGACCGTGCCGGGCTCCCGGGGCGCCGCGGCCGCCGCCCGGGCCAGGTCCACGTCGGCGGTGATCCCGAAGTGATCGGAGGCATAGACGCCGTTTTGCGGTTTGTCGATGGCCGGCGACGCCGACAGTGCGTCCTCCTCCCGGAATAAATGATTCAGAAGGATGAAATCGATCCGTTGGGGGATTGTGTTGGACAGGGCGTCCAGGAGGTCATAGCCTTCCAGTTTCTCCCCGGAGGCGTCGACCGGCCGGCTGGAATAGGCGATGTTGTCGTTGCGCGCCGGGTCCCAGGACAGAATGGGCAGGGGGGCGCTTCCGGCCGCCCGTTTGCGGACCGCGTCCAGGGTATCGATCAGATTGGAAGAGGCCAGAAAATTCCGGTATTGTGCGGAATCTTCGCCGACGTTGAAATCGCCCCCGACGATGACCGGGATGTCCGCGGCCAAGGTGCCCAGATCTTTGATCAAAGATCTCATTTCCTCGGCCCGCCTTTGCGTCCGCTCCTTCATTTGGACCAAGGCCCGGTCGAACTCGGCGTCGGTCAAAACCCTCCCGTCGGGAAGGTCGCGCAATTTCCTCAGGGCGGCCTCATCGTCGGGAGGGGAAGAGACGAAATGGACGTTCACCAGGGTGACCGGTGTCGTCCCGACGATGATTTTTCCGGCCAGGGCGAAGATGGCCTCGCTGAAGTGGATCGTCAGGGTGTCGCCGAAGAACCCGAAGGGGCCGGAGAGCTTCCAATCGTCCTGGCGGCGGAGGCCGAGACCGGGCTTGGCCAATATGGCGTTGCCCTCCTTGAGGTTAAAGGGGAGCCCGAGCGGGCCGAGCTTGATCCCCCCGTTCACAACCTGGTGGATTTCATCCATTCCCAGAGCGGACGCCAGGCGGCGGGCATAAGTCCCGGCGAAGTTGGCTTCCTGCACGAAGATGACGTCGGGATCGAGGGCCTTGGCCTGGGCCGCGAACGCGGCGAAGCGGGCCTCGCGCCGGGCGGTGGGCTCGTATTCGCCGAACTTGGCGAAGCCGACGTAATCCAATCCGGACCAGACGTTAAACGTCAGGACGCGCAACCGCGGCGTGTCCGCCGTGTATCCGGCCGCGGCCAAAGAAAAAACCAAGGCGGCCAGCGCTGCCGCCCTTCGCGTGCGCAGGGTTTTTTTCATGCGATTTGCATCCTCCTGAACACGCCTAATTTAAAGCACGACGGCGGCCAAGTCGTCAAGCGATTGTCAAGATTGAGTGAAATTTCCGAGGTCCGGATTTGACATGCGGGAAGGCTTGGCATAACAATAAGTTATTGGATCCGAATCCAAGACGGAAAGAGGGAAATCGCTCGCTGGTTTCGGTCAGATGAGCAGGAGGGGGTTGATCGGATTTGAATGAAACCCTGACGGCTGGCGGCAAAAAGGCCCGGAGTGGAATTCCGGCCTGGGCGGTGGCTGTCTTCCTTCTTCTCTCCCTCGGCATCGGCACGGCCGGCCTCTATTTTTATTCGGCCCAGAAAAAGCTCCGAACAGCGGATTTCGCCAAACAATTGGGCGCCGTCGCCGATCTGAAAATCCAACAAATCCGGAACTGGCGCCGGGAGCGGCTGGGTGACGCCTTGGCTGTAAACCGGAATCCCTGGCTTTTTTCCACCCTCGAATTGCTCCAGGCGCGCCCCAAACCGGGAACCCCGAGCCAAGGGTTCCGCGACTGGCTCGACGGATTTCGGCAAGGATACGGCTATCGGAACATTGATATTTTCGGAGCGCAAGGGGAAATCATCTTCCGGATGGGACCGGATTCCGCGGAGGATCTGCCCGCGAGCGTCCGCCTGAGGGTCGCCGAAGCCCTCCGCACCGGTCAGCCCGCTTTGATCGACCTCTACTTTTCCGATAAAACGGGCCTTTCCGGTATGGACGTCCTGGCGCCCGTATTGGGTTCGGTGGGGACAGGGCGCCCCGTCGGGGTCATCGTTTTCCATATCGATCCCGAGGATTTTCTCTTTCCCCTCATCCAGACGTGGCCGATGCCGAGCGCTTCGGCCGAGACCTTGCTGGTCCGACTCGAAGGCGACGACGTTCTTTATTTAAACGAGCTGCGGCACCGCAAAGGCACGGCCGGTCGGTTGCGGTTCCCTCTATCGAAAACGGGGCTCCCCGCAGCGGCAGCGGTGCGAGGTTTCAGTGGAGTGATGGAGGGGACGGATTACCGTGGAATCACCATTCTAGCCGCTTCCCGAAGTATTCCCGATTCACCCTGGTTCCTCGTAGCCAAAGTCGATCTCGAAGAGATCCTTCTTCCGATCCGCTTCGAGAGCCGGATTCTGCTTCTGCTTTGCCTGGCCCTGATCGCGACCGTCGGCGGGGCCACCGGATATTTCATCCGCCGCGAACAGGTCGTATCGCTTCGCCAGACGGTGGACAACAAGGCCCGGGCCGAAAAAGCGCTGAGGGAAAGTCAGGAGAAATTCCAGTACATTTTTGAATATTCTCCCGTCGGGAAATCACTCACCCTCCCCAGCGGCGAAATCCAGGTGAATAAGGCCTTTCAGGATATGCTGGGCTATTCCAGGGAGGAGCTGGAAAACAAGAAATGGCAGGAGATCAGCTTTCCGGGCGATATCGAAGCGACCCAGCGCATGCTCGACGGCCTGCTGCAAGGCCAAGAGAGGTCCGTCCGCTTCCAGAAACGATACGTCCACAAGTCGGGCCGCATCGTCTGGACGGACGTCCAATCCTCGTTGCGCCGCGATGCGGATGGCCGACCGCTTTATTTCATGACCGCGATAAGCGACATCACCGAGCGAAAACAAGCCGAGGAGGAGATCCTTAGTCTCAACGCGGAACTCGATGAACGCGTCCGGAACCGCACCGCCCGGCTCGAGGAAGCCAACCGGGAGCTGGAAGCCTTCAGCTACTCGGTCTCCCACGATCTGCGGGCACCCCTGCGGATCATCGACGGCTTCAGCCAGGCGCTCCTGGAGGACTGCGGGGACCGAATCGATGAGGAGGGCCGGAGCCATCTCGATCGCATCCGTTCCAACGCCCAGTTCATGGGTCATCTCATCGACGACATGCTCAAGCTGGCCCGGGTCAGCAAGACGGAAATCCAAGCCGAGAACGTCGATCTCAGCGGATTGGCCCGGCAATCCGCCGCGGACATCGCCCGGGCCTATCCGAAGCATCCCCTCGATGTGATCATCGCCGCTGGACTATTCGCCCGCAGCGACCCTCGACTGCTGCGGGCGGTTCTCGACAACCTCTTCGACAACGCCTGGAAATTCACGGCCGTGACCCCCCGGCCGCGCGTGGAGTTCGGGGCCGAATCCGGCGGGAAGGGGCCCGCTTATTTCGTCCGCGACAACGGCATCGGTTTCGACATGACCTACGTCGGCAAGCTCTTCGGCGCCTTCCAACGCCTGCACGATCGGAGCGAATTTCCCGGGACGGGGATCGGCCTGGCCACTGTCCAGCGCATCATCCGCCGGCTGGGCGGGCGGGTCTGGGCCGAGGGCCGGGAAGGACTGGGGGCGACGTTTTTCTTCACCCTGAACGAACCGGAAAGGAGGATCGGATGAAAGTGCCCGACGACAAAATCATCCTGCTAGTCGAGGACAATGCCGACGACGTCCAGCTGACCTTGCGTTCCCTGCGCAAGAACAACATCCTCAATGAGGTGATCGTGGCCCGGGACGGCGTCGAGGCCCTCGATTACCTGTTCGGGCGGGGCGCCTACGCCGAACGGGACCTCAATTGCCTTCCCGTGGTCGTCCTGCTCGACATCAAGCTGCCCAAGATCGACGGGATCGAGGTCCTGCGCCAGTTGCGCCAGGATGAGCGGACGAGACTGTTGCCGGTTGTCATTCTGACCTCCTCCAAGGAGGACAGTGACCTCATGAACGGATACCGCCTGGGGGCCAACAGCTACGTGCGCAAGCCGGTCGATTTCGTCCAGTTCAACGAAGCCATCAGGCACCTCGGGTTGTACTGGTTGCTCTGGAACGAAGCGCCCCCGCTGCCCAAGAAATAGACCGCCATGGCCGATCCGATACGCATTCTCCTGGTCGAAGATTCCGAAAGCGACGCCCTGCTCCTCGTCCGCCGGTTGAAAACAGACGGGTTCGGGCCCGATTGGGAGCGGGTCGAGGACGCTCCCGCTTTCCGGGCGGCGCTTCTCCGCGGAGGATGGGACCTGATACTGGCCGATTACGCCCTGCCCCTTTTCAGCGGCATGGAGGCGCTTAGGATTTTCTCCGAATCCGGATTGGAGATCCCCTTCATCATCGTCTCCGGCACCATCGGGGAGGATGACGCCATCGAGGCCATGAAGGCCGGCGCGGCCGATTATTTCATGAAAGACCGCCTGGCCCGGCTGGCGCCCTCGATCCGCCAGGCCCTGGCGGCATCCTGCGCGCGGCGGGAGAAGAAGCGCACCGACGAAGCCCTGCGGGAATCGCTTCTGAACTGGTCCCGCACGTTCGAGGCCATCACCGACAGCATCTGCCTTCTCGACGCCGAAGGCCGGATGCTGCAATGCAATGGGGCCCACTTGCGTTTCCTGGGGAAATCAGGCGGCGACGTCATCGGACAGCCCTGCTATGCCCTGGTCCATGGGACGGACCGGTTCCAGCCCCATTGCCCTTTCCAGAGGATGTTGAAGTCCCGAGCCCATGAGGAGGAGGAAATCGCCTCGGGGGACAAGTGGCTCTATGTGGCCGTGGACCCCATCCTGGACGAAAACGGCAAGCTCCGCGGCGCCGTCCACATCATGGCCGACATCACCCAGCGGAAGCGGGCGGAGGAAGCCGTCAAGGCCTCCCTGGCCGAGAAGGAAGTGCTGCTGCGGGAGATCCATCACCGGGTCAAGAACAACATGCAGGTCATGATCAGCCTGCTCAACCTTCAGGCCCAAGCCATCCGCGAACCGGCGGTGGTGAGCCTGCTCAAGGAAAGCCAGAACCGCATCCGCACCATGGCCATCGTCCATGAGAAGCTTTACCGCTCCAGTGATCTGTCGAGCGTCGATTTTTCCGATTATATCGGGAGCCTGTCCGTGCATCTCTTCCAGTTTTTTTCCGTCGAGCCGAACCGCATCCGCTTGCGCCAGGAAACGGAGGCCATCTCCCTGGACATCAGCAACGCCATCCCCTGCGGCCTGATCCTGAACGAACTCATCTCTAATTCCCTGAAATACGCTTTTCCGAACGGCCGCAGCGGCGAGATCACGGTCGGGTTCCACCGCCGGCCGGACGCGCTCCTGGAAATCTTCGTCCGCGACAACGGCGTCGGCCTCCCGGCCGGCCTGGATTTCCGTCAAACCCAATCGCTCGGCCTGCAGCTGGTGAATCTGCTGGCCGGCCAAATCGACGGGACGCTGGAAATGCACGGCGAGGGAGGGGTGGAGTTTCGAGTCATCTTTCCGGAATTGAAGCCAAAGCCGCGGGCCTGATCCGGCGGATCCCGTCAGCGGATCTTGGATTCCTCGACCATCCGCAGAAAAAGACGCGTGTTCAAGTGGCAGAGGGCGCAGGCCAATGCGTCGGCGGCGTCTTCACCCATGGCCGCGTCTTCGATTCCGAGCAGGGTCCGGATCATCGCGCCGACCTGTTCTTTTTCCGCCTGCCCGTAGCCGGTAACGGCTTTTTTTATTTCCAGAGGGGAATACTCGAACAAGGACAGGGAAGCCTCGGCCACGGCGATGAGCACCGCGCCGCGGACCTGCCCGAGGATGAGGGCGGTTTTTATGTTTTTGGCCAAAAAAGGATTTTCGACGGCGATCTCGTCCGGCCGGTGCAGGGCGATCAGGGAGGAGATGCCGGATTTGATGGCCAGCAACCTGGCCGGCAAAGCGGCTTTGGCCGGGGGCTTGACGGCTCCGTAGGCCAGGACCGTGGTGACGCCTCCTCTGGATTCGATCAGTCCGTAGCCGGTGGCCCGGCTGCTGGGATCGATCCCGAGGACCCGCATCGGAGCGGCGTCAGGCGCTTTCGTAGGCGGCGATCTCCTTCTCGTCGATGTCGAAGTTGGCCGCGACGGTCTGGACATCGTCGTGGTCCTCGAGCTCCTCGACGAGCTTGAGCGCCTGCTGGGCCTGTTTGCCTTCAAGCTTGGTATAATCTTGGGGGATATAGCCGACGTTGGAATCGGCGATCTCGATCCCGGCGATCTTGATGGCTTCGGAGATGGCTTCGTATTTGTCCGCGGTGGTGATGATCTCCCAGGTGTCGCCGTCGTCCTTGATGTCCTCGGCGCCGGCGTTCAGGGCGACGTCCATGAGCTTGTCCTCGGCGGCCTTGTCCTTGTCGATGTCGATGTAGCCGCCCCGTTTGAAGCGGAAGGCCACACATCCTTGGGTGCCGATCAGGCCGCCGTTCTTGGCGAAGATGTGGCGGATCTCGGAGACGGTGCGGTTCTTGTTGTCGGTCAAGCCAGTGATGTAGATGGCCACTCCGCCGGGGCCGTAGCCCTCGTAGATTACTTCCTCGTACATGGCGCCATCGAGCTGGCCCGTGCCTTTAAGGACGGCCCGCTTGACGTTGTCGGCGGGCATGTTGGCGTTTTTGGCGTCCTGGATGGCTTTGCGCAGGCGGGGGTTTTTGTCGGGATCGCCGCCGCCGGCGCGCGCGGCCACCGAGATCTCGCGGATGATCTTGGTAAAGATCTTGCCGCGCTTGGCGTCCGCGGCGCCCTTTTTATGTTTAATCGACGACCATTTGGAATGTCCGGACATATAAGCTCCTTCGGGGAATATAAGTTGAAAAAAAATATTACCACAAACAGAGCGTCCTGGCAATTAATTCGACGGCTAACTTGCGCATTCCAGAACGATTAAGCCCGCGCCGGCCTAGCGGCGATCGGCCTTGCCGACGGCCCCGGCTTGGCCGGCCGGAGGCCCGCCGCCTCCGTCTGCGCCGATCCGTTCCATATCCAGCGTCCGGAAGTTCAACCCGCGGAAAGGATCGGTTTCGTGGGAGACGAGGACGGCCGAGGCTCCTTCAGAGAGGCGTCGGGCGAGCCAGGTCAGGATCGTTCCGCGCATCGACCGGTCCATGGCGTCGAGGGGTTCGTCCAGGAGAAGATGGGACGGCCGTCCGATGAAGGCCGCNNCCCAGACCGTCCAGGCCGCACGCCGCGAGCGCCTCGGCGGCGGTCCGCCGCGGCTCTCCGCGCAGGCGGGCGACGAGGGCCAGGATGTCGCGGATCGCGGCGTACGGCGTCAGGTCGGCCTGTTCGGGAACATAGGCCAGAGTGCATCGGGCGGCCGCTTCAGATGTCCAGAGATCGAGACCGTCGATGAGGACGCGGCCCGTGTCGGGCGGCTCGACTCCGGCGGCGAGCTTCAGCAGAGTGCTCTTGCCCGATCCGTTGGAGCCGAGGACCAGCGTGAGGCCCGGGCCGATTTCGAGATCAAGAGCGCGGATCACGGGCCTGCCGGGTTGGTAGGCAAAAGAGACCTTATCGAAACGTATCATGCTGCACTTCCAGTGAAAGGATCTGCCGCGGCCGTGAAACGCAACTCCAGCCAGCGGCCGGCTTTCAGGGATCGCTCACGGCGGGCCGCGGCCCGGGCGGCGATCGCGGCGCCGGGAAGCAGGAGGGCGGCTGTCCAGGGCCACAGGGCCGTCAGGGCGGCGCATATCAGCCCTTCCAGGGCGAAGGGCAGGATCGGGCTGCGCGGAGAATCGGGTGCGGGGCGCAGGGCCGCGGCGGCCCGGAACGACAGGTAGGGCAGCGCGGCGACGGTCGCGGCCACGGAGCCTAGATCGAGGAGCGCCGCGGCCGGCAGGACGGGCAGGGCTAGAGCGCCGAAGAAAAGCGCATCGGCGGCGGCCCGGCGGAAGGAGGAAACGGGCAGCGATCGACCCCAGACCCAAGGCGGCCTCCTCCGGAGGGAAAGCGCGGCCGCGGAAGCGAGAAGCGCGGCGACCGCAGCGATGCCGCCGAAGCGCGCGGCAGCGGCGGCTACCCGGCCGGACAGGGTATTGTTGACCCTCAGCACCTCGATCATTCCGAGGACGACCGCGGCGGGAAGAAGAGGCAGGACCAGGCGCATCCCGAAAGCCCGGCCATGCTGAAGCAAGGCGAAGGCCAATGGAGATGATCCGGCCGCCACTCGGCGGGTCCGGCGTGCCGGGGCCAGGAAGGGTCCGGAAACCGCGTCGGTGACCGCGGCAAGGGCCAGCCCGGCGGCGGCCAATAAAAGGTCGCCCGTGCCGGCCAGGACCGCGGCCGCCAGTCCGAGAAGATCGCCCCACCAAGGCCGGCGGACGGATAGCACCAGGACGGAAAGACAGGCTGCGCAGGCGGCCACGCCGACCGAGGCGGACAGGGCTTCGAGAGTCCCGTTTTTTCCCCCCGGCAGAAAGGCCATACCGGACAGCACTCCTAGGAGCGGCAGCAGCGAGACGAAAACGGCCAGAGCGGCCAGCCGCCTGTGCCGGGACGCCGGGACGGGCAGATGGCGGATCCATCCGCCCAGGCCCATGGTGATCCGGGAGGCCATGACACTCGCGGCCGGCAAGAGGACCAGGGAAAGGATCACGCCGCGGGTCAGGCGGGTACTGCGGATAAAAACGTGATCGCCGAGCATGACGAAAAGTTCCGGCCGGAGGAGATAATAGGCGGCGAACAATCCGGCCAGGACCGAGGCCAGCAGGCGCAGCCCGACCCGCACGCCGACGCGAAGATGAAAAAAGAATAAACCCATGATTTGCGGACCGCGGCCGCCGCCTGATTATACGGCCGGGGCGGCCGCCGGTTTACGGGAGCGGCTCAGAAGATGTACTTGAATCCCGCGCCGAGGCGAAAGAGGGATGCGTCGAGCCTGAGGTCGCCGACCGGGATGACGTCGGCGGCCGGATCGAAGGCGACAATCGGCGCGGTCGTTCGAGTGTCGAAGAATGTGACCTGCGGCGTCGTNNAGGCTCCAATTGAGCGCGGCCCCGGCGTTCCATCCGATCCTGTCCATGGGATCGAAGACCATCTGCAGGGAATACGTCTGGGAGAAGAGGACGGCATGTCCGCCCAGCCAATACTTGGTATACCCGGGGAATCCGAGGTTCCCAGCGGTATGAAACCAGCTCCCGCCGGCCGAAAAGTCGAAGCGGAATCCGGCCGGAAGAGGGATGCGGACGATGCCGTTCAGGCTGATGATCCGATCCTTCCACTGGCCGCCCGTTCCGGACGGGGTATTGGATGAGGATGTGGTGAACGATCGGGGTGTATAATCGGGCGGTTGCCGCGATATATAGGTGGCCGTCGTGTCGTGGGTCGACGTCGTCCCGGTCACAGCGGTCGAACAGGAATCGATGAGAGCCTGCAAGGCGAATCGCGGGGTGAGAAAAAAGGCCGCGCTGAAGACCATTCCCGTGGAACGTTGGGCCTTGAAAGTCAGGGTCTGGCTGCCGGCGCCGGTGCCGACCAGGCCATAAAGGAAGCCGGGCGTGTAGGCGTGGTGATAGGTCCCTTGCAAANNACGCCGAAGAAGAGGACGGCGGCAGCGGCAGCAGTACTTGCTCGGGCAATAAAATCGCGAGCGAGTGCGGCGGAACAGGAGCGGGCCAGGCCCGCCACCGCCGCCGGGCGGAATCGGGACATGTTTCTTCTCCCGTCGGGCGCATGCTAAAATAGCGCCGGATACGACTTTTATACCATAACTAACCATGCGGGAGAAATCGGGCGAACCGGGCGGCCTCGTGGCGGCGGCCATGAGCGGCGGGGTGGATTCGTCCGTGGCCGCGGCCCTCCTGCGGGAGGAGGGGATCGACGTCGTCGGCGTGACCCTGAACCTCTTCGCCTTGCCCAAGGCCGTCTGCACTTCAGAGGAGCTGCGGAGCTGTTGCGGTGCGGGGGCGCGCCGGGACGCCGGCGCCGTGGCTGCCGTCTTGGGCATTCCCTATTATGTGGCCGATTTCCGACGGACCTTCGAACGGGCGGTGATCGGGGATTTCGTCGCCGAATACCGCCTCGGCCGGACTCCCAATCCGTGCCTGCGCTGCAACCGCTTCGTCAAGTTCGGGCCGCTCCTGCGCCGCGCCGCCCGTCTGGGGGCCGATCGCGTCGCCACCGGCCACTATGCCCGCCTGGAGACGGACCGGGTTTCCGGGCGCCGGCTGTTGAAGAAGGGCCTTGACCCGGACAAGGACCAGTCGTATTTCCTTTACCCCCTGTCCCAGGACGAGCTTCTCCGTACGCTCTTCCCCGTCGGCCATCTGCGGAAGGCCGACGTGCGGAAGCTGGCCGAGCGGTTCGGGCTGCCGGTGGCCCACAAGCCGGAGAGCCAGGAAATCTGCTTCGTCCCGGATGACGACTACGTCCGGTTTCTCCGCGGGCGCATCCCGGACGCCTTCATTCCCGGGCCGATCGTCGACCGGGCCGGCCGGACGATCGGCCGTCATACGGGCATTCTCAATTTCACCATCGGCCAGCGTAAGGGGATGGGCATCGCCGCGCCCCGGCCGCTGTATGTGATCGCCGTCGAGCCCGCGACGAACACCATCATCGCCGGGCCTAACGAAGCGCTCTTCCGCACCCGCTTGCGGGTGCTGGATGTAAACTGGATAGCCGTCCCCGGCCTGTCCGGCCCGCTCCGGGCGGCGGTCAAGGTCCGCTACCGCCACGCCGAAGCCGCCGCCATGCTGTACCCGGAGGAGGGCGGCGGGGTGATCGTCGAATTCGAGAAGCCCCAGCGGGCCGTGACCCCAGGGCAGGCGGCCGTTTTTTATGACGGCGATATCGTTCTGGGCGGCGGGACGATCGAGGGCTGAGAGTTCGCCCGGTGCGGGGCGGCACTCTCCAACGGGTCGAGGAGAACAGACCGGGCCGATTCAGAAACCACGGATAAGGGAGATCGAGATGGCCGAGGATAAAGAAAAGATCGAGCTGCCCGTCACGGGCATGAGCTGCGCGGGGTGCGCCCGCAATGTCGAGCGGGCCTTGAAGGGGCTGGACGGCGTCAGCGAGGCCGGCGTCAATGCCGCCACGGCCCGGGCCACGGTTTTCTTTTCCCCGGGCCTGGTCACTCCGGAGGCGCTCGTTCAATCGGTGCGCGAAGCCGGATATGACGTCGCCGTGGCCAAGGCCGATATCGCGATTGAAGGCATCCATTGCGCTTCCTGCGTCAAGCGGATCGAGCAGGCCCTCTTGGAAAAGAAGGGTGTGCTCAAGGCGGCCGTCAACCTGGCTTCGGCGCACGCCGCAGTCGAATACCTGTCCACGGAAATCCGCCGCGACGAGATCGAAGCGGCCATTGAGGCGGCCGGCTTCAAGGTCCTGCGGAACATCGATTCCGAGGGGGAGGAAGACGTCGAGCAAACCGCCCGTCGCAGGGAATGGAAAAGCCTGCGGACCAGATTCTATCTCGGCCTGGCCTTCAGCCTGGTCATCCTGGCCGGTTCGATGGGCCGGGGGCTTCATTTCCTGCCCGCATTTTTGGGCCATCCTCTGGTCCTGTGGGCCTTGGCCACACCGGTCCAGTTCTGGATCGGGGCGCGGTTCTACCGCGGCGCCTGGTCGGCCTTCAAGCATCGCACGGCAGATATGAACACGCTGGTGGCCGTGGGCACCTCGGCGGCCTACGCCTACAGCGCCGTCGCGGCCGCCGCGCCCGGTCTCTTGGCCGGCGGCGGGATGGGGCCGGACGTCTATTTCGACACCTCGGCCGTCATCATCACCCTTATCCTCTTCGGCCGCCTGCTCGAGGCGCGGGCCAAGGGGCGGGCTTCGGAGGCCATCCGCAAGCTGATCGGCCTGCAGCCCGCGACGGCCCGGGTCCGGCGCGGCGGCGGCGAGGCGGAGGTACCCCTTCGTGATGTCGTTCCCGGGGACATCCTCCTGGTCCGGCCGGGGGAGCGCATCCCCGTGGACGGCGTCGTTGTCGTCGGAAAGTCGATGGCCGACGAATCCATGATCACCGGCGAGAGCCGGCCCGTAATCAAGGAACCGGGCAGCGAAGTCATCGGCGCGACCCTGAACAAAACCGGAAGCTTCGAGTTCCGGGCGGTCAAGGTCGGGCAGGAGACCCTGCTGGCCCAGATCATCCGGCTTGTCCGCGAAGCCCAGGGCTCGAAAGCGCCTATCCAACGGCTGGCCGACGCCATCGCCGGAGTCTTCGTCCCGGTGGTCATCTCCATCGCTTTGCTGACTTTCGTCGTCTGGTTCGACTTCGGCCCTCGGCCGTCGTTGACCCTGGCCCTGCTCAACTTTGTGGCCGTGATGATCATCGCCTGCCCCTGCGCCCTCGGGCTGGCCACTCCGACGGCCATCATGGTCGGGACGGGCAAGGGTGCCGAAAACGGCATCCTCATCAAGGGCGGCGCGAGCCTGGAAACGGCCCACACGATCACGACCGTGGTTTTCGACAAGACCGGCACCCTGACCAAAGGTCAGCCCGAGGTCACGGACTTTGTCGTCTCTCCGGGATTTGCCGAGAGCGACGTGCTGCGCTGGGCCGCCGCGGTGGAAAGGCTTTCCGAGCATCCCTTGGGCGAGGCGATCGTCGCCACCGCCCGGGCCCGGGGGGCGGTCGTGGCGCCTGCCGCGGAATTTGAAGCTTTCGAAGGGCTGGGGGTCCGCGGGGAAACGGATGGGCGGCGGCTCTGGCTCGGGAACCGCAAGCTGATGGAGGAGCGAGGGATCGACGTCTCCGCGCTTTACCCAGCCGCTGAACGCTTCGCCGGCGAGGGCAAGACGCCGGTCTACGTCGCCGTCGATGGCGTCCCGGCGGGCCTCCTCGCGATCGCCGACCCCTTGAAGGAGGGAGCGGCCGAGGCCGTCCGCAAGCTCCAGTCCCTGGGATTGGAGGTGATCATGCTGACCGGCGATCACCGGGGGACGGCGGAAGGGACGGCCCGGGCGGCAGGCGTTGACCGCTTCATCGCCGAGCTCCTGCCGCAGGATAAAGTCGAGGAAATCCGCACGCTGCAGGCATCCGGGAAACGGGTGGCCATGGTCGGCGACGGCATCAACGACGCCCCGGCCCTGGCCCTGGCGGACGTGGGCATCGCCCTCGGCACGGGGACGGACGTGGCCATGGAGACGGCCGACATCACATTGATCCGCGGTGATCTGTCGGGTGTGGCCAAAGCCATCGCCCTCAGCCGGCGAACGATCCGGACGATCCGCCAGAACCTTTTCTGGGCCTTCTTTTACAACATCATCGGCATTCCGGTGGCGGCGGGCCTTCTGATCCCGCTCTTCGGCGTCCGGCTCAATCCCATGCTGGCCTCGGCGGCCATGGCCTTCAGCTCGGTCTCGGTGGTGAGCAATTCCCTGCGGCTCAAGCGCCTGCGCCTGGCGGACTGAAGCTCTATGGACTTTTTGGATCCATGCGTCGGAGCTTCTGTCCCCGAAGCGGGGCATTTTTCATTCATCGACAGATCACGTTCATTGAATCCCGCGAAGGGGGCTGAGAGGAGACGGACATGACGGCGAAAATCCTGGTGACGCTGGCCGGCTTCGGTTTGATCATTTTCGTCAACTGGTATTTCTTTCCCCGGTCAGGAAGGAAGAGCTGATCCGGCCGGGGGTTGATAATTTCGATCAATCCTGTAAAATAGAGATCTTCCTTTGTCCAACAATATTCACCCTGGAGGATGAGATGAAAACNNTGGGCTTCGGCCAAAATGCCGATACGGCCAAGGATCCCGTCTGCGGGATGTCGGTCAAGAAAGAAGGCGCCAAGTTCACCTACGACTACAAGGGCACGACCTACTACTTCTGCGGCGAAGGCTGCAAGACCGAGTTCGCCAAGGATCCGGACAAGTACCTGTCCAAGGAGGCTACGGCCCCCATGGGCGGCATGCACGGCCAGATGATGGGCGATAAAGCCGGTATGGGCGGATGCCCGTTCATGAGCCCGGACGTCGATAAAAAGATCGAAAACACCAAGGACGGCGTGGTCATCACCTTGTCCTCAGCGAAGGCCGAGATGGTCAAGAAGATCCAGGAACACGCGGCCATGATGAAAGCCGGCAAGTGCCCGATGATGGAATCGAAAAGCGGCGCCGGCCAGACCGAAAAGGAGTGCGCCGGCGGCTGCTGCGGCAAGAAGTGACGTTCTGTCGGACGGGCCGTTTCTTCCGGCGCTCCCCGCCGGAGAAGACGGCCCGTTTTTTTTGACCGGGAGGAGACGATGACCGATGGGCAGTCGATCAAAGCGGATCTGGAAAAAATCCGGGCCGGGAGGCCCCTCGTCCATAACATCACCAATTATGTGGTCATGAACACCACGGCCAACGCCCTCCTGGCGCTGGGGGCTTCGCCGGTCATGGCCCACGCAGTGGAGGAGGTCGAGGAGATGGCCGGACTGGCCGCTGCGCTCGTCCTCAACATCGGCACGCTCAGCGGCCCCTGGATCGAAGCGATGAAGATCGCGGCGCGGGCTGCCCGTAAAAAAGGCATCCCCATTATTCTCGATCCGGTCGGTGCCGGGGCCACGCGGTTCCGCACGGCCGTGGCGCTCGAGCTGTTGGCCGCG
>PMCY01000138.1 GCA_003154255.1 Candidatus Aminicenantota bacterium | reverse complement strand
AGAAAGAAGGCGAGCTGACCCGCAAAGTCCAAGACAAGATCCAGGCCTTGGAGCGCGAATACAAGTGAACGGCCGGGACCGCATCCTGGCCGCCTTGCGCGGCGAACCGACGGACCGGGTGCCCGTCCTGCTCCACAATTTCCTGATGGCCGCCCGGGAGAACGGGGTCCCCCAATCACGCTTTAGACGGGACGGCCGGGCCGTCGCAGAGTCCTTCATCCGGGCCGTCGAAACCTACGATTACGACGGCGTCCTGGTGGATGTCTCCACGGCCATGCTGGCCGGGGCGCTGGGCGTTCCCGTGGACTATCCGGAGGATCAGCCGGCCCGTTGCAAGGGTCCGCTGATTCCGTCCCTCGAGGCGGTCCCCGACCTGCCGCCTCCCGACGTGTCCGGGTTTTTCGAAATCGAAGCCGCCCTGGAGGCCGTCCGCATCCTGAAAGACCATTTCGGCGCCGGGATTGCCGTACGCGGCAACGCCGACCAATGTCCGTTTTCTCTGGCCTCGATGGTCCGGGGCCTCGATCACTGGTTGATGGATCTGATCGACGCCGACCCCGCCCGGATCGAAGCCCTGCTCGATTATTGTCTCTCCGCCATCCGCCAATTCCTCGAATTAATGGCCGAGGCGGGGGCGGACATCCTCTCCAACGGGGACAGCCCGGCGGGGCCGGATCTGGTTTCACCGGCGGTCTATCGCCGGTTCGCCCGGCCGTGGGAGAAGGCCTGCGCGGACCAGGCTCACGCGCTGGGCAGACCCTACATCCTGCATATCTGCGGAAACACCGGCCCCATCCTCGAGGACATGATCGGGACCGGCGCGGATGGGCTGGAGCTCGACTATAAAACCAACGCCCGGCGGGCCCGCGAAACGCTGGCCGGAAGGGCCTGCTTCATCGGCAACATCGATCCCAGCGGCGTCCTGGCTCTGGGCACGCCGGAGAAGGTGGAGGAGGCGACTCGCGAGCTTCTGGCCCTTTTCGCTGGGAATCCCCGCTTCATCCTCAACGCCGGCTGCGCCATCCCGGCCGAGACACCGCCGGCCAACCTGCGGGCCCTGATCCNNATGCTTTCCAGGCTCTCCGGTCCGGCGGTTTTCCTCCTGCTCGTCCTCCTCATCTCGTGCGTCGTGAATCCCGTCACGGGGAAGAAGGAATTCAATATCGTCTCGGAAGCGATGGAAATCCAGATGGGGCAGGAGACGGACGTCAGCATCCGGGAGGAATACGGAATCTACGACGACAAAGCGCTCAACGCCTACGTCGAAGCCATCGGCCGCAAAATGGTGCCCATCACCCACCGGCCCAACCTGCCCTATCATTTCGCCATCCTGGACACGCCCATCGAAAACGCTTTCGCCGCCCCGGGCGGATACATCTACATCACCCGGGGCATGCTGGCCATCATGAACGACGAGGCCGCCCTGGCCGCCATCATCGGCCACGAGCTGGGCCACGTCAACGCCCGGCACACCGCCCGGGCCATGAGCCGCCAGCTCCTCATGCTGGGCGGCCTGCTCGTGGCCAGCGCCCTGAGCGAGGACATCGCCAAGATCGCGCCCTTGGCCATGATCGGCCTGCAGGTCCTGTCCCTCAAATTCAGCCGGGACGACGAATACCAGGCCGACAGCCTGGGCATCCAATATTCCCGCAAGGCCGGCTGGGCCCCCGGCCAGGTCGTGCCCCTCTTCACGACCTTTCTGCGCATGGAGAAGTCCGGAGAAGGGCCGTCGCTCCCGAATTTCCTTTCCACCCATCCCCTGACCACCCGCAGGATCGAGGAGATCGACAAGATGCTTTTGCCGACGGATGCCGGACAGCGTATTGCCCGCAGCGATTACCTCGGCCGCGTCAATGGATTGGTCTTCGGCGACAACCCGCGCCAGGGCTTCGTCGAAGGCGGGGCTTTCTACCACCCCGAGCTCCAATTCATGATCCAGATCCCCAAGGGCTGGAAGTACCAGAACTCGCCCAAGCAATTCATCATGGCGCCCGAAGACGAGAAGGCGGTTGTGTTCCTGACCACGGAGACGAGCGCCAAGGACCTCTCGGAATTCATGAAGGAAAAGCTGGCCTCCTATAAGGAATCCCAGGTCCAGGAGCTTCGCCGGGGTGCGCTCCAGATCAACGGGCTCAACGCCGTCCGGGGCGTCTATGACATCCGGCCCAAAGTCCAGCAGGACCAGCAGAATCAGAAGGAACAGGGAACGCCGATGACCGTGGACATCCATTGCATCCGCAAGGGCGGCCAGATCTTCACATTCCTCAGCACCACCGCGTCTTCGACGTTCCAAGGTTATGAGCCGATCATCGACGGGGCCATCCGCTCGTTCCAGACGCTGAGCGACCCGAACAAGCTGAATCGCCGGGCTTGGCGGGTGGGCCTTCAGAACGGCCGGCGCGGGGAGACCCTCAAGGCCATTCTCCAGAGGCTGAAGGTGGACCAGAAGATGTGGAAGGCCCACGAGCTGATGAACGGGATGTCGGTTGATATGGCCCTGGACACGGACCGGGCAGTCAAGTTCCTGCGCTGAAGAGCGAGGTCGCCTCCGGGTTCCATTCATTTTCGGCTCGGCCTGAGAATTCCATTCCCCTCGCGCGTCGATGTCTATGGGCCGGGATATCGTCCTCTTCTTCGGGAAGAGGCGTTATAGATCGGCCGGGAAGAATCGACGGGCGCGCTTAACCAAAACGGCCGGAGCATTCAGCCGGAAAGGCCTCGAAATGAAAACACCGGAAAACCGGACTCCGCTGGCTGAGATCCGCCATGCCGTCGAGCAGGCCCTGGGTCAGCCGAACCGTTTCGCCCGGGATGCGGCCATCTATTTCATGCGGGTCCGGATCCTTCGGCCCTCGAAGGAAATCGGGTCATTTTACTCGCTCAGCCCATCGACCGTCGGCGCCATCACCCGGAAAATGAAAAAAAACCTGGCCTGGAACATCGTGGTGAAAAATGTGCTCGACTGCGTCGAAGAGGATCTTGCGGCCAACGGATTGTAGACGCGACCCCGGAAGGGATGTTAAACTTAGAGTATGAGTCCCGACTTGGCTGCCCAAGACCAGCTCGACGATATTCTCCATCCCGACACTGCCGCCAAGTCTTTTAGAATCACCGTGGTCTTCGGCCGCCGCAGGCATCCGCACTATGAGCAGGCCGTAGCCTTGGCCAAGCGCAACCCGACCTATAAAGAGGAAGGGTCGGGCGACTGGGTCCGCCATTCGGCCGTTTATACCCCTGAGACCGTCGAGGACCTCTTCACGCTCTTCAATCTCGTCCACGACTGCGAGAAGACGGAGATTCTGGTCAACCATAAGCGGATCCCCTACGGACATCAGCTCTGGCTGCCCCTGATGTGGTTTTACCGCGTCAAATAGTCCTGTTCAAATAGGCCGCTTCCCAACCCGCCTTATCTGGGCTAAAATGGGTTCTATCCGAAAACGAGTTATTTCCAGCGGATAGACCTATTTCCGGGAGGATTTCATGAATCGGACCCTTCGTTTCCTGGGCATCGCCCTTTTCGCCGCAGGCCTGGCCTTCTTCGCCTTCGCCGACGACGGGATGTGGATGCCCCACCAGATGAAAGCCCTGAATTTAAAGGCCCTCGGACTCCGGATGGATCCCGAGAACCTTTACAAGAAAGACGGTACCGGCCTGATGAGCGCCGTCGTCAACCTCGGCGGAGGCACCGGCGAATTCGTCAGCCCCGAGGGACTCATCCTGACCAATCACCACGTCGCCTTCGGGGCCATCCAGCGGGCCTCGAGCAAGGACAAGGATTACATCAAGGACGGTTTCCAGGCGCTGACCCGGGCCGAGGAAATCCCGG
>PMCY01000160.1 GCA_003154255.1 Candidatus Aminicenantota bacterium | reverse complement strand
CGGTTGCCGACATAGGAATTTTCCAGGAGCAGCCGATCCTCGAGGACGTCGAAATATCCCTGAATCCGGACATCGCGCGGGGATAGGAGCCCGGCCGGGCTGATGAGCGCGGCGGCGGTTTGGACGGTCTCCCAATAAAGGGGCCCGACATGGTCGCCGGAGCCTTCGCGGCCCCAGCCCCAGGCCCCGGTGGCCAGGCCGCGCACATAGCAGGCGAACGGGACGACCGAATGGAAGGTCCCGTCGCGGACGGGAACGACCGGAGAAAGGGCGATGGACCGCTCCACCGCGGCCCGCAGGTCCCGGCCGTAGGACTCGGCCTCGGCCGCCAGCGCGGCGCCGCCGGCGGGATCGATCTCGCGCAGTGTGGCCGCGAGCCGCGAGACGGAAGCCCAGTAATAGGCTTCGCACTCGTAGAAATTCATCCACAATCCGCCGCTGTCCGGCGTCACTTCCAGCGCCGGCTGCAGCCCCTTGGCCCAAAGGCGTTCGCCGCCCGGAAGCCTTTTCGTGAGGGCCTGCCGCTGGCGCAGCATCCATTCGGCGTTGGCCTTGATCCGCGGCGCGTTGGCCTTCAGCCATTCCTTGTCGCCGGTCAGCCAGTAATGCTCGGTAAGCGCCCAGCCGATGGACCCAGGGCCGAAGGCGTGGACGCCGTCCATGTGGCCGCCGGCACCTTTGGGGCCCACGGCGTGCGTCAGGCACCCGTGTCCGTCGGTGAAAAGCCCGTTGGGCCGGTCGGGCAGCGCCCACTCATGATGCCCGGCCGAGTTGGGATCCATCGGCAAAGAGGTCCATTGATCGAATCCGTTTTCGGCGGCTTCAGGCGATCCCATCAGGTCGAGCGCCGCGAGGATCATGTAGGTCTCCGCGCCCAGGATGCCGTAGGGATAATCGTTGAACCAGAGACGGCCGTTCTTGGGATTCTTTTCGCAGTGCCGGAGAAGATGCCAGGTCCCCAGGTTCCACTGGGCCGTCATCCGCTCGGACGGGACTTTCACCTGCATGGACGGTTCCGATCCGGCGGGCGGCTGGGGATGCGGCGGCAGGTCCGTACCCCGCATGGCCGTGACGGCGCCTTCCCAGGTTTGTTCTTCATGGGTTCGGATCTGCTGGCGGATGGTCATCAGGTTTCTGGCTTTGAGCTCGGCGATGAACTCTGCCGCGCTCGCCGCCTGCGAGGCCAGGGAAATCGGCGATTCGGAGAGCTTTAGATCCGGAGACGCGGCGGGCGCGGACGTCCGCCGGACGAAGAATCCATATTCGGGCGCCAGGATCGGCCCGTTCTCCAGATCGGCGGCCAGGAAGGAAAAATTCCCTGCCTTGGTCCAGACGGTCACGATGGTCCGGGCCACGTCGTCGCGCTGGCTTATGAACGGCTGGACCTTCCGCCATTTCGATGTGCCCATGTATAGAAGACTGAATTTCAGGCCGCGCCGGGCGGAGCCTTTGCCCGCCGAGCGCCACGAACTCGCGTCCACCGCGGTCGTGCGGCTGTCGCCGTCGAACGGGCGCAATCCTGCCGCGACGCCGTCGTATGTTTCGATCCGCCCACCGTAATCCTTACCGCCCGTAGCAGGATCGAACCCCCACTCGATCTCGACGTCCATTTTCTTCCAGACTTCTCCCGTCAGCGCCCGCGCGACGGGGATGTCATAATCCGCAGCAGTTTTATCGCCGACGATACTGACGACAATGCCGCAGGTATTCTTCGCCAGATCATAGAGGTACGTCCGGCCATCCCCGGACACCCGGGGCTTCACGGCCTGTTTCTCGGCTTTCAGATTATTCCACCAGGAGCTGGCGGTGCCCTGGTTGACCAAGAGGGTGACGGCCAATTCCTCCGGGGCGGGCCGACGATTGGCGTTGACGGCCCAGGCCAATTCCAGCGACTTCACCGGGCGGATCTCCTCCCAGAGCAATCCGCACAACGCCTGCTTCATGGCCGGAGCGTTTGCGTCCAGGGGTTTGTTCAGCGGCTGGCCGGCATAGTGCATCAGCGCGATCCAGCTCTCCGGCGGATTTTGGTCGGCCCGGCGGTCGGCCCGGAATTGATAGGCGCTCGAGGCGATGTCCGCGGGTTGGCCGACGAGTTTTTCGGGGTTGGCCTGCTCCGCTTTCGCTGTCAGGGCAGCGGCCAACACGATCATGATCAGCGACGGAATCACGAGTCGGCGATTCTTCATGGCTCTTCCTTGCGGTTTTCAGGAACGATATCGCGCGCCGGGGACGGAGTCAAGAACATCACCGGACCGGACCGCAGCTTTCGCAGAGCTCCCGTTTTTGATAAGATGCCGGGCCATGCTGATCCAGATCGCGGGCTGGGCGGGCGCGGCCATGGTCCTGGCCGCCTATTTCCTCGTCTCGACGAAGAGACTGCCGGGGGATTCCGTCCTGTTCCAACTTCTGAACTTGTTCGGGAGCGCTTTGATCCTTCTCAACTCTTTTCATTTCGGGGCCCTGCCGTCGGTAGGCGTCAACGGCGTCTGGATCCTCATCGCCGCTTATTCGCTCTATCATTCCCGCCGCCCCCGCCCTTAAAAACGGGCACAATACTGCGCCCCGCTTTTATGCCCCCCCCCCGGGGCGCAAATCCGTCTATTTTCGAAGGTTAAATGGGGACGCAGTATTGTGTCCCCATTGGGTGGTATGGTAATAATAATAGGCTGTTTTTGCCCCAAAGGACACCATCATGGCCGAGGAAATCTCGAAACTTTACGAACCCGCCCAGTATGAAAAGCGGGTCTATGAAAAATGGCTGGCCGCAGACGCCTTCGCCGCCGTCCCCGACGGGCGGGCCGACCGCTATGTCGTCATGATGCCCCTGCCCAACGTCACCGGGGCCCTGCACATGGGCCACGCCCTGGACAACACCATGCAAGACCTGCTGGTCCGCTGGCACCGCATGATGGGCGACAATACCCTGTGGATGCCGGGCACGGACCACGCCGGAATCGGCACGCAAGCCGTCGTCGAGAAGAGGCTTTTCGAGCTCGAGGGAAAGACCCGCCACGACCTCGGGCGGGACGGGCTGGTGGCCCGCATCCAGGCCTGGAAGGACGAATACCGGGAGCGCATCATCCGCCAGCAGCAGGCCATGGGCTTCTCCTGCGACTGGAAGCGCCAGCGCTTTACCATGGACCCTATCTGCGCCCGGGCCGTGCGGGAGGCCTTTTTCCGCCTCTTCCGCGACGGGCTCATCTACCGGGGCAACCGCCTGGTCAACTGGGACTGCCAGCTCGAAACGGCCGTCTCGGACGACGAGATCGTATACGAAAAAGTGCAGGGCCATTTCTGGCACATTAAATACCCGATCATCAATCCGGAACCGGGCGAGCCCGAATTCGTGATCGTGGCCACAACCCGGCCCGAAACGATGTTGGGGGACACGGCCGTGGCCATCCACCCCGACCCGGCCGGGAACTTGGCGCTTCAGATCGAAAATCTGGAGAAGAAGCGGGCCGCGGCCTCAAAGAAAGAGGTCGAAGAAATCGACAAGGCGCTCGAAGGATTGAACGAGCGCCGGGCCAGCCATCTGCCCGGGCTGATCATGCTCCGCGATATGGCGAAAAAAGGACGCCAAGTCCTGCTGCCGCTCCTCGATCGCCCCATCCCGCTCATCCTGGACGAATGGGCCGATCCCGCCCTGGGCACCGGCTGCGTGAAGATCACTCCAGGCCACGATCCCAACGACTACGCCGTCTGGGAGCGGCACAAAAACGAGATCGGCATCCTTAGCATCCTCAACTCCAACGGCACGCTCAACGCCCTGACCGGACCCTACGCCGGGCTCGACCGCTTCGAGGCCCGCAAACGCGTCGTCCATGATCTGAAAGCCAAGGGCCTCCTGGACTCGGTCCTGGACCGCGAGATCGAAATCGGCCACTCCGACCGCTCCAAGACGCCCATCGAGCCGTACCTCAGCAAGCAATGGTTCGTCCGTATGAACGACATCCCGGGCGGCATCACCTGCGGCGCGGGGACTAAAAAGACGTTCAAGGCCGCCGGACTGGCCCAGTCGGCCATTGAGGCTTCGCGGCCCGGGTATAAATCCCTGAGCGGCAGACGCCTGACCTTCGCCCCCGATGACGACCGCTACGGCGGGACGTACCGCTCCTGGCTGGGCGAGAAGCGCGACTGGTGCATCAGCCGCCAATTGTGGTGGGGCCATCGCATCCCCATCTGGCACAAGTCCGTCACGGCCACCGATCTGCCTGGCGTGGCCGCCAGCCTGCCAAAGGGCGATCCGGCCGATTTCTGGGCCTGGGCCGCAGATGACGCCGGCCGCACCCACGGGCTGGATAAATTATCGGGCCTGCCCGCCGATCAATCCTACAGCCTTCTCGTCTGCTTGCGCGACGAGGCGGCGGAGAAGAAATATACTCCGGCCCTGGAAAAGCTGGGCCTTCTCCAGGACCCCGACGTTCTGGATACCTGGTTCAGCTCGGCCCTCTGGCC
>PMCY01000027.1 GCA_003154255.1 Candidatus Aminicenantota bacterium | reverse complement strand
AACCGGGTCATTTATAAAGAGCTCCTCCAGAAGGCCGTCTTCGAACCCAAGGTCGAGATCCCCGACTATTATCAAAACTGGGAACAGGGCAGCGACGATCTCTATATCACGCTCCCCCTCCAGCCGGAAACCGCCTATACCATCCGCATCCCGGCCGATTTGAAGGACGAGTTTGGGAACGCCCTAGGCAAAGCCGCCGAGGCCAAGTTTAAAACGGCTTCCTATCCTGCATCCGTCCATATGACCACCGGACACGGCGTTCTGGAAGCTTATGCCGACCCGATTTATCCCATTTCGGCCATGAACGCCGAAAAGGTCAGGGTCATGGGCGCGGCCCTGACGAAGGACGAAATCATCCCCTTCCTCAAGGATGAAGCCGTCTTCCGGACCAATGTGTCCTTCCAGCCGCGGCCGTCCTTTTATGGCCTGGACAAGACTCTGCCGCTCAAGCTGCCCCGCAATAAACGCCAGCTTGTGCCGGTCGCCCTGGGCGATCTTCTGAAGGACCGTTTCGGGCTTGTCCTTCTTCAACTGGACACTTTCTCCGAAGAGGAGTGGTCCCGTTATCCCAAGGCCCTTCTCCAGGTCACCGAGCTGGCCCTGACCGGAAAATTCTCTCCCGAGAACGACCTGATCTGGGTCACCGAGCTCAAAACCGGTCAGCCCGTGGCCGGGGCCGACGTCGAGATCCGCGACACCTCCAATATGGTCCGCTGGCAGGGCCGGACGGATGCCGACGGAAAAGCCCTGGCGCCCGGCTGGCGGGCCCTGGGCATGCGGCCGGTCAATGAATGGTCCAAGCCCGAGCAATTCGTCTTCGTACGTCGCGGGCAGGATGTCGCCTTCGCCTCGTCCGAATGGGGCACGGGCATCGACCCCTGGCGCTTCAATATCGACTACGATTGGTCCCCCGAACCCGCGCCCGTACGCGGCTATGTCTTCTCCGAGCGGGNNAGCGGGGCATCTACCGGGCCGGCGAAACCGTCCACGCCAAAGGCATCGTCCGAAGCCTGACCAAGGGCCAATGGACCCTGCCCTCCTTCAAGGAAATCGATTACGACGTCACCGACCCCTTCCAGAAATCGGTCCAAAAAGGCAAGGCCGCCCTGGACGCCTTCGGTTCGTTCACGTTCGACCTGGAGACGCGCGAAAACGCCTCCCTGGGCTTTTACGGCATCGCGGTCAAATTGCCGCCGGCCGCGCCGGGAGCCAAGCCGACGGCGATCGAAGGCAGCTTCCGGGTCGAAGCCTTCCGGCCGGCCGAATTCGAAGTCCATCTCCGCGCGGACAAGGACGCCTTCGTCTTCGGCGAACCCTTCAAAGCCGAGATCCGGGCCAATTTCCTCTATGGCGGGATGATGGCCAATCAGCCCGTGGAATGGAGCCTGCGCCTCAACCGCACCTCCTTCGATCCCCCCGGCCACAAGGGTTTCCTCTATGGGACGGACATCGATCTCGAAGAGGACCGCTATGCCGAAAGCAGCCGGCTCCTTTCTGGCGCCAAGGCCAAGCTGAACGGCGAGGGCCGGCTGTCCATTGAAGTTCCGCTCAAACCGGAGAAGGAAGCCTCTTCGGTCATGGCCGCCCTGGAAGCCACCGTCCAGAGCTCCAGCCGCAAGTCCATCTCCAACCGCATCCAGACGCTCATCCACCGCGGCGATTTCTATCTCGGCCTCAAGCCCCAGTCGTCCTTTATCAAAAAGTCCGAGACGCTGTCCGCCGAGGTCATCTCCGTGCTTCCCGACGGGACCGTGGCCCCGGACAAGAAGACGACAGTCAAGCTGATCAAGCGCGAATGGCGCTCGGCCCGCAAGGCCGGCGTCGGCGGGCGCTATGAATGGGTCTCGGAAAAAACGGACACCGTCGCCGGCTCACGGGACATCAAGACCGGGGCCGACCCCACGGCGGTGGCCTTCCAGCCCGACAAATCCGGCCTCTACGTCCTGTCCGCCGAATCCACGGACGGGCGGGGGAACAAGATCGCCACGGCGACGTACGTCTATGTCACAGGCTCCGACTACGTGGCCTGGGAGCGCAAGGATGACGACGCCCTGGAGCTCGTCCCCGACGCCGAATCGTACAAACCCGGCGAGAAGGCCCGCATCCTGATCAAGTCCCCCTACGAAAAAGCCAAGGCCCTGATCACCGTCGAGCGCGAGTTCATCCTTCAATCCCGGGTGATCGAGATCCAGGGCAGCGTCGTGCCGGTGGAGATTCCCATAACGGCCGACCTCATTCCCAACGTCTTCGTCTCGGTCATCCTCGTCCAGGGCCGGACCTCCGGCGCCGCCGTCACCGAGGTCGACGACGTGGGCAAGCCGCAATTCAAGATCGGCTACGCCAAGCTGCGCGTCGACCCGTCGTCCAAGCGGCTGGCCGTGGATGTCACTCCCGACAAGCCGAACTACAAGCCGCGCGAGAAGGTTTCGGTCAAGCTGAAGGTCAAGGATGCCGGGAACGCTCCGGCCGCCGCCTCGCTGACCGTGGCCGTGGTCGACGTCGGCG
>PMCY01000335.1 GCA_003154255.1 Candidatus Aminicenantota bacterium | reverse complement strand
GACCACGTCGCCGCGGACGCGGAAGCCGCCCCGCTTGAGTTCGGACTCCTGCCGTTCGTACTGGATGGCGACCAGCTTGCGCAGGAGCTCCCGCCGCGGCAGGACCTGGCCCGGGACGAGCTTGAAGCTCATGGCGTAATAAGTTTCCGGCGCGCCGATTCCGTAAATGCAGGAGACCGAGGCGACGATGATGACGTCGCGGCGGGAGAAGAGGGCGTTGGAGGCGGCCAGGCGCATGCGGTCGATCTCATCGTTGATCGTCGCTTCCTTGGCGATGTAGATGTTGGACGAGGGGATGTAGGCCTCGGGTTGGTAATAGTCGTAATAGCTGACGAAGTAATGGACGGCATTCCTGGGGAAGAAGCGGTGGAATTCGCCGTACAGCTGGGCGGCCAGGGTTTTGTTGTGGCTGATCACCAGCACCGGCCGGTTGGCCCGGGCGATGAGATTGGCCATGGTGAACGTCTTGCCCGAGCCCGTCACTCCCATCAGGACCTGGTGGGGGGCTCCGCCGGACAGCCCGGCGTCGAGATTGGCGATGGCCCGGACCTGGTCGCCCTTGGGTTCGAAATCGGAGATGAGCTGAAAGGGGCGCATGATCAATCTTGAATTCACCATTATAACTGAAGATGCGAAAATCGGGTCAGGAAAATGGAGCTCGGCGCGAGTCCGTTCGCGATCAGGCCTTGTTCATCTGAATGGCGCCCTTGAACCGGGCCCCGTCCCGGATCGAGATCCGGGCGGCGCTGATGTCGCCGTTCATGCGGGCAGCGGCATCCAGGACGACCCGGCCCGTGGCCCGGATGTTTCCGGTCACCGACCCGGCGATGAACACATCGCCGGCCTCGATGTCCCCTTCGATTTGGGCTTTCAAATCGACGGTCAAGGTGCGTTCCAAAAGGAAGATCTTGCCCTTGAATGCGCCTTGGACGACGAGGTCCTCGGAGCCCGTCAGGTCGCCCTGAAAATGGTGACCCGGGCCGAGGCGGGCCGCTTGGGAAGGAATGGAGCGCGACGGAGTTTCGATAGGAACGGCGTCTTCCGATTTGGGCATGAGGAGCTCCTGGCATTGAGCGGAAAGGCATTATATGAATCCTGAAGAAGAAAAGTCAATGCGCCAACGGACGTTTTCAGGTAAATTGACTCGGACGCGGGGGCTGTGATATTCCTGACTTCAGTTCCCCGAAGGAGGCTCAGGCCATGCAGGCAATCGGACTTCACTTCGTCGATTGGTTCATCATCCTGTTCTACTTCGCGTTCATCATCGGCCTGGGCTTCTACCTCAAGCGCTTCACCAAAAGCGAAGAGGATTTCTTCCTGGCCGGCCGCAAGAATTCGTCCTGGGTGGCCGGGCTGGCCTTCCTCTCCGCGAATCTGGGCGCCTTGGAGCTGCTGGGCATGACCGGAAACACCTTCAAATACGGCATGTCGGTGGCCCATTTCTATTGGATCGGGGCCATACCGGCCATGCTGTTCCTGGGCATCTTCATGATGCCCTTTTACTACAGCGCCCGGATCAAGTCGGTTCCTGGCTACCTCAAGCTGCGCTTCGATGAGAAGACGCGCATCCTCAACGGCTTCTCCTTCGCCATCATGACCCTGCTGGTCAGCGGCATCAATCTCTACGCCATGGCCCTCGTCCTGCACACGTTCCTGGGCTGGAACTGGGACGTCAGCATGCTGGCCTCGGCGGTCACCGTGGCCTTCTATGTCACCCTGAGCGGACTGATGTCGGCCATTTTCACCGAGATCATCCAATTCTTCCTCATCTGGTTCGGGCTGTTTCTCGTCTCCATCCTGGGCATCGTCGACGTCGGCAGCTTCGGCGATATCATGAAGCGGGTGCCGGAGGCCTTCTCCCATCTCTGGCGCAATACCGGCGATCCTTCGGCCAACGGCATGCTGGTCAGTTGGGGCGGCATCGTCCTGGGACTGGGCTTCGTCCTTTCCTTCGGCTATTGGACTACGGATTTCCTCGTCGTCCAGCGGGCCTTCTCGGCCAAGAATCTCCGCTCGGCCCGCATGACGCCCATCATCGCCTCGTTTTTCAAGATGGCCGTTCCCTTTATCGTCATCGTCGCCGGGCTGGCCGCCCTGGCCTTGTCCAATGACCCCAGAAGCGGATTCTCCCTGATGACGGACGGAGGCAAGCTCAACTACGATTCGGCCCTGCCCATGCTCATCGCCCGCTATTTCCCGCGGGGACTGGTGGGCCTGGGCATCACCGCCCTCCTGGCCGGGTTCATGGCCGGGCAGGCGGGCAACATCAGCGCCTTCAACACCGTCTGGACCTACGACATCTACCAGTCCATCATCAATAAAAAGGCCTCGCCCAAGCACCTGCTGCGGATGGGCCGGGCGGCGACCATCGTCGCCGTCGTCCTCAGCGTCGGCACCGCCTATTGGGCCAAGAGCATGCCCACAATCATGGACTACATGCAGGCCATCTTCTCCTGGGTCAATGCCCCGCTCTTTGCCACCATGCTCCTGGGAATGTTCGTCAAATGGATCACCCCCAACGGGGCCTTCTGGGGCCTCATCGCCGGCATGGGCTCGTCCTTCACGATGTACCTGGCGGTCAAGTTCCAGTGGATCTCGGTCAGCTTCCTGACCTTGTCCAGGACGGCCAGCGACATGGCCTCCAACTTCTGGCGGGCCTGGTGGGCCTGGCTCATCACTTTCGTCGTGACCATCGTCATCAGCTTGTTCACCAAGAAGAAGCCCCAAGCCGAGCTGGTCGGACTGGTCAAGGGCCTGACCGCGGGGGCGGCTTTGGAGCCCGTCCCCTTGTTCAAGCGTCCGGCCTTCTACGCCGTCCTGTCGCTGATCATTTTCGTCCTGCTCAACGTCATCTTCTGGTGAGAAGGGAAGAAATCATGACCGACAACGTCCAAAAAATGAAGCCCATCTGGTTTTTCGTCGGGTTGATCCTGCTCGTCATGGGCGCGGTCATCCTGGCCACCGGAGTTTATGATCTGGTCCGCCATGTCGAGTCGAACAAGGTCCTGTCCCATCTTCATCCCGCGGTCTGGTGGGGCGGGATGATGACGGCATTCGGGCTCCTTTTTGTTCTGTTGAACCGGCGGGCCGAAGTTGATTGACGGCGGAGGGCCCCGGGACTTCTCGGGGGGTCCTTTCTCGCCAACCTCACGCGTGCGCCAACAACACGCGTGAATGACCTGGGCGTTGTTCCGTTCGAATATGAGTTGTCCATCGAAATATTCTCTCATTCGATTCATTTTTAATCAGTCATTCCATTCAGGAGGAGCGGAGATGAAGCACAGATTTGCCAAGATCATGGGGGCTGTCCCGGCCTTCGGATTCGTTCTCGTTCTGGGGACCGCGGCATTCGCCCAGGCGCCCCTGACGACCGAGGATCTCAACCAGTTTTCCTGGCGCTGGATCGGGCCGGTCACATTTTCCGGCCGCATCACCGAGTTCGCCGTCCCGCGCGGGCAGAGCCAGGCCTATTACGTCCTGACCGCCTCCGGCGGGTTGTGGAAGACCGAGGACGGCGGCATCCATTTCGAGCCGCTGTTCGACAAATACGGAAACATGAGCATGGGCTATCTGGCCATCGCGCCCTCCAACCCGGCCATCCTCTATCTGGGCACGGGCGAACCGATGCATGCCCGCTCCGCGGCCCACGGCAACGGCGTCTGGAAATCGACGGACACCGGCAAGACCTGGACCAGGATCGGCCTGGAAAGAAGCTTCTTCATCCCCAAGGTCGCCGTCGATTCCAAAAATCCCGACGTCGTTTATGTCGCGGCCGAAGGCAAGCTTTACGACAACGAGATGGACTGCGAGCGCGGCCTGTATAAGAGCAAGGACGGCGGCAAGACCTGGACCAACGTCTTTCTGGCCGCCGGCGTCAAGGACCGGGGCGTGGCCGATTTCGTTCTCGACCCGGGCAATTCCGACGTCATCATCGCCGCGGCCTATAAGACCTACCGGCGCGCCTGGACCTACATCGACCGTCAGCCCGGCAACAACCTCTACAAGTCCGTGGACGGCGGCGCAACCTGGAAGATGCTGACCGAGGGCCTGCCGGTCAAGGCCGATCTCGGCCGCACCGGCCTGGCCGTTTATGAGAAGAATTCCAAGATCGTCTACGCCAGGCTGGACGAAGGCGTCAATCTGGGTCTGGCCGAGCGGGATGGCGGGGCCAACTTCCGCCTGGGCGGTTTTGGCGGCGGCGCCGCGGCCGGGCTGTGGGTCGAGGATTTCTCCTTCGCCAAATTCAAGACGTTCAAGATCAATCCCGACCTGGCCAAGCAGGCGCCCAAGTTCACGCCCTTGGCGGCCGAGAACGAAGCCGACCTGATCAAGAAGCTCAACGAGGCTGTCGGCGACAAGGACTTTCTGACCAAGAGCGGCGTCGATTTGGCCAAGTTCGACGCGGCGGCCCGCAAGGTTTATGCCAAGGACAAGGACATCCAGGCCTCGATCGACGAAATCGAAAAAGTCCTCAAACGCGAGGCTCCCAAGCCCGATTCGACCGACGCCAAGGGCCGGGCTCAGCTCATCAACCGGCATGTTTTGGAGGTGCTCTACGCCAGGGCTCTGGCCGGACAACAGCCGGTGAAGCGGGACGGCATCGTCTATCGCTCCGATGACCAGGGCGAGACCTGGAAGAAGATGACCGAGTATGCCCTCTCGGGAGGCAGCGCGCTCGTCAACCAGACCGAGGGCGGCTATTACGGGCGGATCTATATCGATCCGAATGACGATAAAACACTCTACTGCACCGACACGAATACTACCATTTCGGTCGACTCGGGCAAGACGTTCAAGGCCACCGGCTGGGATGCCGGCGCCATGAAGACGCACGTGGATCACCGCGGCGCCTTTATCGATCCCCTGAACTCGAAACACGTTCTCAGCGGCAACGACGGCGGTGTCTGCGAGTCCTGGGACGGCGGCAAGCATTTCAGCCAGAAGAACTCCATCAGCGCCCAGCAGTTCTACGACATCTCCGCGGACAACGAAGTGCCCTACAATGTCATGGGCGGCACCCAGGACAACGGCGCCTGGCTGGGCCCTTCCCAGAACCGCAATCAGTACGGCGTCTTTGCCGCCGATTGGTTCTATCTGCCCACGGGCGACGGCTTTTACGCCGTCCGCGACTGGTGGAACCCCGAATACGTATATTTTGAAAGCCAGTTCGGCTCCTCCAGCCGGATCAACATGAAGACGGGCGAGACGATCGGCCTGGCCAAGCGCTGGACTCCCGAGGAGACCGCCGCCGGCGCGGCTCCGCTGCGTTACCAATGGAACGCGCCCATCGTCCTCTCGCCGCACAACCCCGGCATCGTCTATATCGGTTCGCAATACGTCTGGCGGTCGCTCAGCCGCGGCGCTCCGGGCACCTGGCAGCAGATTAGCCCCGATCTGTCCAAAGCCGACAAGGAGCGGATCGCCCAGTCCAAAAAGACCAATCTCCAGTACGCCACGGTCTATGCCTTCGCCGAATCGCCCAAGAAGCCCGGCCTCTATTGGGCCGGCACCGACGATGGCAACCTGCAGATGTCGCCCGACGGCGGCGTGAACTGGGTCAACATTACCGCCCAGTTCTATGACGCGGCGGGCAAGCCCAAAAAGGACATCAAGGGCGCCTTGATCCCATACGACCGCTGGGTCAAGTCCGTGGTCCCCTCGGCCTTCGAGGAGAAGACCTGTTATGTGGCCTTCAATGGATATCGGACCCACAACGAGGACAAGACCTATGTCTTCGTCACTCGCGACCTGGGCAAGACATGGGAAGATCTTTCGGCCGGGATGAACAATCCCGTATACCGCATCAAGGAAGATCCCGACAACGCCAACGTGATTTACCTGGCCACGGATTACGGCGTCTATATCACGTTCGACAAGGGCAAGAGCTGGACCAACTTCTCCAGCTCCGCCCCCAATGTCATCATCCGCGACATCGATATCCAGAAGCGCGAACGCGAGCTGGTCATCGGCACATATGGCCGGGGCATCTATATCGCCGACGTCTTCCCGTTCAAAGAGTTCAAGCCCGAAAACTTCCAGAAGGACGCCTATCTCTTCGATATCAAGGATGTCACGCGCTGGAACCGTATGGAACGCCGGGGCGAGACGATCGGCGAAATTGCTAAGGTGGACAATCCGGCCGTCGGCGCCGCGATGTACTATTTCCTGAAGGCCGAGGCCAAGGCGGTCAAGCTGGTGGTCAAGGACCTGGAAGGCAATCTGGTCCAGGAAGTCACCGGCGCCTCCAAGAAAGGCCTGCAAAAAGCGGTCTGGACGCTCAGCCGGCGCGCCGATCCCAACGCCGCTCCGCAAGGCCCGATGGGCGGCGGCCGGGGCGGCCGCGGCGGCGGCATGCAGGCTGAAAACGGCGCCTACAAAGTCACTCTCAACGTGGACGGCAAAGACGTCGCGACCAAGAAAGTCACGCTCCTTCCCGATCCGCTGTTCAAATGATGAGGAGGCACGGTATGAGGATCCCCCAAAGGGCGCTCGGCCTGGCCCTGACAATCCTGCTCATCGGCGGTGCGGCCGCGGCCCAGGATTTCACCAAGTATCACAATTATTCCGAATTGACGGCTATGGTCCAGGGTCTGGCCCTGGCCCATCCCCAGATCATCAAGATCGATTCGATCGGCAAGACCCTTGAAAGACGTGATTTGTGGATGCTCCAGATCGCCAATCCGGCCGGGGTCCCCCTGGCCGAGCGGCCGGCGCTGCTCATCGCCGCCAACTTCGAGGCTGATCACCTGATCGGCAGCGAGCTGGCCGTATTCATCGCCGATTATCTGGCCAATGGCTATGCTTCGAACCCGGCGATCAAGCAACGGCTGGACAATTCTGTCATCTACATCCTGCCCCGCGTCAATCCCGACGGCGCCGAGGGTATGTGGGCCCCGCTCAAATGGGCCCGCCGGACCAACGCCCGTCCCTATGATGACGACAACGACGGCCGGGTGGACGAAGACGGGCCGCAGGATCTGAATAAAGACGGCTTCATCACCGTCATGCGGGTCAAGGACCCCGCCGGGACCTACATGATCGATCCCGACGAACCCCGCCTGATGAAAAAAGCCGATCCCAAGAAAGGCGAGAAGGGCGAATACGCCCTCTATTGGGAAGGCTTGGACAAGGACAAGGACGGATTCATCGGTGAAGACGGCCCCGGCGGCGTCAACATCAACCGCAATTTCATGCATGAATACCCCTATTTCAAGGCCGAAGCGGGGCCGCGGATGGTCAGCGAGATGGAGACGCGGGGGGTCCTGGAATTCATGATCGCCCATCGCAATATCGCCGCCATCCTGACCTTCGGCGAAAGTGACAACCTGATCACCGCCCCATCGGCGGCCGGGACGCTCGGCGCGGCCCGGACCGTGGAGCTTCTCGACGCGGCCAATGCCTCCATCGCCGGCGCCTCTAAGACGGGCATGATGTCCGCGGGATTGGCCGGCCTGTTCGGCGGCCGCGGCGGCCGAGGAGGCGGGGACGTCATGATGATCAGCGAAGACATGCTTCGCGAGATCATGGCCGCCGGCGGCGGCCAATTCATGATGGGCGGAGGGGGAGGCGGGGGACGGGGCGGCCAGCCCCCGGCCGCCCAGCAGCCGACAAGCGCCCGGGCCCAGCAACCCGCGCGGGCTCCGGCGACGACCATCAACACCGGCGACGTCGAATACTTCCGGACGATCAGCGCCAAGTACGTCGAGCTGACCGGCCTGCGGGTTCCCCCGCCGGTCGTCAAGCCCGAGGGGGCCTTCTTCCAGTATGGATACTTCCAGTACGGCGTTCCTTCATTTTCCACGCCCGGCTGGGGCCTGCCCGAGGCGGCCCGCGGCCAGGGCGGCATGGGTCCCGGAGCCGGCGGGCCTCCCGGCGGCGGCCAGATGGCCTCGGCCAATATGGCCGCCATGGGCGGCCAACGGGGCGGCCTGACCGGGCAGCGCGGGGGAGCGGCCGGCGGCGCCGGGGGGGCCGAATCTCAGGTCGTCGACAAGGCCCTGCTGCAATGGATGGATAAGGAAAAGATTGATGGATTCGTTCCCTGGACGAAGTACCAGCATCCCGACCTGGGCGAAGTCGAGATCGGCGGTTTCAAGCCTTATGTCACGGTCAACCCGCCGGCGGCCAAGATCGCCGAGCTGGGTAAAACCCACGCCGAATTCGCCCTTTACCTTTCGTCCCTTTTCCCGCGTATCGGCATCGCCAAGCTCGAAGCCATCGGCTATGGCGGGGGGATTTTCCGCGTCCGGGCCGAAGTCGAGAACAGCGGCTTCCTGCCGACGGCCCTGGCCCACGCGGTCGTGGCCCGCTCGGTCAAGCCGGCCCTGGTCCAGCTTCAAGTCCCGCCCGATTCCATCCTCTCCGGAAATCCCAAATCCAACAGCATCCAGGCCCTGAACGGATCGGGCGGCCGGATGAAATTTGAGTGGCTCATCAAGGCCAAGGCCGGCGACACGATCGAACTCAAGGTCCTTTCGCAGAAGGCCGGCGCGGCCCGCCGGTCCGTGGTCCTGAAGTAAGGAGGCGCATCATGAAATCGCACATCCTCCGCACATTGATCGTCGCGGCCCTGGTCCTGGCCGTCGTGCCTAAGGCCGGGCTGACCCAGAAATACGCCTCTGATCCACAATTCAAGGTCAAAATCGACTTCGACCGCTGGCATGACACGGCCGAGATCTATGCCGATATGCGGCGTATGGAACAGGCCTGGCCCAAGTTCGTCAAGGTCGAAACCATCGGCCGGAGCGTCGAGGGCCGCGAGCTCATTGCCGTTCATATCAACAATCCCGACTCGGGATCGGAAGCGGGCAAGGCGGCCATGCTCATCGAGGCCAACGTCCACGGCAACGAGATCCAGGGCGGCGAGATCTGCCTCTATACCGTCTGGTACCTGATGGAAAACTATGGCCGGTTGGAGGCCATCACCCGGTTGGTCAATGAGCGGGCCTTCTACATCATCCCGACGATGAACCCCGACGGCCGGCAATATTTCTTCGAGGGGGCCAGCGGTAACGCCCGCTCCGGCCATTTCCCGATGGACGACGACAACGATTACAAGTTCGACGAGGACAAGCCGACCGACCTCAACGGCAACGGCATGATAGAACAGATCCGCAAATACGTGCCGGGCAAGGGCAACTACCGGCCCAGCGCGGTCGATCCGCGGAGCATGGAGCCGGTCCCCTTCGGTGAGAAGGGCGACTATATCATGCTCGGCCAGGAAGGTATCGATAACGACGGGGACGGCCGGGTCGGCGAGGATGATTTCGGCCAGTATGATCCCAACCGCAACTATCCTTTCGACTGGCAGCCCAACTATATCCAGAGCGGGGCCCTGGACTATCCGACCCAGCTGCCCGAGGCCCGGGCCGAGGTCGATTTCATCACGTCCCATCCCAACATCTCCGGCGTCCAGTCCTTCCACAACAACGGAGGGATGATCCTGCGCGGGCCGGGAGCGGAATCGGCCGGGGAATATCCGACGAGCGACGTGCGGGCTTACGACCAGCTGGGCAAGACCGGCGAGATGATTCTGCCGTTCTACCGCTACATCGTCATCTGGAGCGGCCTCTATACGGTGCATGGAGGATTCATCGACTGGACCAACGACGGCGCGGGCATCATGTCCTTCTCCAACGAGCTGTGGAACGGCGACCAGTACTTCACGAGCCCCGATCTCCAGGAGGCGGCCAAGGATCCCGGGAGCCCCATCAACGGCCGCAAGGGGACGTATTTCTTCAACGACAAGGTCGAATTCGGGGCCGAGCTGACCGAGTGGAAAAAATTCAATCATCCCCAGTTCGGCGAGGTCGAGATCGGCGGCACGTGGAAGCGCTTCACCAGCCGCGTCCCGCCCCGGTTCATGAACGAGGAGCTGTGCCATCGCAACATGGCTTTCACCCTCCTGCAAGCCGACGAGATGCCCAAGATCCGGGTGGAATCGGCCGAGGTCCAGAAGCTGAGCGGCGACATCTACCGGGTCTTCGTCGACATCGTCAACGCCAAGGTCGTCCCGACGATCCTGGAGCGGGCCGCCCAGAACAACGTCGTCCGGCCTGACCTCCTGACCCTGGAAGGCAAGGACGCCGCGGTCATTTCGGCCAGCTGGATCGACAACCGGGAGGTCTACCGGATCAAGCCCAACGTCACCTCGTTCATCGATCAGAAGGACCTCAAACGGATCATCCTGCGCAACGGGACGCCCGGAAAGACGGCCCGGACGATCATGTACCTGGTCAAGGGATCGGGCGACGTGACGGTCAAATATGATTCGATCAAGGGAGGAGTCGCCGCCCAGACGGTCACACTTAAATAGTTTCCGCGTAAGCGCGCCCCGCGGAACCGGGTATCGGCCCGTTGCCGCGGGGCTTTTTTTGCCTGAAAAGGGCCGGTCCGAGTAATTCAATTTGACAAGTTCCGGCGGATGCGGCTATATATACGCGTTATTCAAGCCTGAATTCCCGGTCGGGAAGAGTGAGCGGGCATAGCTCAATGGTAGAGTACCGGCTTCCCAAGCCGGGTGTTGTGGGTTCGAGTCCCATTGCCCGCTCTCTCCTTCCGAATCGACAACCCCCATGAACAACTGGCGCTATCTCACCCACGGCCGTCCGCTTCCCGGCTCGCTGAACATGGCGGTCGACGAATTTCTTTTCCGGTCGCTGGGCCAGGATCCGTCGACGACGCTTCGTTTCTATCAATGGGAACGGCCCACGGCCTCTCTCGGCTACGGGCAGAAGGCCGTCCGAGTCGTTGATCCGGAGTTCTGCCGGGCCAACGGCATCGACATCGTCCGCCGCCAGACCGGCGGCAAGCTCGTCCTGCACCACAAGGAAATCACCTACGCGGTCGTCTCCAACGACATCGGGACGTTCACGCCCACCCTGGGCGGCTCTTATAAGCTCATCTCCCAGGCCCTGGTCAAAGGCTTGGAAAAAATGGGCCTGGCGGCCGTTCTGTCCGGGAAAGCGCCGGCGTTCTACGCCCGGGGGACGATGCCCTGCTTCT
>PMCY01000285.1 GCA_003154255.1 Candidatus Aminicenantota bacterium | reverse complement strand
TGCAGCCATCGCGCCGCCGCGGCGGGAACAAAGGGAAGGGGCGCATCCGCGTGGAGCGCCAGCTTCGCCAGCTCCATCGAATCCAGCGCGGAAAACGCTGCGTCGACGATCTGGGCGAATCGGAACTGGGCCTCCGTGACCGGCCGGCGTTGGGCGTAAAGAGACGCCAATTGAGCCGGTTGGAGCTGGCCAAGTCCATCGAACGGGACGATCCCCGGAAAAGCGTCTACGCAGAGAAGGTCCGCCTTGAAAATGCCCTTGGAAAACAGGCAGGTCAGAATGTGCGCGAGCATGGATTGATCAAAAAGGCAGGCATCGAACCAGAGCACAAGGCGCGTATAGTCTGAGGCGCCGGCGAGCTTCGCATATTGGGCGAGGAGGGTCTCTTTCACCCGTTCCCGGCTCAGTCCTCCGCCCGTCATCCGCTCCAGAAACTCCGCCCGGGCATCGATCGTCCGATCATCCGGCCAGCCGGGATTGCGGGGGCCGTCGTAAAGAATGTCATGCCAGACGAAAATCTCACCCCCCAGCCCGGCCTTCGCCAGGAGGCCGCCGGCGACGTCGCCGCTCGTGATATGCAGTGTGTCGTTCATGTCACTGGAATCCTCCTGAGCCCGTCAACTCGGCTTCCGGAACGTCAGGCAGTACAGGTCGCCGCCGGCGATGTCCTTGACCCGCACGTCCTGCATTCCGGGCGGGAGTAAATCCACGGGCGCCGAGATCGCGGTACTCCGATGGCCGTAAAATCCTCCCGTGACGGGAAGCTTTTCATACTTCTTCGCCAGCGCTTCGTTTTCGTCGCCGATGACGAATTTCGTGCCGGGCTTGGCCACGCGGATCATCTCCCGGACGGCCGCCGCTTTGTCGTTGAAAAAATTGATCCCCCCGAAATGGAAGACGACGTCGAAGGCTTCGTCCTTGAAGGGCAGCCGCTCCGCCGTGCCCATGAAAAGACTCACGTCGAGCTTCCATTTCGCGCCGTTGCGCCGGCACTGCTTCAACATGCCCCAGGAAATGTCGAGGCCGAAGAATTCCGCGCCGCGCGGCAAAACCCGCAGATTGCGCCCCGTTCCCACGGAGATTTCCAGGACTAGGCTTCCCGCCGCAACCTCGAGTTCGTCGAGATATTCGCACAATCGGGCCTCGACGCTCATTCCTTTCCAGCGGGAGTACAGCCACGTCGAGAAATCATAAAACCGTGCCATGCGGTCATACATGGTTTGATATTTACGGTTCGATCCGGAAATTTCGCTTTCGAGGAGGAAGACGGGAATGCCCTTGCGAATAAAATAGCGTCGGCCGGTTTTCGGATTGACCAGGAATTCCCGCGGACGGCCGCGGCCGTCATTTTCGGTCTTTATCTCGAGCGCGTCGTGCGTCTCCGGATCGCAGATCAATGAAAGAACGTCCGTTTTCATTCGGGTTCCGATTTCAGGCTATTCAATTTACTCGCCCGCCTTGTTCTTCTCAACGATATCCGAATCGCGCCTCCACAAATTCAATCGACGATGAACAGCTTGGCCCCGACCTTGGTTGAGGAGCGGTGCGGTTCGGCGATGTCGGCGACTTGATAGCTTTGACCGGGTTTCAGAACGAACGTGCGGCCATCTTGAAGCTCGGTGTGCAATTCTCCCTCGAGGCAAAGGAGGATATGCCCCTTTTCACACCAATGATCAGCCAGATAGCCGGGCGTATACTCGATCATGCGGACACGAATTATCCCGAAATTGCGAGTACGCCAATATGCCAATCCCGTTTCGCCTTTATGTTCCACTCGCTCGACCACCGACCAATCTGTCGTTCCAAACGGGATTTCAGTCATTTGCATAATGCTTTCTCCAACGCGACGCCCATCAATCTTGGTGGTGGCCGGATAAATGATCCGTGTCTTTTTCCCGCTCGACGCGATTGCCGCCGAAGACGTGGATTGTGCGCGTCCCGGCGATGCATTCCCCGGAGTGTTTGGCGCCTTTGGCGATGAGATATTCTTGTCCCGCGGCCAATGTCACTGTCCGATCTTCGACGATCAGAGTGTATTCCCCCTGCACGACCAGCATGTATTCTTCATATTCGTGCGCGTGCTCTTCGGATTTCCGGTCCTTTTTGCAGGTCCAGAAAGCCACCTGGCTTCCGTCCCGGCCATCGAAGACATAGCCGTCGATGTCCTTGGTATGCTGCGAGACGCGGGCAATTCTGTTCATCGGATTCTTCACGAATTGAGGAAAATCGTTCATTTTCATTTCCTTTCAGGCCGTCCGCCCAAGAACAGGCCATGGTTTCGAAGCATTCTATTTGCCAAGGTTTAGTATGTTGTGGCTCAAGTTGTTTTCTCGCGCCATAAGTGCGAGTTTTTCGATTGCGCAACCATTGGATTAACGGTTCGTTTAAGAACGCTCCATGTCTTTTGCCAACTCCGCGCCCCACTGCCGGGCCCGATCCAGCTCGCCGTCATGCAAAGGCCCGAACTTGCCCTTGACGATGAAGCGCTGGGCTTCGCCGATCGGAGCATACCCCGCTTCTTCCAGGCCCTTGATGATTTTCGGCGTGGCCCCGCCGGGAGACATTTTGACCCTCGTTTCGAACGCCGCGAATCTCCCCTTCCCCTTGGACAGGCCGGCCATCCAGGATTGCAGCGACGGATGGGAAAGATCGGGCGGCGTCGGCGCTTTTCCCGGCTTGAGCCGGATGCTCTCGCGCATCTTTTCGTTCGGGAGGCTGAAGGCGATCACCGGCGATCCCGCCACGATGAGGTCGGCATCGGCGATGACCGCGGCGGTCGCCTCCGTGGTCGTCAAAGCCTGTGCACCCGATCCGATTCCTTCGGCGATGGCCCGGGCGACAGAGGCGGTGTTGCCCCAGTAAGATTCATAGACGACAATGGCCTTCATTTCGCACTCCTATAATTCAAGCAGACTTTTTTCGGGGGTAAGCGAAGCACACAAAGACCGCAACCAAGCACAACCAAGCAAACCAGTCCCCTGTGCGGCTGTAGAAAGTGCCGCCGGGACCGATTGAGACGTCGGCCGTGAGCAGCACGTCGTCCGATTCGCTCGAGATCCTCTCGGCTACGATTCGTCCGCGGGCGTCGCTGACGGTGAGACGGCCGTTGGCCGCGCTGCGGGCCACCGCGAATCCCCCCTCCACGCCGCGCAACACAGCCATGCGGCTATGCAGCCAGCCGTCGTTGACGAAATCCCAGGCAGGCACAAACAATAAACCCACGCCCCGGCGGGCGTAGGCGCGGCCCAGCGGGGCGAAGTCGAGATCCTTGCAGATAGCGATTCCGGAGGCGACCGGCAATCCGCCGATAAAGCCGACCGTTTTTCCGCGGCGATAGCCGTTCTCCAGATTGGGCACGAAATGCTGTTTGTCGTACTTGAGCACCGTCTTGCCGTCGGCACCGAAAACCACGGCGACGTTTCGTTTTTCCTCCAGGCTCAGATAATTGAAACCGGCGATGATCATCACCCCATTATCGCGCGCGGCGTCGCTGAGGATGGCGAGCGCCCGATCGGCGTAGGCCGCCGTGATGCCGACGAACTTCTCCGGCAGAACGATGATTTGGGCGCCCTGCTTAGCCAACTCCGCCGCGCGATCCGCATTGGCCTGGACGACGGGCAGCGCCTCGGCCGCCTGCGTCGAGAAATGCCGGCCAACTTCCGCGTCGCTTGACGCCAGCCCCACCCGGACATGGGCCGCGGGCGGCGGGCCAGCGAGGCGGACCGCGCCGAAGATGAGACACAGGCCGATCGGCAAAGCGCCGATCGCGAGCAATGCGGCGGCCGTCTTTCGCTCCCGGCGAAAACGCCAGGCCCCGGCCAAAGACGCAGGCACCAGGGCCAGGAGGAAAGAGACGCCCCAGATTCCCGTCACGGACGCGATTTGAAGCACGACCGGAACGTCCCCTTGCGAATACGAGATGCTTCCGAAGGTTCCGTTCGGCGAAAAGAGCGAGAGAAGATATTCCGCGGCCACGACCAAGGCGGGAAAAGTCAAGACCGCCATGACGGGGCGCCCGCGGCGGGCGATCACCCGCCACGCCGACGCGACGACCAGGAACGGCACGGTAAAAATCGTGAGCAAGGAAATCCGCATCATAATCGGAAACGAGCCGTATGCCACAACAAAGCTTAGGGCCCCGAGGGTCGAGGCCAAGAACGCCGTAAGCCCGGCTTTTCCGGGGCACAATTCCAACAATACGAGCAGAACCGGAATCGGCGCGAGCCAGGCCAGGATCCAAACATGGTGGATCCCATTCGATAGAAACCACATCGCTCCGCTCAGCGCGACCGCGAGGGCCGCCCGGATCAGGCGAACGCCGATGGCTTTCATATCTGGATCCATTTCCCGATCATCAATATACCGGCGTTAAGGGCTTGGATCAACCACCCGCGGCCTCCCGCGTTGACAAAACTGTCCTAAACTGAGGAAATAGGACTAGCATCCCCCCAAGGAGATTCCATGCGCATCGAACGGAAAGACACCTTCCTTAAAAAGTGGAGCGAATATTTCGGTTCGGCCGAATTGCCCATCACGTTTTATCTGAGCCCAGGCGACGGCGGGGCCAAGCGCATGCCGCCGGCCAAGGGGCACACCTGCCTCATTTGCGAGCTGGGCCGGGTCCGGCGGGGCGAATCGCTCTGCTGGAAC
>PMCY01000321.1 GCA_003154255.1 Candidatus Aminicenantota bacterium | reverse complement strand
ATCTTGTAGCCGTTGAGGTGCAGGACGGGCAGCACCGCTCCGTCGCGCACCGGATGGAGGAACTTGTTCGAGTGCCAGCTTGTGGCCAGCGGACCGGTCTCCGCTTCGCCGTCGCCCACGACGCAGGCGACCAGCAGGTCGGGATTATCGAAAGCCGCCCCGAAGGCGTGGGACAGCGAATAGCCCAACTCGCCGCCCTCATGAATCGAGCCGGGCGTTTCCGGAGCGACATGGCTGGGGATGCCGCCGGGAAAGGAGAACTGTTTGAACAGCCTCTTCATCCCAGCCTCGTCCGCCGAGATGTCGGGGTAAACCTCGCTATACGTGCCTTCCAGATAAGTGTTGGCTACGATCCCGGGACCGCCGTGGCCCGGGCCGGTGATATAAATCGCGTTCAGGCCGCGTTCCCGGATGACCCGATTCAGGTGGACATAGATGAAATTCAGTCCCGGCGTTGTGCCCCAATGACCGAGCAAACGCGGCTTGATGTGTTCCAATTTCAGGGGCGTTTTCAGCAGCGGGTTGTCCAGCAGGTAAATCTGGCCGACCGAGAGGTAATTCGCGGCCCGCCAATAGGCGTCCATCCGGCGCAGGAGTCCCGGGGTAAGATTTTTGGTTTTCATGGTTTAAGCTTTTTCTGAAGGGGGCGTTTTATTGACGGGGCCCAGCAGGACCTGGACCTGATGCCGGCCGCCGTCATCCAACAGGGGAACCGCGTTTTCGTTCAGGAGGCGCCCATCCAGCTTGATTTGTTGAATGCCGCGATGGACGCCCGCGGGATTCTCTACCTCAATCTGAAAAGATGTTTCCCCCAGGCGGTAGGTGACTTGGTAACGCCGCCACGCTTTTGGAATGCAAGGATCGATCCGCAAGGCCGGCCCGATGCGCCGTATTCCCAGGATGGCCTCCAGCCCGACCCGGTACATCAAGCCGCTGGAGCCGGTGTACCACGTCCAGCCGCCGCGCCCCCGCTGCGCCGCCGCGCTATAAACGTCGGCGGCGATCACATAGGGCTCCACCCCATAGCGGGCCGTCTTTTCCGGCGTGTCGCTGTGATAAATCGGGTTGAGCAGACGGAGCAGGGATGCGGCGCGATCGCCTTGTCCCAGCTCGGCAAACGCCCCCACCGCCCACAGCGCCGCGTGCGTATACTGCGCGCCGTTTTCGCGGATGCCGGGCGGATACCCTTTGATATAGCCCGGATCGTGCGGAGTTTGGTCGAAGGGCGGAGCGAGAAGGAGCACGAGCTGATCCACCGGGCGGACGAGCCGGTCGGCGACCGATTCCATCGCCTGGGCCGCGCGAAGGGGATCGCCCGCGCCGGAGAGGACGGCCCAGGATTGGGCGATCGAATCGATCTGGCAATCACCGCTCTCCGCCGATCCCAGCGGCGTGCCGTCGTCGTAATACGCCCGCCGATACCACGCGCCATCCCAGGCGTTCGCTTCGATGGCCCGGCCCAGCTCGGCGGCGCGCTGCCGATATCGCGCCCCTTGGGCCGGATCGCCGCGGCGATCGCACAACCCGGCAAAGTCCGTCAGCGTCGACCATAAGAACCAGCCCAGCCAGACGCTTTCCCCGCGGCCCTCGTAACCGACGAGATTCATGCTGTCGTTCCAGTCGCCGCCGCCCATCAAGGGCAGGCCGTGCACCCCGGCCGTGGTCCCTTTCTCCAGGGCCCGGCGGCAATGCTCGAAGAGCGTATAGGCTTCGGCGGCGGGTTCGTACAGGTTGTAGCGTTCGGCCTCGCCCGGCTCCAGCGGCGCGCCTTGGCGGAAAGGGATCTTCGCCTCCAGCACGGCTTCGTCCCCGGTCGCCGTGACGTACTGAGCGACGACATAAGGCAGCCACAACAGATCATCGGAAAAGCGGGTCCGGACTCCGCGGCCCGAGGGCGGATGCCACCAATGCAACACGTCGCCGGCATCGAACTGGAACTGCGCGGCTTGCCGGATATGTTCGCGGGCCAGGTGCGGAGCGGAATGCACGAAGGCCAGGATGTCCTGCAATTGATCACGAAAACCAAATGCGCCGGAGGATTGATAGAAGGCCGAGCGGGCCCATAATCGGCAGGACAGGGTTTGGTAGAGCAGCCAGCGGTTGAGCATCAAATTCAGGGCCGGATCGGGGGTTTGCACCTGAACCGTTTCCAGCAATCGGTCCCAGCCCGCGATCGTCTGATTCCAGGCCGCCTCGATCTTCTCCGCATTTTGATAGCGCTCCATCAGTTTTCGGGTGTCGGCCCTATTCGCGCCTTGGCCGATCAGGAAAAAGATTTCTTGCGCTTCGCCCGGATGCAGATCGACATGGAGCTGCAAAGCGGCGCAGGGATCGAGTCCCGGCTCGACGGCTCCGGCCAGGCCGATGCGATCCAGCGCCGCGGGCCGGCGGAGATTTCCCCGGCGCCCTAAAAATTCGTTGCGATCCGCCGTCAAGCCGTGGAGCGGCCGGCTGGCGGCGACGAAGGCGATGCGCTCGCCGCATTCGGCGTGATAGCCATTGCGCGCCAGGAGCGCTTGATGCTCGCTGTCATATTCGGAGACCACAAATTGCTGCGTCGCGTCGCGTGTCACACCCAGCACCCATTCCGCGTAAAACGTCGCCGTAATGCGGCGCGTGTGCGCCCACATGTTCGTCAGGCGCAGCTGCACCACCTTGACCGGATCCTCCGCGGCGGCAAAGAGCCGCAGCCGCTGGGCCAGTCCGTGGCTGTGATGCTCGAAAATCGAATAGCCGGCGCCGTGTCGAACCAGATAGGGGGCCGCGGCGGGACAGGGCTGCGGGGTGGGCGACCAGACCTCGGCCGTTTCTTCGTCGCGCAGATAGATCACTTCACCCGGCGGATCGGTAATCGGATCGTTGGACCAGGGCGTGAGCCGGTTCTCACTGCTGTTGCCGAACCAGGTATAACCTGCGCCGGTTTCGGAGACCATGAAGCCGAAATCCGGATTGGCGATGATGTTGATCCAGGGCGCCGGCGTCGACCGCTGCGGCTCGAGATAAATGACATATTCGCGCCCGTCGGCGCTGAATCCCCCCAGGCCGTTGTCAAAGACAAGATCGCCGGGGCGGGCCAGAGGCGGCGTGGATTCCGGCGCGGCCGGGCCGGGCATGGGAACAAAGGCCGGCAGCCGCGTCGCGGGTTTGTGCGGCCCGGGCCATGGCTGAGCCGGCGCATCCTGGGTCCCGTTGAGCACGACGCGGGCGGCCGTTTCCAGCAGCACCCGATCGGCTTCGCTCAGCTGATCGGCGTATAAGGTGAAAATGCCGCCGCGCCGATTGAACCAAGCCTCGCTGTTTTGGCGGACCAGGACGCGTTGGAGTTGACCGCGCAATTCCTGCCCATAGGTCGTTCCCTGCTGATTGAGAATGACCAGGTCAATCGGAATGCCCCGATTGCGCCAGTAGGCGTGCGCCTGAAGCGCTTGTTGCACCAGGGTCAGGTCTTCCGTCGTGTTCATGCGGACCAGCAGGATGGGATAGTCGCCGGAGATACTGAAACGCCATAAGGCCGCTTGTCCCTTGCGGTTTGCCGCCAGCGTTGCGGCGTTCGCCCGCAAGCCGGCCCGCGGATACAGCAAGGCCGACAAAAGCTGTTCGATCCGCTCCAAGTCCGTCACCGTCAGATCGAGCTTATCCAGTTCCGATTCGGCCCGCACCCGGGCCTGCTCAAAGGCCCGCTCGACCGTTTGCCCGTCCTGATAGCGCTGGGCCAGCGCCACAGCCTTGTCGCGCGATCGCGCCGCCAGGGTGATAAAACTCACTTGCGCCGAGGCATGCGGCTGCAGTTCGAGGATTTGGCCGAGCGCCAGAATGGGATCCAGCGTGGCGCCGGTCGTCGCGGACAGCCCCTTTTTTGCGGTCAAGGCCGCCGGCGCCTGAAGCGTCCCTCCGCGGCCCAGGAAGCGGGCCCGATCGGTCTCCACCGCGCCGCTGACGGGATGTCCCGGCGAGACCGCCGCGGAATGCGCCAGGTAGAGGGGTTCCTCACCCGCGGAGCGGGGCCGACGCCGGAAGAGGAGCACGTTCGACTCCGCCACGTAGGCGCTTTCGATAAACAGNNTTCGTCAGCGTGACGCGGCGGATCTCGACATCGTCATCCGGGGCGACGGTGATGTCCATCGTCAAACCGAGGCCGTGATCGGTACGCCGGAATTCAGCCTTATGCGGATAGAACTGCACCGATTGGCTCTCTGGCGTCGCGGCCGTCGGCTGATCGGCGGCCGACCACAGATCGCCGGTCTCCAGGTCCTGGAGATAGATCCAGGCGCCGCAGTCCTCGCGGGTTGTATCGGCGTGCCAGCGCGTGAGGTCCACGTTTTTCCAGGTGCTGAATCCGGCCCCCGCGCTCGTGATCAACACGCCGTATTGTCCGTTGGACAGGAAATGGACCTCCGGCCAGGGGGATCGCGCCGAAACACTCCAGGGTGAAGCGCTGACCAGGCGCCGGACCGGATCCGGCCGGGTGGCCCGCACATCCTCGAGCTGCAAGGCTTCCAGCGGCGCATCATAGGGCACCTTTTCCTGCAGGAAAAATTCGATGCTCCGCACGATCGGATCGGCATGGAAGCGCCGCACCATGATTTTATCCTGCAATTGATTGACCAGGGCCAGCAGGATCATCCCTTGGTGATGGGCCATATAGGAACGGACGATGGCCTGGGTTGCGCCGAACGGAAGCCGGGTGGGCGAAAAATCAACGGACTCATAGAAACCGTGCGCGCCCAGCATTCCCAGCTTGGCCAGGCGGGCCATATTCTCCATCACCTTGTGCGGACGCAAGGACAGCGCCAGCAGCGAAGCGTAAGGGGCCACGACAAGGTCTTCGGTCAGGTTCCGCTTGAATCCCAAGCCCGGCACGCCNNTGATCCGCGTCAAAGGCAAAATAGCCCGATTCGGAAATGCCCCAGGGGATATTTTTGCGTCTGCCGTAAGCGATTTGTCCATCCACGGCGGCCAGACAACTGCGCTGCAACAGAGTCCCCTCGTAATTGCGCACCAGCAGGGCGGGCATCAGATACTCGAACATCGTGCCCCCCCAG
>PMCY01000173.1 GCA_003154255.1 Candidatus Aminicenantota bacterium | reverse complement strand
GATTTCTTCGATGAGGGCGTCCGATTCATGGATGCGGACGAGCCCGTAGGACTGCGAATCGATGATGATGCGATGGGCCAGGACGGGCACGGCCACGGTCTGGATGTCGTCCGGCGTGACATAGTCCCGGCCGAACGTCAGGGCATAGGCCTGGGCGGCCCGCCGCAGGAGGAGCGCCCCGCGGGGGCTGACGCCCAGCTTGATGGCCCGTGCGTTGCGGGTCTCTTTGACCACGTCGAGGATGTATCCGAGAAGGGCCTCGTCGAGTCGGACGGCGTCCACGGCAGTCTGCAGGGCGACGACATCCGCGGCGGTCAGGACCGGCGGAAGGGACTGCGCCTGGTCATAGTAGTCCGTGCCGCGGATGATGCGGGCTTCGTCCTGCCGCGCCGGATAGCCGATCTTGAGGCGGAGCAGAAAACGGTCCAGCTGGGCTTCGGGAAGGGGAAACGTCCCGTGGTATTCAACGGGATTCTGGGTGGCGATGATCATGAAAGGGACCGGCAGGGGATAGGTCTGGCCGTCCACGGTCACCCTGAGGTCGCTCATCGCCTCGAGGAGGGCGCTCTGGGTCTTGGGCGTCGTCCGGTTGATCTCGTCGGCCAGGATGATCTGGCTGAAGATCGGGCCGCGCTTGAATTCGAAGCCCCGGGTCTCCGGGTTGAAAATGGACAGTCCCAGGATGTCCGAAGGGAGGAGGTCATTGGTGAACTGGATGCGTTTGAAGGAGGCGTCGATGGAGCGGGCCAGGGCAATGCCCAGGAGCGTTTTGCCGATGCCGGGAACATCTTCAATCAGGAGGTGGCCGCGGGCCAGGAGGGCCGTGGCCACCAGTCGGACGACTGATTCTTCACCGATGAACACACGGCGGATATTGGCGATCAGGCTGTCGGCGGGATTGTTGCCGGCCCCGGCCGGNNAGGCCCAGGGCGAAAACGATCGGCCGGATGCCCGTCCGCGGGACATAGATCGCGGTCAGGGCGATGGCCCCGGCGAACGATCCCAGAAGGTCCCAGGCATACGCCCGTCCGGCGCCGCCGGGTCGGGCGGGAAACGCTCGGGCCGCCGCGACGAAGTATTCTCCGCTCAAAAATCCCCAGGCAAGCAGATAGAGATCGAAACCCCACTCCGGAGGCCGCCCCGGAATCGCCGCCCATCCGGCCGCGATGAGCGCCAGGAGCGCCGCCTGCAAAACGGCCGGGCGCGCCGCGGATGTCCGCCCCCGGGCCCCGATCCAAGCTCCGAATGCCAGGCCGGCCATCATCATCGACAACAGCCTCGCCGCGCTCCCGTAGAAAGACCCATAGAGAGCCTGGTAGCGGACAATGGCCAGGATCTCCATGACGATGGTGCTGAAACCCAGGAAGCCCACGGAAAGGGAAGACGAGAATCCGGCTTGAGGCCGAAGGGCGGCCCACAAGAGAACGGCCAGGAATACCCCCAAGGGGAAGGCCAGAAGCGCCCAGGGCGGGATCCGGGCGGCGAGGCGCAGGGCCCGGGCCTCCAGGCCCGCCCTCTGTTCGCTCCAGAGCAGAATCTGGAAGAAATATCCGCCCGGCTTGAGATCGGAATTGACCGGGACAGTCCCGGTCAGGGCGCTCCCGAATATCTCCGTGCGCAGGGGATGGAGCCGGTCGCGCAGAGCCTCGGGAGTCAGAGTGATCGTACGAATGCCCCCTTTCCGCAACTTTTCCGCCAAAGACTCCGCGTCCAAGGCTAGGGGCGAGTCCGAAGCGGCAAAGACCGCATTGTCGCCGGGGACGACGGCGATCACGTTGAAAACCGAGGCCAGCGTCGTCCGCAGGACCGACAGATAAGTCCGGCGGGCCCCGCTCATGAAATTCTCCGCCGCGCCGGCTTTGAAGGAAAAAATGCCGCCGGGGGCCAGACGGCGCTTGGCCAGGCGGAAAAATTCCGCGGTATAGAACCGGTTGAACTGGGCCGTCGAGGGCTCGGGAACGGCCACGATGATGACGTCATAGAGGTCCGCCGATCGCTCCAAATAGACCCGGCCGTCGGTTCCCACCAATCGGACCCGGGGGTCGTCGAGCGCGGCCCGGCCGGACGGATCGAGATAAGGCCGGACGGTCCCGGCCAGCCGTCCGTCGATCTCGACGGCGACGACTCTGCGCGCCGGGTATTTGAGGACCTCGCCGAGCCCTCCGCCGAGCCCTCCGCCGATCAGGAGGACCTTATCCGCGTGCCCGTGCAGGAGCATGGGAAGATGGACGGATTCTTCGGCCGCCGCGGGATCGGGGATCGAGAAGGTCCGGGCCCCGTTCTCGTATACGGTGAAGAGCCCGCCGGTTTCAATGATCTGGATGCGGCCGTAAGGGCCGTCCCGCGCGGCCACGAGATCGAAGGGCTTCCAGACGGCTTTCTGGAGCGGTCGGTCCATCAAGGCCCAGGCGGGGCCGAGCAAGGCCGCCGCGATCAGTGCGGCGGCCGGGCGCGTTTTGATGAAGAGAACCAAAACCGCGACGGCCGCGGTTGTCTGGATCAGGGCCAGCGCCGTCCAGTCGGGAACGAGGGGAATGAAAAGAATCGAGGAGACGACGCCTCCGGCCGCCGCCCCGGCGGATTCCCACAGGTAGATCCGCACGACGCCGCTCCCTGTGTTTTGGGTGAGCCGGACGAAGGCGGCGCTGAGGGGGAAATTGAGCAGGAATGACGAAGCCAGGGCGAAAGCCAGGATGGGCGTCAGGCTCGTCACCTCGCCCGGAAGGGTCCCCAGGATCCAGCGGGAGCACCGGAGGCCGGCGAAGACGGCCGGGGCGGCCAGAAGAGCCGCGGCGAACCATCGGACGGCCGTCCCGGGGCGCGCCGAAAGCCGGGCGGCCCGCATTCCGCCCAGACCGCCTCCCAGAAGCCAGGCGGCCAGCACGAAACTGAAGGTCAGTTCCGAACCGTGGAACTGGGCGGCGAACTCGCGGATGAGATAAATCTGCCAGGACGCGGCCAGGAACCCGAGCAGGCCCGCCGGCGGCGAAAACTTCAGGTCCAGAGGCCGGGAATCGCCGTGCGGCAGTTCGGGCACGCGCCCCCCTTCAAAATATTTTTTTGGATTTGAAAGCCGAAACGCTGGATGAGCAGGGTCCGGCATTTCGGGCAGACCGTATTTTCACCTTCATGGCCGGGGACGTTCCCGATGTAGACGAAGCGCAGACCCTCTTCCCGGGCGGCGTTGCGCGCCGCCTCCAAGGACGAAACGGGCGTGGGGGGCAGGTTCTTGAGAAGGTACATGGGGGAGAAGCGGGTGAAATGGAGCGGCACGTCCGTGCCGAGGGTCTCCGCCATCCAGCGGGCCATGCGCCGGATGTCGCCGATGGAGTCGTTGAGGGTGGGGATGACCAGATAGACGACCTCCAGCCAGGTTCCACTCTTGTGGATGAGCGCCAGGCTCTCCAGGACCGGCCGCAGCTCGCCCCGGACGTAGGTTTTATAGAACTCCGGAGTAAAGGCTTTGAGGTCGATCTTGATCGCGTCGACCGTCTTCGTCAGGGCCTCCAGGGGTTCCGGATTGATGTGTCCGCCGCTGACGACGACGCTGCGGATTCCCC
>PMCY01000319.1 GCA_003154255.1 Candidatus Aminicenantota bacterium | reverse complement strand
CGAAGACGGGCTTGAAGACCCGCAAACCGCCGCTCAAAAACACGATGCGGATCGGCGGCCGGGTCATCGGCGTAGCGATGGCAAGACCGTAGGATTCCGGATTGACTCTTCTCCCGGGGGGTATAAAATATTCTTATCCAAGGGAAAAGGAGCCATGAAGATGAAAAAAACCGTCGTAATCACCCTTCTGGGGTTGGCCCTGCTAGCCGCCCTGCCCGCCCAGGCCAAGGCCGCCGGGCCGCTAAATTTTTATATCCGCTTCGGCGTCATCACCGACAATCACGCCACGTTCGATCCGTTTTTATGGACGATGGGGGCCAATTTCGACTTCAATCTCTCGGAGAATTTGTTTATATCGGCGGACGCCGATATGATCATCTATAAATTCAACTTCAAACCCGTCTGGCTGACGCCGTCGGTCCTGCTCAATTTCCGGTTTTCGGATTTTTATATCGGGGCCGGGGTCAGCAAATTCGTTCTGATCGGAAGTGGATACTCGCTGAGCTCCGATCTTCTTTTCAAGATCAACGCCGGCTTCAAATCGAATGCATTCAAGCTCCAGGTTTTCGCCTACAGTCCCTTCGGCGATTTCGGAGTCTTCGGCCTTGGGGCCAACCTGGGATTCGGTTTTTAGAATCTCGCGGCGCTTCTTTTCCCGGGCCCCGTTCCAACCGTCCATCCTTCAATCGTTTTCGTGAATGAAGGCGTCCGCCTTTTCGACCAGGGTGCGGCTGCCGATAAACAGCGGTGTGCGCTCGTGGAGCGATGACGGCTCGATGTCCATGATCCGCCGGCGGCCGTCGGACGCCGCCCCGCCGGCTTGCTCGGCCAGAAAGGCCAGCGGCGCCGCCTCGTACATCAAACGTAATTTCCCCCCCGGCGTTTTGGGGTCCTGGGTGTCGGCCGGATAATAAAAAATTCCGCCGGCCAGGAGATTGCGGTGAAAGTCGGAGACCAGCGTTCCGACATACCGGAGCGAAAGGCCCTTCAGGCCGCCTTCACGGCCCTGCAGGTGCTCCGTGAAGCGCTGGACGCCGCGGCTCCAATAGGCCTGGTAGCCGAGGTTGGCGCTGAAATACCTGGGCGGCGAGGGGATCCGGATGTTCGGATGGGAGAGAAGAAACTCGCCCACCGTCGGGTCCAGGGTGAATCCNNCCGGCGGCGACCAGGTTGCGGCCGGGCTGGAGAAATTCTTCCAGAGTCACCGGGCCGTCATCAGCCGGCCGGCGGTGGATGGCGAAGATCGTGCCGATCGGCATGTTGTAATCGACGTTGGCCGAACCGTCCAGCGGGTCGAACAGGAGAAGATATTTGCCCTTGGGGTATTTGTCCGGGATGGGCATGAATTCGTTTTTTTCCTCGGAGGCCAGTCCGGCGATGCGGCCGGTATGGTCGGTGATGCGGGTGATGGTCAAATCGGCGAAGCGGTCGAGCTTCATCACCGTTTCGCCCTGGATGTTGATGTCCTCCGTGCGGCCCAGGATCTCGGCCAACCCCGCCCGCGTGGTTTTGCTGGCGATGACCTTGCCGGCCAGGGCGATGTCGTAGAGCAGGTTGGTCAGCGTGCCGGTGGCCTCGGGATGGAAGCGCTGTTCCTCGAGGATGTGGCGTTCGATGGTGATGATGGACGACGGTCCGAACGACGTCTCGGCCATGCGGCCTCCTTTTTCATGCGGGCTTCGCTTTTTCTTAAAAATATCATGGCCCGCGGCCCGGTTCAATCCCCTCGCGGGATCCCCCAGTCGTGAGCCGAAGGAGCTTCGGCGCGGAGGGCGAGCGCCTTTATTTGCCCCCTCGGCGCCGTTTATGGAACAATGGCCGCATGGAAAAGCGCAGGATTGTCGGCATCACGGTTCTGGGTTTGTTGGCTGTGGGATTCGCTTTCGGCGGCGCGGCCCTTGCGGCCGGAGCCGTCAAAAGCGGATCCTCCGTGAAAGCGGGGGAGGACGGCCCCGGCCTTCAGGCCTTGCGCCTGGAGGGGCCCAAGGGCGGCGAGACGACGATCACCGGCCTGGCTCTTTCGGAGGGCCCGCCCATCTTCCTGCCGGCCCCCTGGCCCCTCTTCACGCTCCTCGTGGACGGCGCGCTTCGATCTTCCTCCGATCTTCCGGCCGGGCTGACGCTCACGGTCGCCCCCGATCCGGCCTTCAAACCCGGAGCCAAGCTTCTTCTTACGTTCCGCAACGTCTCCTCCGGCAAAATCAAGGTGGAAAATCTCGTTCCGCTCGGCCAATCACCGGACCGCGTCTATATCACGGCCGGTTTGCCCAATGAGCCTCCGCACAATCTCAGCCGCACCCAGCTTTTCCGGCCCGGGATGAAGCCTCTCGGTGTTGTCCTGCCCGATAACGCCTGGCCCATGGGATTCGCCTCGGCCGAAGCGGCCGGCGGCACGGCCCTGACCGCTATCGCCCGCCGCGTCAAGAACGAAAAAGCCGCGCTCACCCGCTGGGCTGCCACCCTCGAGCCCGGGGGCTTCGTCCAATACGCCCTCTACGCCGAGGCCCATCGCGGCGGCTGGCGCCGGGGCCTGGAGATCATGTTCCGCGAGCGCTTCCTTTACGANNATCGACATCTTCACCCTCTGGCCGACCTGGCCGCGGCTCGGCCTCGATCCGCGCAACCAGTGGGACATGTATCGCGACCTGCCGGGCGGACTGGACGAGCTTCGCCGTCAGTCCGACCTGGCCCACAAACTGGGCAAGAAATACTTCATCTCCTATAACCCCTGGGACGAGAGCACCCGGCGCGAGGACCACCTGGCAGGCCTGGAAGCCATGATCCGGACGGTCGGAGCCGACGGCGTCGTCCTCGACACCCGGGGCGATTCGAGCCGCGAGTTCCAGGCCGCGGCCGAC
>PMCY01000230.1:24338-24486 GCA_003154255.1 Candidatus Aminicenantota bacterium | reverse complement strand
CGTCGAGCTCGACCAGGTTGGTCTTTCGGAAGTTGTAGCCGGTCAGGACGACGTCGTGGATCTTGGCTTCCAGGACGGCCCGGAAGACTTCGTGCTCATTGCTGTGGGTGGTGACGCCGATGAAGCGGGCCTTGCCGCTCTTCTTGGC